>JAYSRO010000376.1:0-2456 GCA_043720995.1 Candidatus Eiseniibacteriota bacterium
CCGTAATTGTTCTCGTTGCCGAGCAGGTACATCAGCACGCCGGGCGTGCCGCGGTAGGTGTTCACCATCGCGGCGACATCGGCGGAGATCGCGGCTCGCATGCGCGGCTTGGAATAGTCGGTATTCGCGTTCCACACGCCATCCAGCGTGAAGCCGTAACGCCCGACGGTGTGGTTGATGATGCAGTAGATGCCGTAGCGGTCGTGGATGTAGCGCACCCAGCGTGGCGGGATGCCGGTGTAGATGCGGATCACGTTGACGCCCATGCCGGCGAGCAATGACATCTCGCGGTCGAGCGCCGTGGTGATCATGTCATCGGACTGCTCCCACAGATTGTAGGCGTAGTTCTGGCCGATCGGGGTGTAGTCCCAGTTCATCCCCTTGACCATGAAGTCGCGCCCGCCGACTTGCAGCCGCTGGCCGGTCGCGTCGGTGATGACACGCACGACCTCAGCTTTGCCCGTTGAGTCCGCCTGCGCGTGCGAGGCCGCGGGTGTCACGGTAACCAGCACCACGGCTACCCACGCCGCAAGCGAGGGGGCGATGCACTTCAGACGACGAGCGGCGGGCGTCCTCACGGGTTTCTCCTCGAGTGCTGTGGCTCGGCGGCCGAAGCGACCGCTCCCTGGGCAATCACATCGCGATACCAGAACGCGCTCGCGCGCGGCGTGCGGGCCTGGTTCGCGTAGTCGACGTGGTACAGGCCAAAGCGCTTGGACAGGCCCTGGCTCCATTCGAAGTTGTCCATCAGCGACCACACGAAGTAACCGCCCAGCGGGACGCCGTCCGCCATGGCGCGCTGCGCCGCGGCGATGTGCGAACGCAGGTACTCAACTCGACGCGTGTCCGCCAGATGACCGTTGGGACCGGGCTCGTCCGGGTACGCGGCACCGTTTTCCGTCAGGTAGATGCGCGGCGGCGCGTACTCTTTGTGCACGCGCGCGAGCACCTCGTACATGCTGTCGGGGTAGACTTCCCAACCCATCGCCGTGAGCTCTTCATCGGGCACCACTTGCACCGCGACCGGCGCGCCCTTGGGGCCAGCCTTCACGACGCTGCGGCTGTAGTAGTTGACGCCAAGGAAGTCCGTCGGCGTTGCGATGGTCTCGAGATCGCCCTCCATCACGAACGGCAACCGTGGGCTCGCGAGGTGGCCGAGCTTCACGCGGTCGGCGATGGCGTCTTCGGGATAAGCGCCGCGGTAGAGCGGGTCCAGGTACCAGCGGTTGAACGAGCCATCGAGATGGCGCACCGCATCGCGGTCGGCATCCGAGCCAGTCGCGGGATAGACCGAAGCGAGGATCAACACGATGCCGACTTCGGCGCGCGGCGAGTTGCGGCGCAGCACTTCGACCGCGCGGCCATGCGAGAGCAACAAGTGGTGCGCGACGCGCAGCGACACGCTCGGCAGGTGCAGGCCAGGCGCATGCACTCCCGTCTCGTAGCCGAGGTGCGCCATGCACCACGGCTCGTTGTGCGTCACCCAGTTGCCGACGCGATCGCCGAGCCGCCGGCTGACGGCGTCGGCGTAGCGCACGAACGCATCGACCGTCGCGCGCGAAGTCCAGCCGCCGCGATCCTGCAGCGCCTGCGGGATGTCCCAGTGGTTGAGCGTGACGAACGGCTGGATACCGGCCGCGAGCAGGCGGTCGACGAACGCGTCGTAGAAATCGAGCCCCTTCGGGTTCACCTTGCCGTCGCCATCGGGAACGATGCGCGGCCAGGCGATCGAGAAGCGGTAAGCGCCCACTCCCAACCATTCGAGCATGCCGATGTCGTCGCGCCAGCGGTGGTAGTGGTCACATGCGACCTTGGGATTGGTCTTGTCGACGATGCTGCCGCTCAAGCGCGCGTAGCGGTCCCACACGGACTCGCCGCGGCCGTCTTCATCGAAGGCCCCCTCGATCTGCTGCGCCGAAGTGGCGACACCCCACACGAAGTCCTTCGGGAATGGTTGCAATGTCACAGGGCTCAATCCTTGTTGACCAGCGCACTGGCTGGATAGAGGTGGCAACGGACGGAACGTTCCCCCAGCCGTCGCGGCTCAGGGTCAGTGATCCAGCAGGTGTCCATGCGGTCCGGGCAGCGGGCCGCGAACGGGCAGCCCGCGGTGCTCGAGTGACCCTGCGGCGCGTTGCCGGGAGGCGCTGCCGCGGCGCGGCGGTCGGTGTCGGCGATTGATGCGAGCAGGGCGCGCGTGTACGGGTGCGCCGGCGAGGCGACGATCTGCTCGCTCGGCCCGTCTTCGACCAAGCGGCCGCGATAGAGCACGAGGATGCGGTCCGCCAGATAGCGCGCCGAAGCAAGATCGTGCGTGATCAGCAGGATCGACAGCCCGCGATCGCGCTTGAGCTGAGCGAGCAGGTTGAGCACGCCCATGCGGATCGAGACGTCGAGCATTGATGTCGGTTCGTCGGCCACGAGCAAGTCAGGATCGACCGCGAGCGCTCGCGCGA
>JAYSRO010000377.1:0-11202 GCA_043720995.1 Candidatus Eiseniibacteriota bacterium
AGTTCGAACCACGGCATCGGGGCGTGGTGGAGCAGCGGCCGCAGGTCAACGCTGGCGGTCAGGAAGCGCTGCGCCTCCTCGCCCGCCCGCACGAGCCAATCGATGTGGTAGTGCCCCGCGACCGTGGGGAGGATCGACGAGGCGATCGTCGCGATGACGAGCAGCGCGAGATCGCCGAGGCCGGGCACGAGGCTCGAAAGCATCAACAGCACCGCGCTGACACCAAACACCGCGAGCGTTCCTTCCAGCGCGAGCATCGCGAGTGTCGCAACCGGCGGCATGCCATGACGCCCGGTCGCCACACTGAAGGCGACGAGCAGCTGTACCAACACGATCGCCGTGGCGAGCGCGCCGGCGCCCAGCCAGCGGCCCACGACCCACTCCATGCGCTGCATCGGCCGGGCAAATGCCAGCGTGAGCACGCCGCTCGAGACGTCCTGCCCGATCAATCCCGCGGCCATGATCATGCCGAACGCGCCCATCGACGAGCGATTCAGGGCGTCGAATGGCCCGCCGAACAACACACCCATCATGCCGAAGGCGAACCACACCACGGCGAGCAACCAGCGCATGGGGCTGCCGAGGCGCTCGCGGGCCAGCGTCAGCATCACGGTACGGATCATGAGGGGTCGCTCCGCTGGGCACCGGTGAACAACCGCTCGAGGCGGCTATGCTCAGGCACGACTTCGATGACCTGCAGTCCCTGCGACAACAGCGCCGACAGCAGGCGCGTGACGCCGGCATCGTCCGCGACGCTAAAGCGCGCATCGGGCGGTGTCACATCGTGCAACTGGGCGCCCGCCGCGACGGCGGCGGCCTCGATCGCGGCGCGCGGCGGCGGTGCTGCCACCGCGAAGCGAACGCGAACCGCGCGCGCAGAACTCGCGCCCACCGCCTGCGTCTGCATCGCGGCGACGCGGCCCTTCTCGACGTAGACGACGCGATCGCACAGCCGCTCGACTTCATCGAGCTGGTGCGAGTTGACGAGCAGTGTGGCACCCCGCGCACGCTGGTCCGCCAGCAGGCGGCGGAACAGCAGCACACCGGTGGGATCGACGCCCGAAATCGGCTCGTCGAGAAACAGCAATCGCGGCTCGCCGAGCAGCGCTTGGGCGAGCCCCAACCGCTGCAGCATGCCACGCGAGTAAGACTTGATGGCCTTGGGGCCCGCGTCGCGGTCCAGGCCCACGCGCTCCATCGCACCAATGGAATCGCTGCGGCGGCTCGCTTCCGGCAGCCCTGCCAGCGCATGGTGGTAGGCGAGGAAGTCGAGTCCCGTCATCCAACGGTCCATCACCAACCGCTCGGGCAAGTAGCCGGTGACGGCGCGATTGGCCAGATCGTCCGGCGCACGTCCGTCGATGGTGATGGTGCCAGAGTCCGGACGCAGGAACCCGAGCAGGCAACCGAACAGCGTGGTCTTGCCCGCTCCGTTGGGGCCGATGATGCCCACGGCCTCGCCGGGCGCGAGCGTCAGCGACACCCCATCGAGAGCGCGCACGCGTCCCGAGCGGAAGGTCTTGACGACGTTTTCAACGACGATGGCGGGCATGGTCAGGGAGTCATACCCCGGCAACGCCCCGCGAGCAACAATGGTTCAACGCGCCAGCACGATGCGACGCGTTTCGCTCGCGGCGCCGGCGTCGAGGCGGCACAGGTAGACGCCACTCGGCAGGGCGCGCGCATCGAGCGGCAGCTCGTGCGCCCCGGCAGGCAATAGCGTGTGATCGGCGAGCGTCGCCACTTCGCGGCCCGCGATATCGAAGATGCTCAGGCTCACCGTCTGCGCGGCGCCCAGCGTGAACCGGATCCGTGTGTGCGAGCGGAACGGGTTCGGCGCGATCTGCTGCAGGCGCGCGAGCCCCTCGGGCGCGGGACCCGCGGGCACGCTCAACAACGTCGCGGCACTCACCGCGAGCCCACCGAGCGGCAGGTTGCGGACAGCAGTGAACTCGCCGCCCACATAGATCACGGTGGATGCGGCGATCAAGGCGTCGACCTGGGCGTTGACGTCACACGTCCATGGCGTCGGCACACCCGTGACGGCGTCGACCGCCGCGACACACTTGCGCGGGCGGCCGCCCACGTACTGGAAGTTGCCGCCGAGGTAGACATTGCTGCCACTCACCGCGAGGCAAGTGACGCCACCGTCGGGTTGCGGAGCCCATGCCGTGGCGACGCCCGTGACCGAGTCGACGGCCGCCGCGCTGTTGCGCGCGGTAACACCCATGGTGGTGAAGCTGCCGCCGACATACACGCGATTGCCCTTGGGTGCCACGGCGAGCACCCAGTCATCCGGGGCTGGGTTCCACGACGAGGCGTTGCCTGTCGTGGGATCGAGTGCCGCGAGGTAGGAGCGCGACTGCCCGCCGATGGTGGTGAAGCTGCCGCCCGCGTAAACCCGCAATCCACTCAACGCGAGCGAGTACACGAAGCCGTCGGCATTGGGGTTCCAGCTGGTGGCCGCACCGGTCGTCAGGTTGAGCGCCGCGGCGTAGTGGCGAGTCTGGCCGCCAATCGCGAGGAAGCTCCCGCCCGCATAGAGCGCCGTGGCGCCGAGCGACAGCGTCAGCACTTCGGCATCGGGGTTCGGGTTCCAGCTCGTTGGGGCGCCGGTGATGGGATCGAGTGCGGCGAGCGCATTGCGGGGCGTCACGCCGATCGAATCAAACAGCCCGCCGGCATAAACCGTCGTGGCGTTGGCCGCGAGCGACAGCACCCAGTCACTCGGATTGGGGTTCCAATCGGCGAGCGCGCCGGTGGCGGCATCGATTGCCGCGGCATTGTTACGCCGCTGGCCATTGAGGATCGTGAAGTCACCGCCCGCGTAGACGAGCCCACCCTGCACGGCGAGCGTGCGGACCGCGTCACTCGCGGATGGGTTCCACGACAGCGCCAGCCCGCTCGTGCCGTCGAGCGCCGCGAGGCCGGCGCGCGAGGCGCCGCCGGCCAGCGCGAAGGCGCCCCCGGCATAGACCACGCCACCGCTGGCCGCGAGCGCGTACACCGCCGCGTCCGCCTGCGGGTTCCATGCGAGCAACGCGCCACCCGTCGCATCCACCGCGGCCAGTCGCGTGCGCGCCTGCCCGCCCACCGTGGTGAACGTGCCGCCGAGATACACCGTGCCCGGAACCGGCACCACGGAAGTCACGCTGGCATTGGCGTTGGGATTCCATGCCGTTGCGGCGCCGGTGACGAGGTCGATTACCGCGGCGCAATTGCGCGTCTGCCCGCCTATGGTGGTGAAGTCGCCGCCGGCGTAGATCACGGTGCCGCTCACCGCCAGCGTGCGCACGACATCGTTGGCATTGGGGTTCCAGCTCGTCGCCAACCCTGTCGTGGTGCTCAGGGCCGCGATGCCATTGCGCAACTGCGCGCCGACGATGTTGAAGGTGCCGCCCGCGTAAAGCGTCGTACCGTTCAGCACGAGTGCGCGCACCGCGTCGCTGGCCTGCGCGTTCCACGAAGTCGCCAGTCCACTGGTGGCGTCGAGTGCCACGATGCGCGGGCGAGCGAGTCCGCCGGCATTGGTGAACACGCCACCGGCATACACCGTGGTGCCGTCGGTGGAGATGGCATACACGGTGTCGTTGGCCTCGGGCCGCCACGGTGCAACCGATTGATCGGCGAGAATGTGCGCGAGGTTTGCGCGCGGCACGCCACCCACCGCGCTGAAGGCGCCGCCGATGAACCAGCCGCCGGCGCCATCGCCAGCCGCGACACGAACGATGCCCGTGACCTTGGGATAGTTCGGCGCCGGCGTCCCCGCCGCGGCATCCAGCGGCACACCACCGCCGCTGGCGAGCCCGATCCAGCTGAACGCCCCGCCCAGGTACAACGTGCCGCCCGAAATCACCTGCGCGTAGACGGGCCCGTTGGTGATGGGGAAATCCGGCAACAACGATTGCGCACGGGCGCTGGGTGCTGCGATGAGGCAGAATCCCAGGCACAACAACAGCGCGGGGGCGGCTGCGGAGCCCAGCAGACGACGAAGCCCTCGGTCACACATCGGATGCCCCCTGGCGATGATGGAATCAAAGGTGCGCGGCATGCCGAGGCTTTCGGGCCCCCCGGTCTCGTGGCCAAAAGGTTCCCCCAGCGGGCAATCCGCCGTCAACAACAAGGAGTCAAGGAATGCCACGTGTTATGCCCGCCACCGGGCTGCTCGCCTCCGAGTCAGCGGCCGAGCTGGACCGCCAGATGACGGCCCACGGCCGCGTTACGAATATGAAGCGCACGCTGGCCCATTCGCCTCGCGGGCTGATCGCGCTGATGGAGTGGTACCCGCTGCGCGATGAGGTCGCGGGGTTCCTTGGCTCGCGCGCCACGACGGTGTTCGCTCATGCCGTTTCGACGGAAGCGGAGTGCCTGATCTGCTCGACGTTCTTCCGACGCATCATGATCGACGCGGGCGAGGATCCGGACCGGCTCGTGTTGGACGAGCATGAGACCGCCCTGGTGAACTTTGGGCGCGCCCTGACGCGCGACAATGGGGGCGTCCCGGACGATGCGTATGCCGCCATCGCAGCGTTCCTCGAACCACACCAGATCGTCGCACTCACCGCATTCGGCGCGATGATGATCGCGACCAACATCGTCAACAACGCGCTCGATGTGGAACTCGACGAATATCTCGGCGTCTACCGGCGCCCCGGCAGCGTGCGCTAGCACCATTCTCGCGGAGGAATCAATGACGCAAGACCTCGCAGGACAAGTCGCCCTCATCACCGGCGCGGCACACGGGCAGGGCCGCGCCACCGCGCTCAAGCTGGCGACTGATGGCGCGCACATCGTGGCACTCGACGTGGCGAAGCCGCTCAGCTTCCCGGCGTACACGCTGGGCACGAGCGACGAGCTCGCGTCACTGCAGCGCGAAGTCGAAGCACTCGGCGTCAAGGCGCGCGTGTTCGCGGCTGACGTGCGCGATGACGCGGCGGTGGCCGCGGCTGTCGCGAGTGCCGCCGCGGAACTCGGGCGCATCGACATTCTGTTCAACAACGCCGGCATTTGCGCCTACGGCCTCGCGCACGAACTGCCCGAGAGCGAGTGGGACGCCATGATCGACATCAACCTGAAGGGCGCATGGATCGTGGCGCGGCATGTGATCCCGCACATGATCCGCCAGCAGCACGGCGTGATCATCAACAACTCATCCGTCGCAGGGCTGCGCGGCATGAACCGCCTGAGCCACTACGCCGCCAGCAAGTGGGGGCTCGTGGGCTTAACCAAGTCGTGGGCGATCGAGTTGGCGCCGCATGGCGTGCGCGTGGTGTCGATTCACCCGACCGGCGTCAACACGCCGATGAACGACGGCCTCGCGGCGATGGAAGGCATGACGCCGATCCAGATCGCCGAACGCTCGGCCGGCAACCTGCTGCCGGTGCCGTGGGTCGAGCCTGCTGACGTCGCCGAAATGGTGGCGTGGCTCGTATCGCCCAAGGCGCGCTTCGTGACCGGATCACAGTTCGTGCTCGATGCGGGGCTGCTGAGCCGCTGAGCGATCGCGGGGCGGTGCTGCGCTCCCCCCACGGCATGAATGACAACGGCACGGCGCCCGTGAGGAGCCGTGCCGTTGAGAGGGTTCGAGTGTCGCGCGTCAGGGAATGTGCGAGATCGATGCGCCAGCGGAGCCCGGACTTCCGGCGATCCCACCGGTACCACCCGCGCCACCAGGGCCTCCGTTGCCGCCGAAGCCGGTGACATAGGTCGCGCTGGTGAGCGTCACGGTCGAAGTGGCGTAGTAGAGCCCGATGCTCGAGCCGCCACGGCCGCCGCCGCCACCGCCACCGGCACCCCCGGCACCGCCAAATCCACCCTGGCCGCCGACCGCGGAATCGTCGGCGCCCAGACCGGGAACCCCGATCGAACCGCCGGCGCCGCCGTTGCCACCCTTGCCACCGGTGCCACCCGCGCCACCGCTACCCGAGGTGAAGCGACACGACGTGAAGGTCACATCGCTGCTGTTGACGACCACGACGGCAATCGAAGCGCCGCCGCCGGCCCCGCCGCTACCACCCGTGCCATAGCCACCACCACCGCCACCGCCGCCGCCGCCGCCACCACGATCAGCGCTGCAGAAGGTGCCGCTCACGCCACCGCCGCCACCACCGCCACCGGCGCCGCCCTTGCCGCCCGCTCCGATCGTCCCGGCATTGCCTGGCGTGGGGACCCAGGTCAAGGTCCCGACGCTGAACACGCCCTCGGTGGAACCTCCGCTACCGGGATTTCCCGGAGCGCCAATGCAGCCGTTCCCACCCGCACCACCCGGGGAGGCAACCGTGCCGCACGCCGGCGAAACCGTGCCGCCCGTGCCACCCGTCGCACAACTCGCGACCGGCGAACCGGCGCTGCCGGTCGCGCCGAAGCCACCCAGTCCGCCGGCAGCACCTGCGGTTCCGCCAGGACTCCCCGCGCCGCCACCGGTGCCACCGTTGCCACCTGTTGAGCCGCCGCTGGTGCCGCCGTTGCCGTTGCCGCCGGGCGTAGCAGCGTTACCGTCAACGCCGCCCCCGACACTGCCGCCCACAACCCCAGCCGCCGAGGTGAATCGGCAATCATTGAACGCAACAGCGCCTGTCGTGTTGGCGACCCGCAACGCGATCGACGAGAAGCCAGGGCCCACGGCATTCGTAGCGCGAATATCCAGACCCGATGCACTGAAGTTGCCCGCCTGGCCCTGGAACGTGCTGGGCAAGGAACTTCCGGTGATGATCGAGTAGCTCCCCGGCACTCGCGTCCATGTCACGGGGCTCAATCCCCCACTGACATAGACTCCGCCAGCCCCGCCGGCGCCCGCCAGGAACACCGCCGTCTCGTTGTAGGTGTCGTTCGAGACCGCGACCGTGACAGGGCAACCGCCGACGAGGGTCAGCGCTGCAGTGATGCCCGCACTGATCGTCTGGAACGGGTTGGCGCGCGTGCCAGTGCCCGAGGGCGAACCCGTCGAGGCCGAGACGAACACCGAGTCGGCCGCGGACGTGTTGATATTCACGACCGCGACACCTATGCCGCCATTGTTGTCACGCACGGTGAAGCGAGCGCGATGGGGGCCGGGTGCGTAGCTGTGTGACGTGGCGCCCGTCGCGGCGCTGACGTAGTCCGTGATGCCATCGTCCTCGAAGTCCCACTCGTACAGCACGATGGTGCCATCCGCATCGCTACCCGTCCCGGTGAGTGCGTAGGGCGTCAGCGTGCAGCTGCCCGAAACCGCGATGCCCGCGACCGGAACGATATTGCGATTGAGCGGCAGGATCAGGCTCGAGACCGCGACCGAGTCACCAGCGAAGGCCAACGTGCCCGGGGTCGAGCGGTCGAGCCAGCCCGCGTGTGTCCCGGTCAGCGTGTGCGTCCCGATCGGCACATCGCGCATCACCCAGCCGCCGGTCGCATTGGTCACGGCCACGTAGGAGGTGCCGTTGACGTACATCACGGTGGAAGGATGCGTGGGGGCGTTCTCGAGCGTGGTCACGCCGGTGAACGTCCCCGTCGGCACGAGGCTGATGTTGACGTACGTCGTATCGGACAGCGTCGACGCCACGCGCAACGGCGTGCTGCCCGCGAGGTAGTTGCGGCTGGCGGTACTCACGACATAATCGCCCGGCTCCACGCCATCGAACGCATAGCGACCGAGCGCATCGGTGACCGTCGCACGGACGCCACTCGCCGCCACCGCCTGCTCACGCGGCGCGTTGAGCACCCTGACGGCAGTCGACTGTTCGATCGTCTGGCGCACCGTCGCCGTGACTCCGTTTGTGGCCGGCTCCAGCTTCACGACGAGCCCGACACCGTGCGCATTGTTCTGCAGCAACACCTCGCCCGCGACCACCGGACCCTCCGCGGCAGGAGTCACCGCGAGCGGCTCGAGGACGCTGTGCTTGCTGCAGCTCGAGGCGAGCGCCAGCCCGAGGCAAACGAACCCACCGAGCAGCGCGAATGAACCGAGGCGGCGCGGAGTTATGGGGTTGGAAGTCATAGCAAGAGTCTCCGTCCTTAAGTCAGCGCATGCGAACGAGCGCGCGCACGCGTCCGCCCATCGGGGTATCGAGGTGAACGAAGTAGACGCCGGCATCGACGGGCCGGCCCGCTGTATCGGTGAGGTTCCAGGCTTGCGAGTGATCGCCCGCGGACAGTGACGCGCTGCTCCAGCCGCGCACGAGCCTGCCCCGCGCATCGAAGATCGACAGCCGCGCCCAGCCAGCTGAGCCCAACGTGAATGAGAACTGCGTGGCGGTGCGCGCGGGATTGGGCGCGGGCGCGGCGAAGCGCAGGCCGCCCAGCGTGGCGGGCAACTCGACATCGGTACTGGAGCTCGTCACCACCACGCCGCGTTTGTAGCCGACCTGGTAGTTATCGACGCGCACCTCGACGTCGTAGGTCCCCGCCGGAACGTTCGCGATACAGAACGCCCCCGCGACATCGGTGGCGCCGTAGATCCCCGTGTAAGCGCCCGCGGGCGTGCGCAGGAAGATGCCGGCATGCGCGACGCTCGCGTTTGTCTGCTGGTTGCGCACGGTGCCGCATAGGGTACCGGCCCACGCCGGCAACGCCACGCTCATGCAGAGACAGGCGGCCAGCAACAGGGTCCGGGCAAGGTGGCGCATGGGTGCTCTCCCGTGGGCAGGCAAGCGACGGGGACCGGACCAGCAAGATCAGAGGGCTCGGGCGGCGATTGTCGAGCCACGATTGTGGCCACCCACATGCACCCGGGTCAAGGCCCAAACGGGGCGGGGCCGTTTGCCCCCGGAATACGACTTGAGCCAATCCCGGCGCGGCGCCCGTCGTTCGCGCTACCCGTTCTGTTGCAGAGCCAGCTCGCAGGCCGCGATTTCCTCGTCCACGTACGGATCCGGCTCGCCCCGAGCCTCGCACACCACTTTGAGCGCGCGCTGACTCGCCAGCGCCTCATCGATACGCCCGAGCGACCGCAGGCAACGAGCCACGCACCATTGCGCGACGTGAATACGGGCGGGGTGCTTCTCGGCGGTGCGCAGAGCGAGCCCGACCTCAAACCACTGCAGCGCATCTTCGTAGCGCTCCATGTCGTGGCACGCCCAACCCATGTTGTTGATCAGCGCGCCCACGAGCCGGCGCGCGCGCGGATCCGTCGAGCGTTGCGCAATCGCCAGGGAGCGCGTGTTCCAATCGATCGCCGCCTCGCCTGAGTCGACGATACCCAACATGTGCCCCGCATCGACGGCGAGCCCCTCGTCCCCGCCGGCTTCGCCGAGTTGCCATGCCTCAAGAAACAGCGGCCGCGCCTCCGCGGGCTTGCCCGCCGAATTGAAACAGCGGCCACGTTCGAGCAACAGGAACATGTGGATGCGCGTCATCTCCGGCGTCATCCGCGTGACGACCTGGTCGAGCAGCGCGTGCGCCTCATCGAACTGCTTGCGCAGGCTGTAGGTGCGCGCCAGCTGCGTGAGCAACTCGAGCGGCGCTTCGCCGCCTTCGCGCTCAGCTTTGGGCAACAACTCACGGAATGCAGCTTCTGTCGCGGCGGGGTCGGCGAAATTCCAGATGGTTTCGAGATCTCTCATAATCGTCCTGTCGTCCTCGGAGCTCAGCGCTTGACGCCAACCCACAGTCCATCGCCAATCGGCACGATCACGCTGTGCAAGCGCGACTCCTTCGCCATCACTTCATTGAATGCACGCACCGACGGCACCTCGCGATCGGTGGCGTTGGCGTCGAGCAGTTGCCCGAACGCGAAGGCATTGTCGGCCATGATCAATCCGCCGGGCCGCACGATGCGAATGCATTCTTCGAGGTACAGCGGATAGCTGGCCTTGTCGGCATCGAGGAACGCGGCGTCGGCCGAGTCGGTCGCGAACCCCGGCAACACTTCCATGCCGCCGCCCAGGTGAACGACCACGCGCGCTGCCACGTCGGAACGCGCCACCCAGCGCCGCGCGAATTCGGCATGCTTGGGATTGATCTCGATCGAGCGCACGAGCCCATCGGACGGCAGCGCACGCGCCATGGCGATGGCCGAGTAGCCCGCGAGCGTGCCGACTTCGACGACATCCTTCGCGCGCGCCGACTTGAGCAGCACCTGCATGAAGCTCGCCTGCTCAGGAGCCACCCAGATCGGCGGAATGCCTTCCGTGCCCGCCGCCTTCTTGAGATCGGCGAGGAACGCGTCTTCGCGCACGGTCCGCTCGGCGATGTAGCGGAAGTGCTCGGAGGTGACGAGCGAGGATGCGTCGGACATGGCAGTCTCCCTTGAACCGGTTTGATCCGGGTGAACCAAGTGTCGCTGGACCTTCCCAGATGCCGGCATCGGTTGCCATTCGGCTCCGCCGGGGCGGCTCACGGGGCGTTTCGTGCGAATGTGCTTGTCGCGCAGAAGTGCGCTAACTATGGTTCCTCGTTGGCATTTTCCGCTGACACTGGCCGGACGGCAAGGACGCGTCGACCGTGCGCCATCCGCCTCTGCCGCATGCCCCCTTCGGAAGGATTCCATCGTGCGTCTCAATCGCCGGATCGCCGCCATCTCGCGGCACTCCCATCTTCGTTTATTCGCGCGCGCCCTGTGCGTGTGCGCGGCGCTCACCCAAGGCTTGGTGGCGGCAGCGGTCGCGGCCCCGCAAGGCGCCTTGCTCTACACCATCAACGCATCCGCAGGCAGCAATGGCTCCATTTCCCCGAGCGGCAACGTCGCCGTCTCCGCGGGTGGCTCGCAGAGCTTCACCATCACCGCGAACTCCTTCTACCACGTCGACAATGTCATCGTCGACGGCGTCTCGATCGGCGCGGCGAACAGCTACCCATTCAACAACGTGACGGCGAACCACACGATCTCGGCCACGTTCGCGATCGACAACTTTACCGTCACGACGACTGCCGGCGCGAACGGCAGCATCACGCCGGGCGGCACCGTCGTGGTCGATGCCGGGACGAGCCCGGAGTTCACGATCGCGGGTGATGCGCACTACCACATCGCCAGCGTCATCCTCGATGGCGTCTCGGTGGGGGCCGTGTCGAGCATCACGCTCAGCTCGATCAGCACCAACCACACGATCTCCGCGTCCTTCACGATCGACACCTACACGATCACCGCGACGGCCGGCCCGAACGGAAGCATTACGCCTGATGGCCCCGTGAGCGTCGACTATGGTGGCAGCCAGAACTTCGTCTTCGGAGCGGATCCGGCCTACCAGATCGCCGATGTCACGGTCGACGGCGTATCCGTCGGCGCCGTGG
>JAYSRO010000378.1:0-4928 GCA_043720995.1 Candidatus Eiseniibacteriota bacterium
CGGCTGGGCGGCGACGGCTACGTCGTCGTCCGCGACGTGGTCCGCGAGCCGCGCCCCGTTACGCCCAAGCCCTGACTGTGGGCGTGTGATTCGGCAAACGCCAACTCTAGGGGGCCGGCAACATCGCCGTGATTTCCCCGGGCGTGGGAAAGCGCCCGAGTTGTTTCTTCGAGAAGATCAACGCGCCGTCAACGCGGACATCGAACACGCCGCCGCTGCCTTTGACGAAGGTGGCTTCAATACCGCGGTCGTGCCGGAGCTCGGCCGCCAAACTGGCGGCTCTGGGCAGGTAGTTTCACTGCTGGCAGTAAGTGATCTCGACTTTCATGGTGGGCTGCCTCGTTGGGGAATAGGTCGCGGCAAACAGTCGTTGCCGGCCGATAACTGGATTTTGACCTACGCGGGCGAGTTGGGCAACGATGCGCGCCCAGAGTTGGCCCACTCCCTTGAGAATGGCGAACGAGCACCATGACCCGAACGATGCCCACCGCAGTCGAAAAGCTCCGCCAGGCACTCGGTTCACGCCTGCTCACGCAGGAGCCACTGCGTCACCACACCGCGTTCCGCATCGGCGGACCGGCGGACTATTTCTTCGCGGCGCAATCGCCCGATGAAATGGTCGCGGCCATCGCGACGGGTCGCGATCTGGGGCTGCCGGTCTTCCTGCTCGGCGGCGGCAGCAACCTGCTCGTCTCGGACAGCGGCTTCCGCGGTCTGGTGATCCGCAATGCATGCGAAGCCATCGAGTTCGACGGTACGGCGGTGCACGCCGAGTGCGGCGCCGACTTCACGGACCTGATCTTCCGCTGCCGCGATCGCGGCCTGACGGGCCTCGAGTTTGCGGCAGGTATTCCCGGCTCCGTCGGCGGCGCGTTGTATGGCAATGCCGGCTGCTACGGCAAGGACATCGGCAGCTACACGGTCGAGTGCACGATCGTCTCGATGGACACGGCGGTGGTCGAAACGCTGCCGGCCGCGTGGTTCGAGTTCGGCTACCGCGACTCGCGGCTTAAGCGTGACCCGCGCGTGCTGTTGTCGTGCCTGCTCAAGCTCGAGAAGGGCGATGCCGCGGCGTCGAGCCGGGAGATCGAGGAAAAGCTCGAGGTGCGCCGCGTGAAGCACCCGCAGTGGCGGGTCGAGCCGACGGCGGGATCATATTTCAAGAACCTGCCGCCCGACTGGCAGATGCCCGGAGCCAAGCTGTCGCCCGGCACGCGCCGTGTGGCCGCAGGGCAATTGCTCGACGAGTGTGATTGCCGCGGACTGCGCGTGGGCGATGCGATGGTGTTCGCCAAGCACGCGAACATCATCGTGAACGCCGGGCATGCGACCGCGCGTGACGTGCTGGAACTCGCCGAGGAAATGAAGCGTCGCGTGCGCGAGAAATTCAGCGTCGAGCTCGAAGAGGAAGTGATGTTCCTCGGCGAGCGCCCGAACCTTAAGAGCTAACCGCCAATAGCGCTCATCCCTCGTTCCGGCTGCTTGAACAAGGGGCTGTTGATCAGGTGCCCGGGCTCCTTGCGCCAGACCGCGGCGCGCAGCAATTCGCCGATGGCGTCGTCATCCGCGCCGGAACGCATCGCAGCGCGGATGTCGTACTCGCGGTTTGCGAACAGGCAGGTGCGGATCTGGCCGTCCGCGGTGAGCCGGATGCGGTCGCAATGGCCGCAGAACGGCCGTGACACCGAGGCGATCACGCCCACCGAGCCGTGGCCATCGAGATAACGGTACATCGTCGCGGGCGCGCTCGGGTCCGACACGCGCATCGGCTCGAGCGGGAACGCGGCGTTCAACTGTTCGAGGATCTCGGCGGCCGTGACGATCTTCTCGCGGTCCCACGAATGCTGGAAGTCGAGCGGCATCCACTCGATGAAGCGCAACTGATAGCCCTCATCGCGCGCCCAGCGCGCCAACGGCACGGCTTCATCGTCGTTGAAGCCGCGCATCAGCACGGCGTTGATCTTGATCGGCGAGAACCCGATCGCGCGCGCCGCCTCGAGGCCCGCGATCACATCGGCGAGGCGGTCGCGCCGCGCGATCGAATTGAAACGCTCCCGGTCGAGCGTGTCGAGGCTGACATTGAGCCGCGTGAGCCCGGCATCGCGCAGCGCCACGGCCATCTCGGGGATCTTGATACCGTTGGTGGTCAGCGACAAGTCGAGCCCCGGCTTCAGTCCCGACAGCATCGAGACGAGCACGGCCAAGTCCTTGCGCACCGTCGGCTCACCGCCCGTAAGGCGGATTCCGGTCACGCCGAACTCGAGGCAAAGCCTCGCGAAGCGGGTGATCTCCTCGTAGGTCAGGATTTCCGTGCGCGGCAGCCATGGCATGCCCTCGGCGGGCATGCAGTAGACGCAGCGCAGGTTGCAGCGGTCCGTCACCGAAATGCGCAGGTCGCGAACGGTGCGTCCCTGCGTGTCGGTGAGTGGCGGGCGGGACATTTTGGCGGTTCCTCGGGGCTTCCGTGGGTGCGCGGCGGAACTTGATGATAGGCCCAGCGCCGCTGCCCCGACAATGGCGCCTGAGGGGCTCGGAGCCATGGGGGCGTCGGTCCGGGGGGCGGGAGCTCACAAAAGCAGGTGGGGTTCCTTGCGTGGGCACCCCGAACCCGCCATCGTTATGCCTACTCCCCCCTGTTCCATGACCCGCGAGAGACTGCCATCCATGGTCGTGACCCTGCGCCTGCTATGCCTGTCACTTGTGTTGCTGATGCTGCCGGTCGCCGCGCGATCGCAGCAATCCGCCGACCGCGACTTCAACACCCAGGTGACGAAGCCGATGTTCACCACCCGGCATCCCATCCTGATGTTCGACTTGGGTCATCACAACACGCACACCACGCGCCAGCGCTACGACGCGCTCGCGAAGATGGCGAAGAACGACGGCTTCAACGTGATCCAGGACGTGGGCGTGTTCACCCCAGCGGACTTGAAGGACGTCGCCATCCTGCTGATCGCCAACCCGCTCGGCACCGACGACATGAAGTCCCCATCGGTAGTGAATTCCGCGTTCACCAACGAGGAATGCGACGCCGTCTACAACTACGTCGTCGCGGGTGGCTCGCTGTTGTTTATCTGCGAGCATGCGCCCATGAGCCTGGCGGGCCGCGCCATGGCGGGGCGCTTCGGCATCAAGTTCGGCAACGGCTACCTGGTCGATCCCGCGCTCGCCGATACATCGTTTGGCGCCAGTACGCTGGTGTTTTCGCGCGCGACGAGCACCCTGGGCGATCATGTCACGCTGCGCGGCCGCGGGCCGGCGGAGGCGATCAACCGCATTCGCACCTACACCGGCCAGTCCCTCGTGGGACCTCCGGGAAGCATTCCCCTGCTGAAGGTCACCGCCAGCGCGCAGGACATCACGCTGGGACGCGAGGGCTTGAAGGGGGCCGTGCCCGACAACTTGAAGCAGAGTGCCGCGGGCCACTCGCAGGGCGTGGCCTTCACCCTTGGCAAGGGCCGCGTCGTCGTGCTCGGGGAGACCAGCATGTTCTCGGCGCAGCTGGTGACCGAGGCGGGCGGCATCAAGCGCAAGGTCGGCCTGAACTCGCCCGGCTTCCAGAACCGCCAGTTCGCGTTGAACGTCCTGCATTGGCTGGCGAAGGGGTTGAACTGATTCAGAACATTGCGCTTCCCCACAACGTGCTCACAGCGTCATAATCGACCTGAAATCATACCCACCTTGCGGTTCCGCATTTCCGACCTCCCACGCGTTCATGAGGACTCGCCATGCCGGTGCAGCGTCCGCGACTGGGTCGATCGCTTGCCCCAACGGTACCGCTCGAGCGGCGTCACTTTCTCACCCGTATCGGCACCGCAATCGCGGGTATTGCGGTGATGGGAAGCCCCCGGCGCGCCGAGGCCGGCACCACGGGAATCGAGCCATTCATCGGCGAGCTGATGATCTTCGCCGGCAACTTCGCGCCGCGGGGCTGGGCTTTCTGTAACGGTCAGTTGTTGCCGATCGCCCAGAACACGGCGCTGTTCAGCCTGCTGGGGACAATGTACGGCGGCAATGGCCAGACGACGTTCGCTTTGCCGGATCTGCGTGGTCGCGCGCCGATTCATGCGGGGCAGGGGCCGGGGCTGTCGGACTTCACGCAGGGAGAATTCGGTGGCGAGGAAAACCACACACTGACTGTGGCCGAAATGCCCGCGCATACGCACACGGCGTTCGCCGATGCGACGAACGGCACGGTCGATTTGCCGGTGAATGCCCTACCTGCCCGCAATCCGGCCTCGATCCCAGCCTACGGCGCCGGGACTTCGGCCACGCTCGCCGCTAATCACGTCGGCGCTGCGGGGGGAAGCCAGCCACACAACAACATGCCACCCTACCTCGTCTTGAACTACTGCATCGCGCTCGAAGGCGTCTTTCCTTCGCGGTCATGACCGATGTTCGATCGATGGCTCGGGGCGGGCATATGAACAATGCGCTGAATTCACGCGCAGATGCACCGAAGCCGCCACGCCGGCGTTTTTTCGCCGCAGTGGCCGCGGCGATCGCAGGCGCAGGGTTACTGGGGCGCGCCAAACCGGCCCAGGCCGGGACTCAGGGGGCCAACCCGTTCATCGGGGAGGTCATGATGTTCGCGGGCAACTTCACGCCCCGCGGGTGGCTGGCCTGCGATGGCGCGTTGCTGCCGATCAGCCAGTTCGATGCCTTGTTCGCGCTGATCGGCACCACTTATGGCGGCGATGGCCAGACCACTTTCGCGCTGCCCGACCTCCGCTCGCGCAACGCGATCCACGCCGGCAGCGGCCCGGGCTTGAGCCCGCGCTACCTGGGCGAGACGGCCGGGAACGAGGAAGCAACGCTGAACGCGGCTACGCTGCCGGTGCACAGCCATGCGACCGCGGGGGATGCCAGCGCCGGCACCTCGCCCGATCCCGCAGGCAAACTGCCGGCGCGCGACGCCACGGGTGGCC
>JAYSRO010000379.1:0-2449 GCA_043720995.1 Candidatus Eiseniibacteriota bacterium
ACCAGCGTGATCCTCGCGGTTGGGCTCACCTCGACCAAGCGATCGGCGATGGACGTGCGGAGCTTTGCCGACTGGGTCCTGCGGCCCCGTTTGCTGGGCGTGCCGGGCGTGGCCAAGGTGTCGATCTTCGGCGGCGAGGTGCGCCAGCTCCAGATCCAAGTGGACCCCGACCGGCTCACCAGCTATGGCCTGGCATTGGACGATGTCCTCGCCGCCGCACGTAACGCTACCGGGGTGCGCGGTGCCGGATTCGTCGAGAACAACAATCAGCGAATCGTGTTGCGCACCGAAGGCCAAACCCTGACACCCGAAGCGCTGGGTGGAGTCGTCGTCGCTCATCACCAAGGGGTGAGCGTGCGGCTGAAGGATATCGCCCGCGTCACGAACGCCGCCGCCCCGCGACTCGGCGATGCGGCCGTCATGGGCGAGCCTGGCGTCGTGCTCGTCGTCTCGAGCCAGTACGGCGCGAACACCATGCGCGTGACGCAGGCCGTCGAGGCTGCCCTGCGCGAGCTTCAGCCCAGTCTCACTAGCGAGAATCTCACGCTCCACCCAGGCCTGTTCCGGCCGGCGAACTTCATCACCACCGCGACCGACAACGTGCGCGCCTCGCTCTTGCAAGGGGCGGTGCTGGTGTCCATCGTGCTGCTACTGTTCCTCTTCAACGTGCGCACCGCGTTCATCTCGCTCACGGCCATCCCGCTCTCACTCCTCGTGGCGGTCATCGGTCTCGACCGGCTGGGGCTCAGCCTCAATACGCTCACGCTTGGCGGGCTCGCAATCGCCATTGGCGCCGTCGTGGACGACGCGATCATCGACGTCGAGAATATCTTCCGTCGGGTACGCGAGGGCGGCGTAGGTACCGACTCGGCCGCGCGCTTCCGCGTCGTACGCGACGCGTCGATCGAAGTGCGAAGCGCCGTTGTATACGCCACCTTCATCGTGGCTCTGGTGTTTCTGCCCGTCCTCGCGATGTCGGGGGTACAAGGGCGTCTCTTTGCGCCGCTTGCAATCGCCTACATCCTCGCGATCCTCGCCTCGCTCATCGTGGCGCTCACCCTGATACCGGCGTTGTGTATCGCATTGCTGCCATCGAACACGGTGCCGGAAGCGGAGCCGCCGCTCTTGCGGGTCCTCAAGCGCCACTACGCGGCGCTGCTCTCGGCGATCAGCGCACGCCGACGTGCGGTGCTGGTGGTCGTTGGCGTCCTGTGCCTGGCTGCCATCGCGCTGCTCCCATTTCTCGGAGGCTCATTCCTCCCGGAACTTCGCGAGGGGCACTTCATCGTTCACATGTCGGCTGTGCCCGGGACATCGATTGAAGAGTCGATGCGTTTGGGGCGCGCCGTCACCCAACAGCTGCTCCTCAACCGCCAAATTCGCTCTGTGGCGCAACGAGTGGGGCGTGCTGAGAAGTCGGACGATACGTGGGGCACGCACTACAGTGAATTTGACGTCGATTTGAAGGCGCTCTCCGCGGAGGAGGCCGAGCGCGTTCCGGAGCAGATCGCCGAGACGTTGGCGAAATTCCATGGCGCGAGCTTTGCCGTCAAGCCATTCCTCACTGAACGCATCGAGGAAACCCTCTCGGGCGTCACGGCGCAGGTCGCAGTCAAGCTGTTCGGGGACGACCTTGATGAGTTGGACGCAAAAGCCCATGAAGTGGCCCGCGTACTGGCGGAGACCTCCGGTTCGGCTGATGTGACCGTCGAGGCGCAACCGACCGTGCCCGAGATTGCGATCCAACTGCGGCCCGATCGGCTCACGCAACTCGGCTTCCAGCCTGTCCAAGTGCTCGAAGCGGTCGAGGCCGCGTATCAGGGTGCCACTGTGGCCCAGACGTACCAGGGCACGCGGGTCACCGACGTTAGCGTGATCCTCGCCTCAGGCGCGCGCGAGCCGGAGAATATCGGCGCGCTCCTACTGCGTAACTCAGAAGGTGCGCGGTTTCCGCTACGCGAGCTGGCCGACATCGAGGCGACGACCGGACGGTACGCGATCCTCCATGACGACGGGCGCCGCCGCGTGCTCGCGACCTGCAACGTGCACGGGCGTGATGTGGAGTCCTTCGTCGCCGAGGCCCGGCGTCGGGTCGCCCGGGAAGTCGTCATGCCGGCGGGTGTGTACCCGGTCTTCAGCGGTGCGGCCGAAGCTCAGGCCGTCGCCCGCCGGGAGATCCTGCTCTACTCGTTGCTCGCCGGCGTCGGGATCGTGCTGCTCCTGGCAATCGTGTTCCGCAGTGGGCGGAACCTCGCACTTGTGCTAGCGAATCTGCCGTTCGCGTTGGTCGGTGGCGTGCTTGCTGTGTTTCTCAGCGGCGGCTGGCTCTCTGTCGGTTCACTGGTCGGTTTCGTCACGCTGTTCGGCATCAGCACCCGTAACTCGATCATGCTCATCTCGCACTACGATCACATCGTGGCGCACGAGGGCATGGCCTGGGGACCGGAAG
>JAYSRO010000380.1:0-4908 GCA_043720995.1 Candidatus Eiseniibacteriota bacterium
CGCCACGCCGCTTCCGGTTGCCTCGGCATAGAGCGCCTTGAGCGCGCCGAAGCGCGCCGTGTGACTGGCCATCTTGTACTTGTAGTGATCCTGCTCCGAGATGACCCGCGCGCCGTACTGCAGCCCCGGCTCGCCACTATCGGTGCCGCCAAACTCCGACTGGATCCAGTCGAGAATGCGTTCCACGTGACTCTGCCAACTCGGGTCGGAGTCGGGATGCTCGAGCAGGTAGCGCGCGGTCTGGCCAGCGTTGTACTGGTTCGGGTTCGAGAAGTCGTCCTGCACGCCGACGTCCTCAAAATAGTTGTACCACGCGTCGTGATCGATCACGTCGTTGATGAGCCAGGTCCACACCGACTGGCGCGCCGTCTGGTAGGCGGCGACATTGCCAAGGTTCAGCCGGATCAGTTCATCGAACAAGCGGATGGGCGCGATGACGTCGGAGCAATAGTTCTCGACCACTGCTCCCGTCTGGGCATTGACGCGATAGGGCCACGGCGACTGGTTGCTCGTGCCGGTGCGCTGGTGCGACACCAGCGCGTCGGCGCAGCGGATCGCGGCGTCGCGATATATCGTCTCGCCCGTGACCTCGTACATCCACAGGTAGCCGTGAAACCCGAGTTCCCCGAGCTTGTCGGGCTCCAACACGCCCACACCCTCGCGCAACGCGTCATTGCCGTAGCTCACCGAGCCCGCGGCACCGGTCGACCACGGCACGCCGCCCCAGTTGTAGTTCACCGGAGTCGTCCCGTAGGTGAGCTGGTGGTCGAGCAGCGAACGGGCGAAGCTTAGCACTCGCGGCTCGGCCGAATAGGCGTAGTACAGGCGCGCCGCGTCGCACAGCATGGCGTTCTTGCCAGCCGGGTTGTTGGGCCAATCGGTGCCCGCGAGTGTGACCGGGTCGTACTCCGAATTCGTAAAGATGACGCTCAGCCCATTGCGCGGATCGACCGGCATCTGGTTGAGCAGGAGGTCCCAAGACAAGGCCATCGCGCGGGCATAGGCTTGGTCCTGCGGCGCGATCCACGACAGCAGCTTGTTGTTGGCGTCGAGGTTGACCGTGTGGGTGTCGAGCGTAGCGGCGGTGGCGCCCGCGGGATCGAGGGCGTGAACGCATCCGGCGAGTACCCACAACAGCGCGGACAGGCCAATGACTCGGCGTGACATCATCAATAGTGATCCCTCGTTCAGGACGTGCGGTGAGCAGCCGCTAACGCAAGCTGGTGGCAACCGTTCCACGGAGCGCGCCAAGGGGAGGCCGCCATGTGGCCCTTGAGCTTACGCGATTTGGGCAGGACGCTTGTAAGGCCTCCGTCAGCCCTGCACCGTGCCCGTTGCCCGAACCCTCAAGAAACGGGCCGCCCGTGCCGACACCCCTACACGGAGCCCCAGTGCCGGCACGATCGCGGCTGGGCTCCCCAACCGCGATGTCCCGCGCCGAGGTCGATCGATGTTCAATTGGTTCCGGCGCAAGCCGAGGACAACTCAAGTCGCGACGCCGGCGAGCGCCGAGCCGCTTGCTCCCGCGTCCGGACTGGAGACGGAGCAGAGCGAGCAGAGTTCGCGCGCCGCTGCCCGCCGCGCGACCAACACGGCACCTCCCCCAGTAACGGTCTCGTCGCTGTGGGAAGTGATCACCGAGCGCGTCCAGCAACTGCTCGCGGACATTCCGGAGGTGCACCGCAAGACGGATGCACCCGCCGTGTTGCAGATGATCGGCGAGTCCCTCGACACCTCGATCGGCCAGCCGCCCTACGCGGCGCAGCGAGCGCTGACGGTGAGCCGCAACCCGAATTCCAGCGTCGACGATCTCGCGAAGCTGTTCGCCAGCGATCCAGGGCTGGCCCAGTCCCTCCTCACCCACGCCAACTCGTCCTTCTATGCCGGCGTCGGGGATCACTGCACTTCGCTCGCGAGCGCCATCCAGCGCATCGGCAGCAGTGGTGTCGAGAGCGTCCTGCTGTCCAACACCGTGCGCGGTGTGCTGTGCCGCCCGGGCGGACGCTATGACGGGCTGGTCGACCAGGTATGGTTCCACATGGTGCGCAGCGGGCCGATCGCGCGGCAGATCGCGCCGGCCTTCGGCGTCGAACCGGAGCGCGCGTTCTCGATGGCGCTGCTGCACGATGCCGGCAAGCTGGTGGTGTTCGAGCAGGTGTCGAACTACCGCCGCAACAACCGCCGCGAAGTCACGTTACCCGAGGAGTTGCTGCTCAAGGCGCTGATGCGGCTGCATGAGCCGGTCGGCGGACTCGCGGCCCTGCGCTGGGGACTCGAAGAGCGGGCGACCCGCGCGATCGCGAACCATCACCGCAGCCCGGTGCCGCAGTTTGCGGATCCGCTGGGCGAGGTCATCTTCCTCGCCGAACGGATCGATCTCGCCGCGGTCAACGGCAAGCCGCTCGACCTCGACGCCCTGTGGGAAAGCGGCGGTCTGACGGGTGACGCCGGCGTGTTGCGCAATATCCTCGGCGAGGACCAGCGGCTCGCAGCTTAGCGCTTCGCGGGTGCTGTCAGGGCCAGGGGTAACTCGAGTCGCATGAGCAGCGGAGGCAGCGCTGCCTTCCCATCGTCCATGCGTCCATCCTCACCGACGCGCTCCCAGCCGCTGTTGCCGATGAACACGAACGCATCGCCGAGCACCGCGCCGTGATTGGGTTCGCCCAGGTCCGGCGAGGCCTGTTCGAGGACGCGCGATCCGGTGATCGACCGGGCGCGCAGGTCCAGCTCGAACGCCACGATGCGATGCGGCTCGACACCGTTCTGGACGGCCAGCAAGTGACCGCGCCAGAGGTAGAGTCCATCGATGCCGGCGGTCGCGAGTGCACGGGGCAATGCGAGCCATGACACCGCGCCGTGCTCAAGCTCTACCGCCGCGATCCCGCGTGAGTAGTCGGCGACCACGAGCACCCGCTCCTGCACGAACAACACCGGCGACTGCGGCGAGACGAACGATCCGGGTGGCACGATCACCCCGAGCGAATCCTCCCCCCACCGCGCGCGGTAGACGCCTCCCGCGACACTGTCGGTGACATAGACGTCGCCATTGGCCGCCACCGTCATGTCGCCGAGCACGTGCGCGCCGCCAGATCGAGACACTTCGAGCGAACGCAAGAGAACGCCGCGATCGAGATCATAGCAACGCAGCGCGGAGCGGCCACGGACGGCCGAAGCCGTATCGCCGCTCTCAGGCGTCGCTGCAGTGCCGAGCCACAGCCGCCGCCGTGCCGAGTCGACGCCGAGCGCATAGACGCCCCACAATGGATCGCCACCGCGAAGTGCGAGCCGCGTTTCGCGCCCCGCACGATCGACCGCGATCACAGCGCGCCGGGCGATGCTGCTCACCAGCCAACGCCGTCGCGCGGCGTCGTAACCGACGTCTTCGCTCAACAGGTTGCGATCGGCGAAACGGTGCAGCGCCGTCGCCCGTGCGAGCGGCCGCGCGCTCGCGGCCAGCTGCGCACTCACGCGAACGAATGCGCTGTCCTGCCACCACGCCACGAATGTGCTGTCGGCGGCAGGATCCGCCGCGAGCCCCATGTCCGCATAGAGGCCGAGCGCGTGTACGACGCCCGCGCCATCGCCTGCGCGTGCGCAAGCACGGGCCAGCGCTGACACCACACGCGGATGCCCGGGCAACAACCCGCGCAACGCCAGCAGGCTGTCGCGGCACACCGCAGGATCGCCACCCCGGCACTGCGTCAACACCGCGAGATAGCGCTCCCGCCACGCGGGCGCCGCCTCGAGCGGCGTGGCCGCACCGCACAGCCACACGGCCGCGAGCAGCGCGAGCAGCGTAATCCATGTACGTAGGCGTGCGTTCGCGAACAGCGCGGTCCGCGCATGCGAGTGCTCGCTCGCCAGCAGCGCGGCCCGAGTGCTCGATCCTGCGCCGGTTCGCCGCGCCCGTTGCGCCCGCATGTTCAGTCCCTCCGCCGTCCACGTGCCGCGCCGCCCACTCCCTGGCGCCGGCTGCTCATGATCCTACATGCACGCAGCACGCGGACACCGGATCCGCAGGGTGCTCGGCAACCAACGCCCCTACGAACACTACGAGCGCGCCACCTCCTGAACGCGGGGCCTCCCCTCGCGCGTGGCCTCCGGGACTTCCTGCAGGCGTCCCGTGCGCACATCGTAGATGTAGCCGTAGACGGGAATCGTTCCGGGGACGAGCGGGTGGTTGCGGATGCGGCGCACATCGTCGACCACGGATTGCACGTTGTCCTTGATGGTAAGGAAGTCGACGAACGCGGCTTCGGATGAACCGGGTCCCTCGCCGACATCCCTCCAGCCGTTCGCCTCGAGTGCCGCGGTCTCGAGGCTCGAGGCGAGCAATCCGCGAATCACTTCATCCGTGAAGGTCTCCATGCCGCAATCCGTGTGATGAATGACGAACCACTCCCGGGTGCCCAGCAGCTTGTATGAGATCACGAGCGAGCGGATGGCGTCATCGCTCGCCCTGCCGCCCGCGTTGCGGATCACGTGGGCATCCCCCTCGCTCAGGCCGGCGTAGTGCGCGGGGTCGAGCCGCGCGTCCATGCAGGTGAGGATGGCGAAGCGGCGGGCCGGCGGCAGCGCCAGCGTGCCGCGCTCGCCGAATTGCGCCACGTACTGTTCGTTGGCCGCGAGGACTTCCTTCAGGATCTTGCTCATGAGGCGACTCCTTCGGTTGTGGGCAGCAACAAAAAACGACCGCGGTCCCTGTCAGTAGGAACCGCGGTCGGCTGTGGTGGACGCGGGAAGCGTCGCGTTGGGCTCGAATCAAGTCACTCCGCGCTCAACACCAATCGGCCGCGTGGTCCCATGGGACACGCGACAACAACAAGCGCAGGGTGCGAAACGGGCCAAGAGCGACCTCCGTGGACGGCGCCAGCCTGCCGCCTTCGCGATGGGCAGGCCAAATACGGA
>JAYSRO010000381.1:0-2443 GCA_043720995.1 Candidatus Eiseniibacteriota bacterium
CGAAGAAGAAGGATCATGGATGGACCAGAACACCTCAACGGGTCAAATCGCCCCGATCAGCTCCCGGACCCTGTGTTCACGGAAATCTGAGAGGAGCCGGAAATTTCAGTCAGCCCCGGGATCGTGTACAAGCCTGTCTCCAACCTGTCGGTAGAGCTGAATCCCACCTGGGAACGCTCGCTCACGGATGCCTTCTATGTCCGCGATACACTCGACGTGTCGGCGACCCGCACCTACGGTCGTCGCTGGCTGTTCGCGGCACTCGAGCAGTCGACGCTGTCGGCCAGCCTGCGCGTCGATTACTCGCTGACTCCGAATCTCTCCATCCAGTTCTACGCTCGGCCCTACATCACGACAGCGCACTACCGCGACTTCAAGGGGCTCGACGCACCGCGTAGCCGTGACTTCGTGCGCTACACCGCGAGCAATCCGGCGCCGTTCGTGCTGCCCAATCGCGACTTCGACTACCGCAGCATCCGCGGCAACGCCATCGTGCGGTGGGAATACCGGCCAGGCTCGACCGTGTTTTTCGTGTGGACGCAGAACCGGGAATCCGAGATCGAGGGTATTGGGGAATTCAACGCACGGCGGGCGCTGTCCTCGCTCTCGACGACTCCTGCGAATAACGTATTCCTCGTGAAGGTGGCGCACCACTTCGAGTTGTAGCGTCGCGAATTCACCCGCTCGCGTTCGCAGGCTGTGCTTCATGAATAGTCCGGGCTGGCCGGTGGGCTTGGTGTTACGATTGTGGCCTGCCGTCGCCACCATGCCACCCCCATCGAGACCGACATCATGCCGCGACTTCCTGTTGGCGTTTCGTATTGCTGTGCGTTGTTGGGGGCCTTGGTCCTCGGTTCGGCTCCCGCGGCATTCGCCCAAACGGGCCTGCGCACGAACGGCACCTCGCAGTACGTGACCTTCGGAACCGCCGCGCCGCTGGCCACCGCGACGTTCACGCTCGAGTTGTGGTTCAAGCGCGAAGCGGTGGGTGCAGCGACGAGCACCGGCTCGGGTGGCCATGCCGCCGCGATTCCGTTGATCGCCAAGGGCCGCGGCGAGGCCGATGGCGACACGCGCGACATGAACTATTTTCTCGGACTGCGCGCCTCCGATGGCGTTCTCGTCGCCGACTATGAAGAGGGGACGGGGCAGACCCAGCCCGGGCTCAATCACGCGATTGCCGGAGTCACGCCGGTCCAGACGGGCACGTGGTACCACGCTGCCGTCACCTTCGATGGCCGGAACTACCGCCTGTACCTGAATGGTGTTCTCGAAAAGGACACGCTGGTCGCAGCCGCGCGGGGTCCGCAGGGCGCGAGCATCCAGCACGCCTCGCTCGCGAGTGCGCTCACCTCGACCGGCGTCGCCGCGGGTTTCTTCGCGGGCACACTCGATGAGCCCCGTATCTGGAACGTGGCGCGCAGCGGTCAGGGCATCCGCGACAGCCTCGGGCTGCAGATCGCCGCGGCGCCAGGATTGATCGGCCGATGGTCGCTCGACGCGATCGCGGGAACGGTCGTGGCGAATTCCATCGTGGGGAGCCCGGCCGGCACCGGCGTGGGTGGCGCGGCCACCGCGACGGGAGCGCCGTTCGCCATCGTGGTGAACCAGCCCCCGGGCGCGCCGGCTGCGCCCACGCCCGCGAATCTCGCCACGCAAGTGGGGACGTCGCCCGCGCTCGCGGTGAGCGTGACGGACCCGGACGCGAACGCGCTCAACGTGTCGTTCTACGGCCGGCCCGTCGCGGCGGCGGGCGGGAGCGCGGGCCCCGACTTCACGTTGATCGGCCTGCCCGACACGCAGTACTACACCTCGAGCCTGAATGGCGGCACGCCGGCGATGTTCGATGCGCAGACGAGTTGGATTGTCGCCAACCGGGTCGCCCGCAATATCGTGGGCGTCGTCCAGTTGGGCGATTGCGTCCAAAATGGCGACAACGGCGGCAACGCGGTCGAGTGGATCAACGCCGACCGCTCGATGAAGACGCTCGAGAACCCGTCCACCACGCAACTCGTGGACGGCATCCCGTTCGGTGTGTGCGTCGGCAATCACGACGAGTCCCCGATCGGCAACGCCGATGGCACCACGACCCTCTACAACCAGTACTTCGGCAGCGCGCGCTTCGCGGGACGCGGCTACTACGGCGGCCACTATGGCTCGAACAACGACAATCACTACGAGTTGTTCAGTGCCAGCGGCCTCGACTTCATCAATCATCTGCCTCAAGTACGACACTACGCCCGATGCGGCCGTGCTCGCGTGGGCTGATGGTTTGTTGACGACCTACGCCAATCGCCGCGCGATCATCGCCAGCCACTACATCATCAACGCTGGCAACCCTGGCTCCTTCGGCACGCAGGGACAGGCCATCTACACGGCGCTCAAGGGACACGCCAACTTATTCCTGATGCTGTGCGGGCACGTGACGCCGCCGGAAGGCCGG
>JAYSRO010000382.1:0-2440 GCA_043720995.1 Candidatus Eiseniibacteriota bacterium
GTCAGGCGCACGTTTGAGGAACGCGGCACCGACATCTCAACAACCGCCGAGCCGCGCATGGGATTCGGACGCGAGCTGATGGCGAACGCGGTGACCGCGCTCGGCGGCACCGACAGCGACTGCGTGATGGTGAAGTTCGAAGCACTCGACGACACCGCCGTGTTGTTGCCGCCATCCCGCGCCTTCACCCGCACGCGCGCAGTCGTCGAGGACAGACCTGGGACGGTCCAACCGTACGAACCGCTGTTGGGAATGCCGGTGGCGATCGGGGTCGGGTAGGTGGCGCCGCCGTCGGTCGACAGGTCGAGATCGACCGAGGTCACCCCGATATTGTCCGAAGCGCTCCACGTGATCGTCTGGGCACTGCTCGCGGTGTAGGACTCGCCACCGCCCGGCGTCACGATCGAGGCCGTGGGCGACACGTGATCGATGGTGGCGTAGACGTCGAGCTTACCGTAGCCCCACGTGTTGTTCGGCACCGCACCCGTGAAGCCATCGGTACGCGCATGCGACTGGAACGACTTCTTCACCTTGCTCGGCGACGAGTTGGGCTGGTATTCGAGGAACAGCGCCGCAGCACCCGCCACATGCGGCGAGGAGAAGCTCGTACCGGCCTCGACTGCATGCACACCGTCATCGGCATCTGCGCAGACGCCGAGTGCCGCCGCATCCGAGGAGTACGTGGTGGCCACGCCGAATCCTGGCGCCGTGATTTCCGGCTTGAGCACGCCGTCACGCCGCGGGCCCACACACGAGAACGAAGCGATCGCACCCAGCGTCGGCGGCGGACCGTAACCGCACCCCGGGCCGCTGTTGCACGACGTCCATGAGGACTTGGTGGCGTGCGCCCCAACCGCGAACACGCTGTCGCCATCGGCGGGCTCGCCCACCATGGTCGTGTTGTCGAGCCCACTGACCACGCTGGCCGTCAGGCCCGTGGCGCCAAAGCGCGAAGAATAGACCCACATATCGACGCGCTTGCCGATATTCGCGGCACCATTGCTGACGACGTCGATTTCCCACGTGCCATTGCGCGGTGCGCTGGTGGCCACCGTGTCGTAGACCTCCACCTCGAACTGGCGGCCCTTCGAAGTCCCACCGAAGCCGCCCGTCGAAGTCTGGTTCGCGATGAACAGCCTGCCGCCCTTGCCAGCCGAGACTGTGAGGTTCTTGTCGCTCAACTGGCCGAAGCCCACCGACAGCGTGTCGGCCGCACTCGGACCCTTCACGCGAATCGTGTAGCTCGACGCCGGGTCATACCAGCCCGAAATCACGATGTAGTCCGTGAAGGTGCCGGCTGCCGGCGTGTAGGCCGGAATGGTGAAGGTGAACTTGTCCGTGCCCACCGTGGTGGACGTCGTGGTGATCTTGCCGTGAATCGGCGTGCCCTGGCTGTTGCCCCCCGACGCTACGACGATGCGACCCGGGCCCGTCAGCGCGCTGACCGCCGCGGAGAACTGCCCCGAGCCATCATGCGGACCGAACGAGCTGCCTACTGAGAGGTTGACCACCGCGTTCTTGCCGAGTGCCGCAGCTTGCTGGAACACGTAGTTCACGCCATCGATGATGCCAGCGTCGGACAAGTCAGTCTTCACGCCGATGAACTGTGCGAGCGGTGCCACGCCGGCAAAGCGATAGGCCGGCATCGCGCAGCCCGTCAACGCGCCGCTGCCCACCAGCACACCCGCGACGGTGGTGCCATGGCCGTTGGTGTCCGTCTGGCGCACCGAGGCGGGCGAATTGTCTATGTCCGACTTGGTCCACTCCGAACCGTACGGGAAGCCGGAAGGGTTCGGCCCGCCGAGATCCGTCTGGTCCCAGATGTAGAGAATGCGCGTCTTGCCGAGCACGTCGTTGAAGTCCGCGCGCTTGAAGTCCACGCCCGTGTCGACATCGCCGATGATGATGCCGTTGCCCGCGCGACCGTTGTAGACCGGCGGGCTGCCCACGGCCGCGTGCTCGAGATCCGCGCGGATATCCGGAATGCTCACGTCGAGATGCGTCTCGTTGTAGCGCGCGAGGCGAACGTTCTTGAGCCCCTGCGTCGTGCGCAGCAACCCGATCTCGTTGCGGCGGACACGCGCGGTGAACAACTTGCCGGCCTGCGTGCAGATGCGCAGGCCCGAGGATTCGAGCTCTGTGCGCGAGGAGTTTGATTCGAACAACACACTGTATTCGCTCGGCGGCACATAGGGCTGCGCGTCCGGCGTGTAGTCGCGGCCATGCATCCGGGCGTTCAGCCGGCCACTTTGGTCGATGGGCCGATTGCCGACCGGAACAGGAGCTCCCGCCTCGACGGCGCTGAGGCCACGCTCCAGCTCAACCTTCTGCGTCGCCTGAGCCACGCCGGCCGTCGACAGCGAAGCGGCCAGCAACAATGACACGACTCCATATCGTGTACGCATGCCCGGAAGTCTCCTCATGAGATGAGTTGCCGATT
>JAYSRO010000383.1:0-2438 GCA_043720995.1 Candidatus Eiseniibacteriota bacterium
GGCTGCCCGGGTCGTGACCGGCGGCGGTTACTTCAACCGCCGCCGCACCTCGGCTGCGCGGCGCTCGCTGACTTCGACGCGTGTGGCATCACGCAACCGCAGCACCAGCACGCCGTCCTCGCCGCCGTACGATTCGATCGCATCGACGTTGACGAGCGCTCCGCGGTGGACGCGCAGGTACTGGTCGGCCGGCAGCCGGCGCTCCAACTCCTGCAGCGTGTAGTCCACGAGATACTCGTGCCCCGCGGAGCGCGCCAGCACGAGCCGGTCGCGCGAGAACACGATCGGCACCTCGTCGAGCTCCAGCAACTTGATCTCGCGGCGGTGCCGCACCGGCAGGCGGCGCAGCGGGCCCGCCTGGGCTTCCAGCGCCGGCGTGTCGAGGGCCAGCTCGAGCGCGCGCTGGGGCGTCGAGCGGCGGCCGGACTGCAGCTCGTCGGCGACGCGGCGCACGGTTTCGCTCAGGCGGTCGCGGCGCACCGGCTTCAGCACGTAGTCGAGTGCCGCCAGTTCGAACGCCTCGACGGCATAGCGGTCGTACGCCGTGACGAACACGATGACCGGCGCATCGGGCCCGCGCAGGTGCCGCGCCACTTCGAGCCCTGAGAGATCGGGCATCTGGATGTCGAGGAACGCCACGTCGGGCTTGTGCTGGTTGATTCGCTGCAACGCCTCGACGCCGCCGCGCGCCACCGCCACGACTTCGACCGAGTCGTCCTCGCCCAACAGCTTCTGCATGAACTGCCGCGCCCGCGGTTCGTCATCGGCCACCACCGCACGCATGCGGCGTGGCGTGTCCTTGCGTTCCTGGATCATGCTCGTTTCTCCACCCGCTCCGGGGCAGCCGCGGCGCGCCATCGCAGCGTCACCGCAAACCCGCCCGCATCCACCCGGCCTGCTGAAACACTCGCGTCCGCGCCGCCGAAATGACGGACACGCTGTTCGAGATTCTCGAGCCCGACACCGAGTCCCTTGCCATTGCGCCCATTCGGCGCGCCATCGTCCTCGAAGCGCAACGTCAGCCAGTCAGGGTCGCGCTCCGCCACCAGTGCCAGGTGCAGCGGCCTGCCGTCAGGCGCGCAGCCATGCTTGAGGCTGTTTTCCACCAGCGGTTGCAAGAGCAACGGCGGCACCGAGCTCGTCAGCAGGTCTGGAGGCCCGGTGTAGCGAAAACTGATGGCGTTGTCGTAGCGCTCGCGCGCCACGCCGAGATAGTCCTCGACGAACCCGATCTCCTCGCTCAGCAGTGCTGCGGGGCGGTCGCCGGCTTCAAGGGTGTAACGCAGCATGTCGGCGAGCCGTTCGGTGAAGCGCTGGGCCGCACTCGGCTCGGTCTCGATCAGGTAGGCCAGCGCGTTGAGCGCGTTGAACAGGAAGTGCGGGTGCACCTGTGAACGCAGCGCGCGCAGCTCGGCGCGCGTCGCCGCCTCACGCAGTTCGGCGGCGCGGCGCTCGGCGGTGGCGCGCTGCGCCTGCAACGACAGGTTCTCGAGCCGGATCCCGGCCTGCACCAGCAGCGCCTCGATGGCACCCTGCGATTCCGCATCGACCTCTTCGGCGAGCCGCGGCATGCCGGCTTCGGGCCACTCGATCGCCACCGGGCGGCGAAGCCCACGCTGGATCGCGCCCTCGACCGATCGGCGCACTTCATGGCCGTCGAGCGCCGACAACAGTTCGCGCCCCGACTGGTCGAACGCGCGGCGCAGCGCGAGCGGGTCGCGGCCATACAAGCGGTTGAGCCCGCCCTGCACGCGGTCGCGCAAGGGCAGGAACAGGAACGCCACGGCGAGGGCGGCGACCACATTGAAGATCAGCGTCTCTTCGCCCGTGGCCGCGGCGAACAGGCGCTGGCCGACCAGCACCAACCCTAGGTACACGGCCGCCGACAGCCCCGACAGAATGGCGTAGGGCAAGCTGCGCACCACCAGCCGGCGCGGATCGAACGCCGGGTCGTTGGCGATCAGGTAGGCGATCAGGAACGGCGTGCTCAACCAAGCGAAGAACAGCGCGGTCGAAAACAGCTGCATCACCGGCAGCGAGAAGAACGCCATCATCCCGGGCTCTTCGGGCAACAGGTCGATGGCGGTGGCGAGGAACAGGATGCCGGCGACGAGCATGGCCAGCGCGCGCTCGCGCAGCGGCGCCGGCGCCACGCGCCGCGACGGGCGCACATAGCGCTCGATCAACGACAGGCTGCCGAGCGGGAAAGCGACCGCCTGGAACCACAGCTCGAGCGGCTTGATGTCGATGTGCGAGACGGTCTTCGTGATCAGGAGTGCCGCCGGAATCGCATAGGCGAGCACCACCAGCCACCACCACGGGCTGTGGATGCGGCGCCGACCCTGCCAGCGCGGCCGCGGGAACACCATCATGAAGTGCAGGAAGCTCGCGGGCAGCCACAACACGACCGCGCTGTAGAGCTGCACATAAGTATCCAT
>JAYSRO010000384.1:0-2436 GCA_043720995.1 Candidatus Eiseniibacteriota bacterium
GACGAACTGCTCCCAACAGGTGAACCCGCGCGCATGCCGCTCGGCCTGCGTCGCGACCACGGCTTTCTGGAACTCGGTGCGGGGAAAGAGCTGGAGTAATTGGCTGAAGATGCTGCAGAATCGTGACATAAGGGGCTGGGCTCCGTCGGGCGCTGGTGGAGTTGGACGCTCTCACTAGCCCTACTTTCGCAACGTGGACAGGCGAATCTGGGTTTCGGGGCGTCAATCATGTATGAACAGGGCGGCTGGTCATACATGAAAGAAGTGTAGGGAACCAGCGCTCCAATTCGAAGATCTTTACGGCCCGGCGCTGGTCGTCCGACAGTTCCGGCGCGAGCATCACGGTCGCCCTACGTCCCGGGCCGCCCGTGGTGGTGCGTACCAACGTGGCGCGGATGTCCGCGAGACCGGACATCATCGCGCGGGCAGATGCGCTCGTGCCGAGCGCGATCTTCGCCAGGCTCACGAGCATCAGGCCGAGCACCGTCGCGAAGGTGTGGACCCGTAGCGACCCATCTGCCCATTGATGAGACGGCCCCCACGGGACCACGCCGCCCTTCTTCGCCCGCCGGAACAACTCCTCGACGTGCCACTGACCACGGAACGCGGACACGATCCGGCCCGTGCTCCAGAGATGTTGGTTGGTGCAGAGCACCCGTCGCCCGAGCCGGGTCGTTTCCAGTTGGCGGCGCAAGGCCGCGTCCACGTGCCAGCGCAAGGTGGGTGTCTGTTCGCCTCCGCCGATGTCGGTCACGACAAAACGCGACAGATGTTCGCGGGCAAGCGCCTGCTGCATCCTGCGCTCCAGGCGGCTGCGCGAGATGCGCTTCTTGTGGATGAGCCGCTCCAGCGTGGCGAACTCGACCTTCGCCTTGCGCAGGGCCACGGCAATGCCGCGTTTCTGGCCGTCCAGCAACGCCTGGCTCTCGACCACCACGAGCGTGCGGTCCAGGTCGCCGACCGTCACCCGCACCCGCGCCGCGCGCACCCCGGCCAGTGTGCCGGTCAGCGTCTTCATGGCGCCCCGCTGGGCCGCCAGCTGCAACGCCTGTTCGGCCGCGGCGTGTCCGAGTGGCAACGAAATCAGGCTGTCGTAGCCGGCCACGTCCAGATCCAGTTCCAGTTGGGGGCTCCAGAACCCGCCATCGCGGACCACGGTCCGCTGTCCCGGTCGTGGGCGGCCCTCCCCCTCATCGAGCGCGAGGTGCAGTGCGCTCAACCCCCCCAGGCACGCGGCCAGCACGGCCTGATCGGAGCTGTTCCCCGCATAGGTCCGGTAGAGCAACGGCACGTGTCCCGTCTCGCTGACCAGTACGCCAAGCCCCACCACACGCAGGTCGCGCCGTTTGCTCTTGGCGTGCCCGCGCTGCGCCAACTGGCCGGGGGTCCGTGTCGCGATGTGGGTATCGAAGTTCGTGGTGTCGAACGCCAGCACGTCGGTCGACAGCGTGAACCGGGCCACCGCCGCTTGCGCGATCGCCACTTGCGCGTGCTCTAACTGCCGCTCGCTGACCTGCTGGGCCACCCGATGATACGTCTGGCCACTGAACGCGGATGACGGCAGACACGACACGCGGGGCACGCTCCCCTCCAGAAACGCCTCCAAGTCACACTTGGGCCCAGGCGCGCACGCCCGCTGGATCGCGACCGCGACCGCCAACTCGCCCACAGAGGGACCGTCCTTCGACCCCGCGCTGCCGCAGGCACGGTCGATGTGCGCGACCAGATCGAGTTGCTCCGCGACCCAGACCAACGCCCCGACATCCCCGACGGCGCGCGTACCCACCGTCCGCGTGGCGCTCAGATCGGCGACCGGCGGCGCCGCTGCCGGGCCAAGCACCGTCTGGCGCGCAACCGAGCGGCCACGAACCGGGTCCCACACCGACTGAGCCGCGATCCGATAGCGGCATCCGTTCACAGCGCGTTCGAATACATGCATATTCTTTCATGTAGCATGCTTTGAAACCCAGACGCAAGTCTGTGCCCGTATTTTCGGGCATCGGAACCACGGACGATGGCTTTCTATCCTTCAGGAATGCGAAAGTAGGGCTAGATCCCCGAGGACGTACCGTGCGCCGAACCGAAGAATGTTGTGTGGCTTGACGTCTCGATGAACGCAGCCCATGTCGTGCAAATACTTCAATCCTGCGGCGCACGACGCGATGACGATGCGCGATTCATCGACCGTTCGTTGGGCAGCCTCAATTTGCGTGGCGAGTGACTCGTCGGCCAGCTCCATGATCAAGAACGCATGGTCCTGATATTTGCCGCGATCCACGTGGGCGACGATATTGTCGTGGGACAGCTTTGGGCCGTTCTCCGCTTCTCGCGCAAATCGACGCTGCACATTGCTCAGTGTTGATGGGTTAAGAAGGTCGGTCCGCGGGTCGATGACCTTGACAGCGAAGTCTTTCCGACCACGGATGCGTTGACACT
>JAYSRO010000385.1:0-11091 GCA_043720995.1 Candidatus Eiseniibacteriota bacterium
GGCGCGGGTGCCTACACCGATGTCGTGATGGACGATGCGCGGCTCGCGATCGCGGTGGCGCGCGACGCGGCGGCGCATGGCGCGCAGATCCGCAACTACACGGAGGTCACGGGCGCGCGGCCGGCGGCGGGTGGTGGTATCGAGTTGCTGGCGAGTGACCGGCTCGAGGGCGGCGAGCATTCGGTGACTGCGACATTGGTCGTCAACGCCACGGGGCCGTGGGCTGATCATGTTCGGCTCATGTTGGCGCGCGCGTTGGCGCCGGGCACCCCGGATCCCGAGCCGATGCTGCGTCCCTCGCGCGGCGTGCACTTGGTTTATCCACCGCTCACGAATGGCCATGGGCTGGTGCTCACGGCGCGAACCGATGGCCGCGTGTTCTTCGTGGTGCCGTTCGGCGGCGCATCGTTGGTGGGCACGACGGAAGTCGAGTTACCCTCTCCCGCCCCACCTGCTGCGTGGCGCGCTTCCGTCGATGAAGTGGCGTACCTGCGTTCCGAGCTGCGTCGCGTGTTGCCCGGTGCGGGGGGCTCGCCGCCCAACGCGGTGCTTTCAGGCGTGCGGCCGCTGTTGCGTTCCGACGACGAGGCGGCGAATGCTTCGCGCGAACACGCGGTGGTCGAGGCTCACGGCGTACTCACCGTGGCCGGCGGCAAGTACACGACGTTCCGGGTGATGGCCCGCGACGTGCTCGATCAGGCCGCGCTCCGCCTGGGTCGCGCGGGACGAACGCACACCGACAGCGATGCGCCGCTGCCCGCGCCGATCGCGGCTGAGGCGGGGCTCGAGCGTATGGCGGAGTTCGCGATCGAGCACGAATTCGCCAAGCGGCTCACGGATGTCTTGCGGCGGCGCTCGACGCTGTGGCTGGCGCCGGATCGTGGCCGGGTCGCGGCGACGACGCTCTGCGCGGTGATGGCGCGGCGCCTGGGCTGGAGCCCGGCGCGAGCGCGCGAAGAGTTCCAGGCGTACGACGCCGGACTGTGGGAAGAGGAAGCGCTGATCCAACGGACACAACAGGTCGCGTGAACGGGCTGCAGTCGCGGAGTCGCGTAAGCCGGTTCGTGTCGCGGACACAGGAGGTCGCGTGAACCGGTTCGTGTTGGCGATCGATCAGGGAACCACCGGCACCACGGCGTTGCTGGTCGATGCGCAGGGTGACGTGCGCGCGCGCGGCTACGCGTTGGTGCCGCAGCACTACCCGCAGCCTGGCTGGGTCGAGCACGACGCGGATGAGCTCTGGACGTCCGTGTGCAAGTCGGTGAACGCGGCGCTGCGCGCGGCGGGCGCCGGGGCCGGCGACGTCGGCTCGATCGGCATCACGAACCAGCGCGAGACGACATTGGTGTGGGACCGCTCAACCGGCGTTCCAGTGGCGCCCGCGATTGTGTGGCAGGACCGCCGCACGAGCGCGCGCTGCGAGGCGCTCAAGCGTTCGGGTGCCGCGGCCGTGATCCGGCGGCGCACGGGACTGGTCTGCGATCCCTACTTCTCCGCGACCAAGCTCGAGTGGCTGTTGCGCCACGTTCCAGGTGCCCGCGCAAGTGCCCGCGCGGGCAAGCTGGCGTTCGGCACGATTGATAGCTGGTTGGTGTGGAAGCTGACGGGCGGAGGCGTGCACGCGACAGATCCGACAAACGCCTCGCGCACGATGCTCTACGACATCACGCGTCAGCGCTGGGACGACGAGTTGCTTGCGCGCTTCGGCGTGCCACGCGCCATGCTGCCGGAGGTGTTGCCCTCGAGCGGCGCCTTTGGGACAACTCACGCGGTGCCAGGGCTGGCGGATGGCATTGCGATTGCCGGGGTCGCGGGTGACCAGCAGGCGGCCCTGTTCGGGCAGGGCTGCGTCAAGGCGGGGCAATCGAAGAACACCTACGGGACGGGCTGCTTCCTGTTGTTCCACACGGGCTCACGACCGGTGGCCTCACGCGCGGGATTGCTGACGACAGTGGCGTGCGGGCCCAAGGGCGAGGCAGCGTACGCGCTCGAAGGCAGCGTGTTCATCGCGGGTGCGGCGATTCAGTGGCTGCGCGACGGGCTCGGGTTGTTCGAGCATGCCGCGGACAGCGAAACGCTGGCGCGCACGGTCGAGGATTCGGGCGGCGTCTCGTTGGTGCCGGCCTTCGTGGGACTCGGGGCGCCCCGCTGGCGCGCGGACGCGCGCGGTGCGCTGGTGGGGCTCACGCGCGGGACGACGCGGGCGCATATCGCGCGGGCTGCCCTCGAATCGATGGCGTTCCAGACGCGCGAGGTGGTCGAGGCGATGCAGACCGACGCCTCGCGACAAACGGGCGGACGGCGCGTGCGGCTGCGTGAATTGCGCGTCGATGGCGGTGCAACAGCGAACGACATGCTACTGCAGTTCCAGGCGGACTTGCTGGGGATTCCAGTGCAGCGTCCGCGCGTCATCGAGACGACGGGTCTCGGGGCCGCCCTACTGGCGGGGCTCGCGACGGGCGTGTGGAGCGGGCAGCACGACATGGATCGCGCGCGCCAGATCGAACGCACGTTCAAGCCGTCACGCAACAAAGCATGGCGGACCGCGGCGGTAGCGCGGTGGGACGCGGCAATCGCGGGCGTGCTGGCGGTGGCGGAGTTCGAGCGACGGTAGTGCGGCGCTGGTTCCATGTGCCCCGGTCCCGGCGCTGCCGTGGTCCGCGAGCGTGAGCTCCCGGTGCTGCCGTGGCCCGCGGCTGCGCGAACGGACTAGCGCCGTGCCGCCGTGGTCCCCGCCGTGGTCCCCGCCGCGGTCCTGGCGAGCCAGGCGAACAGGTCCGTCTTCACCTTCTCGCGATCGAGGTCGTTGAAGATCTCGTGGTAGGCGCCGGGATACACGATGTGCGTCATCAACGCCTCCGGCGCGCTAGCGGCGAATTCGGCGCTGCCTGAAGGATCGGCGACGCGATCGGCTTCGCCATGCATCAGCAGCGCGGGCGTCGCCAGGCGCCGCGCGCCGCGCAGGACGCGCTGACGCGCTTCGTTGAAGGCGAAGTACAACCGCGGGCTGATGCGATCGTGCACAAGCGGATCGTCGGCGCGCGCCTTCACGACCTCGGGATCGCGCGACATGCCGGCCTCCTCGAGACCGGTGGGGAACCCAATCGCGGGCGAGGTGACGCGCGCCACATTCGCGAGAGCGAGCTTCCACCATGGCGGAATGGCGCTGCGCAGCCCGGCGGCGGAGGTCACGACGGCGCTCAGCTCCCGCGGGTGCGCGAGCGCATAATCGAGCGCCAGCACACCGCCCATGCTGTGGCCGAACAGCACGCGCGGCAGCCGGCCGAGATCGCCGGGAAGCGCGAGCGGTGCGGTCCACAACGCATGTACGGCGTTGTCGCGCACGGTGCTCCACGACCGCATGTCGCCGCGCGCACCGGGTGCATCACCATGCCCCGGCAGGTCCACGGCGGCGACGGTGTAGCCGGCATGAGCCATGTCGCTGGCGAGCGCGGCGTAGCGGCCGCAGTGTTCGCCGAGTCCATGGATCACGGCGACCAGCGCGCGGGGTTCAGCGGCGGCCCACAGGCGGCCGGGCAGGATCTCATGGTGACCGATGCGCACCTCGATGCGCGTCGAGGCAACGCTGCCGCGAGCGGGATTCATCGCGCCCAATGCAGGTGCGTGTGCTGCGGTGAGCGGCCGGGGGAGGTCATTGCGGCGCATTGTGCACGAGCCGCGCGTTTCATACACGTTCTTTTGGAGGATTTTGACCACGCTTGACGCGACACACGCTTGACGCGAGTTGAGGCGCCGCGAGTGGCGGGCTAGACTCGCGGCTTGGGGCGGGACGCGGCGCATCCTTTAAGACCCAGCGCAGCGCCGCTCCCCCACTTCCCATCCTGTCCTCGCGAGGTCCCATGCCTGACTCCCCCGAAGCGCCCCGGTCGCTGCTGATCATTCCGGGTTCCGATCCCGAGCCGTCGAAGAGATCGCGCATCATCACCTCCGGCGGCCAGCCCGCGACGGGCGATGACGATGATTCCCAGGCGCTAAGACGGCCGAGCATCGTGCTGCCGCCAGGCGTGGGACGCGAGACGCCGGAAGACCTCCCCGAATACCCGCGTGTGCGCCCGCTCGTGTTGATGCCGGTCAGCGACGGGCAGCAAGAGATGATCCTCGTCAGCGACCCGACGGGCGTGATCCCGGGCCAGCCGGTGCTCTCGATGGAAGCGCTGCCGATGTTGCAGATGTTCGACGGCACGCTGTCGATCGGCGACATCACGGCGGCCATCATGCGCGAGAACAAGGACCTGCGCGTGGCGGGACTGGTGCGTGACTTCGTGGCGCAACTCGACCAGATGCTGCTGCTCGATTCGCCGCGCTTCCAACGCGCGCTGCAGGCGCTGCGCGATGAGTACCATCCACTGGAGATTCGTCCGGCGGCACTCGAGAACCGCTCCTACCCCGCGGATCGCGCGGAACTCGAGTCGGCGCTCGATGGGTTCTTCAGCGAGGCGCGCGTGCAGCGTGACGCGGCCGGACAACCCGCGGCTGCTGCGGCGACACTCCCCCGCGCCATCCTGGCGCCGCACCTCGATCCGCGCCGCGCGGGCGATGTCATGGCGCGCGCCTTCCTCGAGCTGGGCCCCGAGCAGGCGCAACCCCTGCGCGTGGTGATCTTCGGCACCGGGCACTCATTAATGGGCGACCTGCTGGCGCTGACGCGCAAGCACTTCCAGACTCCGCTCGGCAAGGCGATGTGCGACACGGCATTCGTGGACCACGTCGCGCAACAGCTGGGCGAGTTCGCCTACCGCGGCGAGCTGGCACACCGTGAGGAGCACTCGATCGAGTTCGAGGTGCTGTTCCTGCAGCGCCTGCTCAAGGACCGCCCCTTCACCATCGTGCCGATCCTGTGCGGCGGCTTCCACTCCTTGCTCGACGACCAGAAGACTCCCCGCGAGGCGCCGGAGTTCGAGATGCTGGTGGCAGCGGTGCGCGATGCCGAACGCACCCTCGGTGGCCCGACGCTTTACGTCGCGGGCGTCGACTTCTCGCATGTGGGACCGCGTTTCGGTGATCCGGCGGTGGACGCGCGCGTGAAGCAGGAGACGGAGGGCGTCGATCGCGCGGCGCTGACGGCGGCGCTTGCAGGTAATGCGGATGATTGGTTCAAGACAATCGCTTCAGGCGACGACCGCACGCGCATCTGCGGTTTCGCGCCGACCTACGCCATGCTGCGCTGCGCGGATTTGAAGGATGGACGTCTGCTGCACTACGAGCAGTGCGACGAGCAGGATGGCTCGAGCGTGTCGATCGCGGCCGCGGTCTGGGGATAGCGACGGCATGGACGCGCGCCGCGCGTTGGCGGCAGCGGCGCTGGCGTGCGCGGCCCTGAACGCTGCGCCGCACCGCGCGGCCCTGAACCCTGCCCCGCGCTACGCCGGCACCGCCGCGGCGATGAACTTCGCCAGGTCGCGGCTCATCTTCGCGAGCGAGGGCAGGTGCAGGTACATCATGTGCCCGGCCTCGTACTCGTCGATCGTGATGTTGCCGCGCAGCGAGTCGTCCAGCCCCAGGTGGTTGAAGGTGTACTCGGTGGCGAAGTACGGTGTCGCCAGGTCGTAGTAACCGCTGCCGACCCACACCTTGAGGAACGGGTTGACGGTCATCGCCTTGCGCAAGGTCTCCACCACCTCGACGAACTTGTTCTCGTGCTCGCCGAAGGTCCACGCCTCGTTCGCCTTGAAGCTCAGGATCTCGTAGGGCAGGTCGATCTCGTACTTGAGTTCGCCGCGCACGAACTCGTTGAACATCGCCGTGTAGGGCCCCATCGCGTTGGTGAAGCTGGGGTCGTACTCGGGCTCGGCCTTCACACCGTCGCGATCGATGCCGGTGAAGCGGCTGTCGAGCCGCCCTACCGTGCGGTGCTGGTCGCGCAGCAGTTCCTTGGTGAAGTGCATGATGTCGATGCGCAGGTCCGAACGCTCGACCCAGTCGGCCGACAACCCGGTGTAGCGCGCGACACGCGCGGCGACGGCCTTGCGCTCGGCGTCCCCCAGGGATGAACCCTTGAGCAGCGCGGTGGCGTAATCGCCCAGCGCGAACGCCTCGGCTTCCTTGAGCGTGGCCTTCAAATCCTTCTGAAGCTCTGGCCCTAACCGCTTGTGGTACCACGCGGTGGCGGCATAGGCCGGAAGGTACACGATGGGCGGCAGGTCGTTCGAGGGCATGAACATCAGCGTCTGAAAATCGAGCACCGAGGACACGAGTGCGACGCCATTCAGGAACATCCCGTGGCGGTCCTGCAGGTAGCCGGCGACTCCCGCGGCGCGCGTGGTGCCGTAGCTTTCGCCGATCAGGAACTTGGGGCTCGCCCAGCGGCGGTAGCGCGTGGTGTAGAGCCGGATGAAGTCGCCGACGGACTCGATGTCCTTCTTGAAATTGTGGAAGTCCTTCGCCTTGCTGCCGGGCACGGGACGGCTGTAACCCGTGCTGACCGGGTCGATGAACACGAGGTCGGTGTCGGCGAGCAACGAGTGCTCGTTGTCCACGAGGCGGTAGGGCGGCGCGTGCAGGTTGCCCTTCTCGTCGAGCCCGACCCGGCGCGGCCCCAGCACGCCGAGATGCAGCCACACCGACGATGAGCCGGGGCCACCGTTGAACGAGAACATCACGGGACGGCGCGCGGGATCGGCGACATCGGTGCGCGTGTAGGCGATGAAGAACACCGCGGCGCGCGCCTTCTCGCCTTCGGATTCTCCGGCGGCGTCGCCCGTCTTCTCCGCCTCCTCGCGCAGGATCAGCGTGCCTGTGGTGACGGTGTAGTGGACTTCCTGGCCCTTGAGCGTGGTGACGTGCTCTGTCTCGACGAGATGGTCCTTCGGATCCGCGGGCGTCGGCGCGGTGTCAGCGGACTTGGGCGATGCGTGCTCTGCGGCGGCAGGCGACATGGGGGCTCCTCTGCTTAAGGTAGGCCGTTCGGGGCGCGGTCGGAACCACGTTACCGCGACTGGCCGAGCCGCTCCAACTCGCGATCGATCGTGCGCGTGAACACTTCGAGCTCGCGCGCGCCGACGATCATGACGCCATTGATGAAAAACGTGGGCGTCCCTGAGATCCCCAGCGCTTGACCCTCCGCCATGTCCTTCGCGACTTCGGCGCGCGACTCGGGCGACGCCATGCAGGCATTGAACCGTTCCACATCGAGCCCGATCGACCCGGCTGTCACCGCAAGGTCCGCGGGCGACAGCTTCGACTGGTTGGCGTACATGGCCCGGTTCATTTCCCAGTACTTGCCCTGCTCGCGCGCACAGTCGGCAGCGATCGCGGCACCCTCGGCATTGGGATGGATCGGGAGCGGGAAGTCGCGGAACACCAGCCGCACGCGGTCGCCGTACTTCGCCAGCACCTCGTTGATGGTGTCCTCGGCGCGAGTGCAGAACGGGCACTGGAAGTCGGAGAACTCGACGATGGTGATGGGCGCAGACGCCGACCCGCGCGAAGGGTCGTCGTCGGGAGAGGCGGCAAAGCGCGGCGGCTCGAGCAGCACATGCGCCGCATAGCGCTTGCGCAGCGTGCGCACGAACTCGACGCGCGAAGCGGCGAGGCGGCTCGACTTGAGGGCCGCGGCGATACTCTCCGACGATTGCTCGAGCGTGCGGCCCGCCATCTGGCCGCGATTGTGGATGTAGAACGTGTCGATCTCCGCCGGTGTCGCGGGCACGATTTTCGCGTTGACACGTTGCTCGATCAGTTGTTCAGGCGTCAGCTTCTGCGCGCGCGCCTCGCGCTCCACGACCTGCTGGTCGAGCATCGCATCGAGCGCCTGGGCGCGCAGCTCGTACTGCTCCTGGCGCAGCCGCAACAACTGGGAGGCGATGCGCTGGTCGACCGAGGCGACCGTGATCGGCGCGCCCTCGAGCGTGGCGGCGGCCGTAGAGTCGGTCGCGGTGACGGCGCTCTCGGAAGCGTTGGCGATCGCCGCTGCGCCGAAGGCCACGAACGCGACCACCGCGAGTGGTCGCACAAAATGAAAGAAGCCCGGCGTCAGGGTTCGCATGTTCGCGATCCTCTCACGCCGGGCTTCGATGTCACGAACGACTTACTGGACGAGGCGGAGCTTAATCTCGAGCGCGATGTGCTGGAAGATGCCGGAAAGATCTTCCGGCTTGGGCGCCTTGTAGTACAGGGCGGCACTCGACGCGATGCTCTTCATGAAGGCCTCGTCGATGTCGCCGTAGCCGATGGAATAGACGGTCACGTCCTTCGCCTTGAGCTCAGAGGCGTGCAGGCGCGCGAGGACCGCGGACATGTCACACACGTAGGGATTGAGAACACCGGCCTCGGGAATACCACAGGCGGTCGGGGCGTAGCCGGCGACCGGGTAGGTATTGAAGATGGACCAACGGGTGGTCGTGCCAATACCGCAAGCCGATCCCGCCGCGAGCCCGTCCCCGGTGATCACTGCGGGGTTGAAGGATCCCACGTTGGCGCCCGTCGAGGGGTTCACCAAGCGATCCGCAATGGCGTCGTTGCGCGTGCTGGCGTCGCACCCGCCCGTCGAGGTGACGACCGCGTCGTAGCTCTGGCCCGCATAGATAAAGTTGTAGCGGAACGAGTTTGCGTGCCCGTCCGAGAAGAAGATCACGAATTGCGCGATTTTCGATTCTGGGGCGACCCCGGTCTGATCGGTCAGCCCACTCGGACCATCGGCCTGGTCGATCGCGTCCTCCGAGTTCGTTGCCGTCGTGGGGGTCAGCCCGGCGATTGCAAGGTTCATCGCGCCGACAAAGTTGATACCCAGCGGGCGGGCGACGGTCGCATAGGTTGCAAACGAAATCATGCCCATCTTGTCCTCGGCCTGAGTAGTCTTGAAGAAGGAAACAAATCCGGTCGCGGCCTCCCTTAGCGCTGCGATCGGGACTCCGTTCCGGACTCCGTTCTGGTAGTCCATCGAGCCTGAGCGGTCGAGCACCAGCATGATCTCGACCTGACGCTTCTGGGCGATGCTGAGGCTCTTGACCGGGACGAGCCCGAAGCCCAGCAGCTGCGCGAAGATCGAGGTGGCGCTCGCGCCGCCATTCACCTGCACGCGGTTCGCGGCCAGCAAGTTGGCCGAGAAGGTTGCGCTGCCCGTGCCCGCGCCCGGCGTGCCCACGGCACCCGCGGGGAAGTTGGCGTTCGCATACTCGACGGCCAGCGCCGTCGGGCTGACGTTCGGGTTGGACAGGTTGCTGCAGGCCACCAGGGCGCCGGCATCGACGCTCTTGGCGAGCTCCGCACGCACGAGGTACCAGCGGCCGGCTTCGACACCGGCGGCGATAAAGCCCAGCAACAGGAACATGAACACGGCCACCATGATCAACACGGAGCCCGACTGGTTCTTCTTTTCGGTTTGGTTCGTCATGGCGGTGTTCCTCTGGAGGGGCATCGCGACGGGGCGCTGCAGCCCCGCCACGTCGGCTAGAAGATCGCGTGGCTCTGCAACGTCAGGCCGGTCTCAGGGATCAGGCCGGGTACGAACTTCGGCAGAGGGGTGATGGGACGGTACTTGTAGAAAATCTCGACCATCGTGAGCTGGGTGACGTCCGGGCCATCGACGTTGGGCAACGTGCGGTTGCCCCTGAACACGAGGTGATTGTAGAGATTCGCCGGCAGTCCAAGGTTCTGCTTGCCGCCACCCAGGGACGAGGCCTGCGCCAGTCCACCCGAGGTCACCTGGGTCGTGATGGTCGGCGCGACCTTGGCGTCCGACAGCCCACCGTCGATCCGCGTGATGATCACCTTGCCATTGCCGCCGTTGAGCAGCAGCGGGTGTCCCGAGCGGGCGACCAGATCGGCCAGCACCTGGTCCACGGTCAGCGAGCGCGAAGAAATACTGCCGCCTTCGCGCGCAACATTGGCGACGATGAGCCGGGCCTGGATGAGATTACCGAACTCGATCAGCGCGAGGATCATGATGAGCAACAGCGGCAGCACGAGCGTGAACTCGATGATCGAGGTGCCGCGTGAGTGGCGCGAACGCCGCGCCTGCTCTTGTGTCGGGATTGCGGGGGTCGATGAGTGCATGGGTCGCTGGGCTCTCTAGAAGGTTTCGTTGCGGTAGGTCGCTTCGGCCTGGATCACCAAGGCACCGTTGTTCATGACCTGGGCGACGAACGGCGTGATGAACTTGTAGGTGTACTGCGTGCGCACACGCATGTAGGCGCCCGCATCTCCGGCGTCCTGCGTTCCCTTCCAACCAGACGGGTCGGCAAAGGTGGCCGCATCGACGGGATAAATGCTGATCGACAGCTTGGCGGGATTGATGGCGATCCGGGCGAAGTTCTGGATGGTCTGCACGATCGAGGCTTCGCGGCTCAGCACGTTCCCGCCGGCTGTGATTTGCCGCCCGACGAGGCCGATGCGCGCGCCTTCGCGAGTCGCGAACTGGAGCGTGTGCTGGTCAAAGAAGTAAATCCCGAAGTCGATGAGCGAGAAGAAGAGAATCAGAAGAAATGGAAAGACGAATGCGAACTCGATGATGGCGACACCGCGACTGCGGTGGCCAGTGCGAGCGAGGCGACGGGATCCGGACTGCGGCGCCGCAGCTTCGGGCGTGGCAGGGCTCTGCGCGAGGTGCGAGGTCAAGGATGTCATGGCTGATAATGATAGCGCATGGAACACCCAGAATAGTCGCTAACAATCATATTGGGACGCGTCCCCACGTCTCGGCTCTTCGCCCCCACCTGGATCAATCCGCATCGCGAGCGCCTGCAGCCGGGACAAAGTGCTTGTCGCCATCCGTGGCGCGCGCCGGAACTGGGTGAAGAAACCCAATGCAGCGGGCTCTCGAGTTATCGGAAGGCATACACACGTTTGATGAGGTCAAACTTGAATCCTCGCCGGCGCGTCCCAGGCACGCGTCCCAGGACCAATTGCCCAAGTCCATGCGGCGGGCTAACCTGCCGCGATGAGCGCTTTCCTGGTAAAGACCGAACCTTCGACCTACTCATTTGAAGACCTGCTGCGCGAGCGGAAGACCACGTGGGACGGCGTCTCGAACCCACTCGCGCTGATTCACCTGCGCACGATGAAGCGGGGCGACTCGATCGTGGTTTACCACTCGGGAAAGGACAAGGCGGTGGTCGGTTTCGCCGAGGTCGC
>JAYSRO010000386.1:0-2425 GCA_043720995.1 Candidatus Eiseniibacteriota bacterium
CGCATGAATCTCCAAGCGAAATCCACGGGTCCTTTTCAGCACCAGCTCGACGTCGAAGTGCCGGCGGACGAGGTCGAATCACGCCTGAACGAGGCGGCCCGCCAGATCCAGCGGCGCGCCAGCCTGCCGGGCTTCCGCAAGGGGCGCGTGCCGCTCGACATGGTGCGGCAGCAGTTCGCCGAGCACGTTGAAGCCGAATTCCAGGAATCCTTCATCCCCAAGCTCGTGAACGAGGCGATCGACCAGGAGCAATTGTCGCCGGTCGTGACGCCGCTCGTGCGTATTGTGCAGTTCCTGCCGGGGGCGACGCTCAAGCTGGAAGTGGTGGTGGACGTGAAGCCGGAAGTCGAGGCCAAGAACTACAAAGGCCTACAGGCCGCGCGGCGCATCCAGCACATTGATGAGGCGCGGGTGGACCACGTGCTCCACAACCTGCTCGAGCAGTCGGCGGTGTTCGCGGACATCAACCGCCCGGCCGAGCGCGGCGACGTGGTGCTGCTCGATTCGACCCGGCTGGACGCCAAGGGGCGTCGGCTGGCGGGGTCGCGCTCCAAGAACCAGCGGATCGAGCTGGGCTCCGAAGGGATGCTCCCGGACCTCGAAAATGGGCTCCTGGGCGCGGTCGGGGGCCAAGAACGCACGATTCCAGTGACCTATCCGGCCGATTTCGACCGCCCTGAACTGGCTGGAACGACAGTGCGTTACGTGATCGCGGTCCGCAAAATCCAAGAGAAGAAGTTGCGCCCACTGGACGATAACCTTGCCAAGGAGCTGTTCCAGCTGCCGTCGCTGGAAGAACTCCGCTCGCGGATCCGGTTGAACCTCGAAGGGGAGGAGCGGGTGCGCGTGCAGCGGGAAGTCGAGACTTCGTTGAGCGAAGAACTCGTTCAGCGCAACCCTCTCGAACTCCCGGAGCGCTTGGTTCAGTACATGCTGGAACGAGTGGTACAGGAAGCAACGGAAGGCCGGACCGTTCCGGCGCCGCTGCTCAAGGAACTGGCAGGCCGCTTCCGTCCCAACGTCGAGCGTTCGCTCAAGCGCGAGGCTCTGCTGGAATCGGTTGCGCGCCAAGAGCATCTCGAAGTCACTGAGGACGAAGTGAACGCCGAGATCCAGCGGATGGTGGACGCCGATCAGCGCCAGGCGGCGCGGGTACGCGCCCGCTACCAGACGCAGGACCGGCGTCGCGCACTGCAGGAATCGCTGCTCGAGCGCAAGGCGCTCGACTGGCTCATCAATGCCGCGGAAATCCAGGAAGAGATCGTGACCGAGCCATCGCTGGTAGTTCCGGCCGGTCGCTAGGCGAAGCCTCAAGGAGGATGGGTAATGGGTCTGGTTCCCATGGTGGTCGAGCAGACGAGCCGCGGCGAGCGTGCGTACGACATTTTCTCGCGGCTGCTGAAGGACCGGATCATCTTCATCGGTACGCCGATCGACGATCAGGTCGCGAACCTGGTCATTGCCCAGATGATTTTCCTCGAGGGCGAGGATCCGGACCGCGACATCAACCTCTATATCCATAGCCCGGGTGGGATGGTCACGGCCGGTATGGCGATCTACGACACGATGCAGTTCGTGAAGTGTCCAGTCTCCACGCTGTGCATGGGCCAGGCGGCGAGCATGGGCGCTGTCCTGCTGGCGGCAGGTGCCAAGGGCAAGCGGTACGTGCTGCCGAACTCGCGCATCATGATCCACCAGGTGCTGGGTGGCGCGCAGGGGCAGTACTCCGACGTCGAGATCGCCACGCGCGAAATGATGAAGATGCGTGACGCTCTCAACGGCATCCTCGCCAAGCACACGGGTCGCACGATGGACGAGATCCTCAAGGACACCGATCGCAACAACTTCATGTCCGCCACCGAGGCGAAGGCCTACGGCATCGTCGACGACATCATCGAAAAGCGGAAGTAACGGATGAAGAAACGCATCGCGACGCCCCATCCGATTCGCTGCTCGTTCTGCGGCCGTGGCCAGGATGAAGTGGCCCGGCTCGTGTCGGGCCCGTCGGTCTACATCTGCAGCGAGTGCGTCAAGCTGTGCAACGACATTCTCGAGGGCGAGCTCGAACGTGAGCAGCCGGCGGCGGGCGGGGCACTGCCCAAGCCTGCCGAGATCAAGAAGATCCTCGACGACTACGTGGTGGGCCAGAACCAGGCGAAGAAGACGCTCGCGGTCGCGGTCTACAATCACTACAAGCGCATCTATGCGCCCACGCCTCCGGGTGCCGTTGAACTGGAGAAGTCGAACATCCTGCTGATCGGGCCGACGGGTACGGGCAAGACGCTGCTCGCGCGGACACTGGCGCGCTTCCTCAAGGTGCCGTTCGCGATCGTCGATGCGACGAGCCTGACGGAAGCAGGTTATGTCGGCGAGGACGTCGAGAATATTCTGGTGCGCCTGCTGCAGTCGGCGGACTTCAACCTGG
>JAYSRO010000387.1:0-4867 GCA_043720995.1 Candidatus Eiseniibacteriota bacterium
AACGCCACGACGGCGACATTCTCCGGGCTCTCCGAGAGCCTGCACTCATTCGAATTGCACGCCCGTGACGGCTTCGGGCTGGAACATTCGGTCACCAACACGTTCACGGTAGACCACACCGCACCCAGCACGTCGATCAGCGGTGGCACGCCCGCGGGCGGCTGGGCGAGCGATGTGCAGCCGGCGAGCTTTATCCTCACCGGCACCGACAACCTGGCGCCTGTTGGTCTGTTGCGCTACGCGTACCGGCTCGATGGGGATCCATTCACGGTGCCTGCGCTGGGTACATCCGTGTCCTTCCCGGGCCTTCCGGAAGGAAGTCACACCTTCGAGGTGTACGCGGTCGACGCCGCGGGTACCGTCGATGCATCGCCCGCCGCGCGCACCTTCACAGTCGATCTGCACACGCCCGAGACATCGATCGCCAGTGGTCCCGTGGCGGGTTCCACGGTCACGACGGCCGCGGTCCCGTTCCAGTGGGCGGGCTCCGACGACCAGACCCCGACGGGGCAGTTGCGGTTTGCTTACCGTGCCGATAGTGGCGCCTACACTGCCCCCGGGGCAGGGTCCATTTCTATTCCGCTCGCGGATGGCGGCCACACGGTGGACGTCGCCGCGGTGGATCTGGCCGGCAACGCCGATCCCACGCCGGCTTCGCGCACATTCACGGTCGATGCGCACCCGCCTGTCATCAGCTTCGACACGGCACCCGCACCCGGTGCATGCATCACCACGGCCGACGCTGTGTTTGTGTGGAGCGCGACGGATGCCGTTTCGGTCCCGGCGCAGATCACTTATGCCACGCGCGTCGATGGCGGCCCGCTGTCCGCGTTCTCCGCCGCCACCAGCACGACGGTTAATCTCTCGAGCGAAGGCACGCATACGTTTGAGGTCCAGGCGAAGGACGCGGCGGGCAATGTCGGCGCGTTGTCGCGCAGCTGGCGGTTCGATGTCACGGTGCCGACTGCCTACGCCCCGGCCATGCGGCTCCAGGACGGCAACTCGATGAGCATCGTGTGCACCTCCGCGGACAACGTCGAGGTGGTGAGTTACCACATCCAGATCGCGACATCGCTCGTGTTCACGAGTCCTGTTTATGAGGGCAACGTCGATGCCGTGGGCAAGACAAGCTTCACGGGGTCGGCGGGCAACAGCTACTACTGCCGCGCCCAGGCCATCGACTGCGCTGGCAACGTCAGTGCATACAGCGCGCCCTCCAATGGAATCTCGATCGCGAACCTGCCGGATCTCGTGGTGACGTCTGTCGTCGTCCCGCCCATTGCGCCCTCGGGCCAGTTGATGGAAGTGGCGTGGACCGTGCGCAACTCGGGTCTCGGCGCCACCAACGCGCCGACGTGGTCGGACGGTGTCTACCTGTCGCCGACCCCGTCGTACAACCCGGTCACCGCGGTGCCGCTCGGTTCCGCGCAGAACTTGACCTTCCTGGCGCCGACGGAAGCGTATGTGCGTCACGCGTCCTACACGCTGCCGCGCGGTGCCGCCGGCACCTACTACATTTTGGTCGCGGCCGATCAGTACAACGGCCTGCCGGAGTCGAACGGCGACAATAACCTCACCGCCTCCACCGCGTTCACCATCCTGCCCACCGCGGCTGCCGATTTGGTGGCCTCCGACGTGTCGTCGCCGCAGGCTGCCGTTTCGGGAGATGCCGTTACGATCACCTGGCGCGTCACCAATCATGGCGTGGGGCGCAGCGATGCCAGTGTCTGGTACGACACCGTGCTGCTGTCGGATGACGACCAGTTGAGTTATTCGCTGGACGGGGGCGGCGCGATTCGAGTCTTCGATACCCCGCTCGCGGTGATCGCGCATTCGGGCGCGCTCGAGCCCGACAGCGGATACCTCGCGTCGGCCGTGGTCGGGTTGCCGGCTTCGGCCGCCGGTTCCTACCACATCATCGTCGTTGCGGATCTCAACGCGCCGAATGCCGGACAGTTCGTCTCGCAGGTGGGCAATGTATTCGAGAATAATGCGGAATTGAACGTCGCCGTGGCGCTCGATCTGCTCGATATCACGCCTCAGCCTCCGGCGAACCTCATCGCCGAGAGCGCGACGGCGCCGCTGTCCGCCGTCTCCGGTGGCGGCGCGCTGGTGTCGTGGACGGTGCGCAATGGCGGAGTGCACGCCACGCGCACCACCTCCTGGACGGATCGTGTCTACCTCTCCACCGATGCCAACTTCAATCCCGGATCGGATCCGCTCTACGCGGCGGTCACGCATAACGGCGTCCTGGAGATCGGCGGTGAGTACACGGCGCAAGCAAATCTCTACATGCCGATCTGGTTGTCGGGGTCCTTCTACGTGTTCGTACTCGTCGATGCCGACAATCGCGTTGGCGAAGAGTCCGAAGCCGACAACGGAGTCGGCGCGCCTTCGCCGCTAGCAGTGACGTTGTCCGACTGGCCCGATTTGAGAGTGACGTCGGGGCAGGTGCCGGCGACCACGCGAGCCGGCAACTCGATTCCCGTGTCGTGGACGGTCGAGAACGACGGGGCAGGGCCGACGCCGGGAGGGTGGCGCGACAATGTGTACATCTCGCCCAGCCCGACCTGGAATGGCTCGGCACGCTTCGTCGGCGCCTTCGGCAATGCCGCGGGGCTCGCCTCCTCGGACCACTACACGCAGGGGCAGTTGATCAACATTCCGACTAATGTGTCGGGCGTCCAGTACGTCTACGTCATCACCGACGCCGACGGCAACATCTTCGAGAATGCCGACGAGGGCAACAACCTGACGATGATCGGTTCGGTCGATGTGGCGGCGTACCCGCCCGTCGACCTGCGCATCACCGGCGTGACCCTGACGGATACCACCGCATCGGGCCGCGGCATGGGGGTCGGCTGGAGCGGTTCCAATATCGGCACCGGCACGACGCTCGCGGGCGCTTGGACGGAACTCGTCTATCTGTCCACCGATCAAGTGCTGGATGGCGGCGACTACTTCCTCGGCTCAACAGTGCATGGCGGCTCCCTGCCGCCGGGAGCCGGTTACAGCAATGGTCTCGGCGCGGGACTCCCGAACACCTTCAGCGGTACCTTCTATGCGATCGTGCTCAGCGACCCGGGCGCTTCCACCGGCGACATCGACATGAGCAACAACGTCGCTGTCTCGACGACGACGGTCACCGTCCGGCTGCAGCCGGCTCCTGATCTCTTGGTGAGCGCGCTGGTCGTGCCCACTGACGCGTTGTCCGGGCAAGGGTTCACGGCGCAGTGGACGGTGACGAATTCCGGCGAGGGCGTGACCATTCCCTCAGGGTGGACGGCGGACTTTTACCTCTCGACCGACCCCTACCTGGACGGCGGGGACACCCCGCTCGGCGGAATACGCCACGAGGGCGCGCTCGAAGCTGGCGCCGTGGTCAACGAAAGCGCGGGGCTCGGCATCCCGGGTTATGCGTCGGGACCGTACTTCGTGATCGTGCGCGTGGATGGCCGCAATGAAGTCTACGAAGCCGGACGCGACAACAACGTCGCCGTGTCGGGCCGCATCGACGCAACTCTGGCCGCACCCGCGGATCTCGTGGTGCGCGACGTGGCGATCTCGCCGTTGTCCGTGCCGGGTGATCCCGTCACGATTACCTGGACGCTCGTGAACGAGAGTGACAATCCGGCGGTCGGCTCCATCGAAAATGCATTCTACGTATCCCGCGACTCCGCCTACCAGGAGACCGATCCCCTGGTGAGCATCCAGTCCCAGTTCATCAACCTCGCACCGCACGCGTCGCAAGTCATCAAGGGCACCGTGAGTGTCGAGCGCACCCTGAAGCTCGACACTCAGGGCAACGTCACGGCGACGTTGCCGGGTGTGGCGCCGGGCCTCTACTACGCGATCGTCCGCACCAACACGCGCAACACCGTGCGCGAGCTCGCGCTCGACAATAATCTCGCGCTGTCAGCGTCGCCCACGCAGGTCGACGTCGAGGAACTGGTGCTCGGCGTACCACGAAGTGCAATTGGGGTGACAGGCTCGTCTCGCTACTACCGGCTGGCCACGTCCGCCGATGCGGACGTTCAGCTCACGCTGTCCAGCGACCAGCCCGATGCCACGAACGAGCTCTATCTCGCGTTCGATCGCGTGCCGCGCCCCGGCGACTTCGACTTCACCGGGCCGGCCGAATTTACTGCCCATCCCTCGCTCGTCGTCCCCGGTACCCAGGCGGGCGACTACTACGTGCTCGCGCTTTCGCGCGCCGTTCCGGGCACCCCCCAGACCTTGACGGTCGAGGCGCACGTGCTGCCGTTCTCGATCAGCAGCATCACACCCAACTACGGTGGGCAGGCGGGAACGGTGACCTGCGATTTGCGGGGTGCTGCGCTGCGCGACACCACGCATGTATACCTGCGGCAGGGTGACACCTTCGTGGCTGAGGCCCAGGTCGCCTTCGTGAACACGACGCATCTTCAAGTGAAGTGGGGCCTTGCCAACGTGCAGGAGGATCTCTACGACGTCGTGGCGGTGAATGGGGACTCTGTCGCGACCCTCGTCAGCGGCTTCAGGGTCCAGCGCCCGACGGAACTGGCGGTGACGATCACGCCGGACCAACCGGACGTCGTGCGCGGTAACGGCACCGGGTACTACACGTTCCGTTTCCGCAATGAGTCGAACCAGGACATGCCGCACCTACGGGCGCGCCTCGCGTTCCCTGCGGGCTCGCAGTTGATCGGGCTCTCCGGAGATGCGCGGCTCAAGCGCCGCAGCGACCTGCACCCGGCGCTGTTCGAGCCGGTCACCGGTGACGCCGATGTGGTAGTGGATGCGGCAGTCGGCGAGTCGCTGCGTGTGGCGGATCTCGAGGCCGTGGGCCTGTCGCCCGGGCAGGTGTTATCGTGCACCGTGGGATTCA
>JAYSRO010000388.1:0-2418 GCA_043720995.1 Candidatus Eiseniibacteriota bacterium
CCGGCTAGTGCGTCATCACGAGCGGGCGGGCGACGGTCGTGGCTCCCGACTGTAGCCGCACGTAGTAGACGCCGTCCGAGACGCGGCTCCCATCGGCGGACTTGCCGTCCCACACCACCGCCTGCGCTCCGGCGGGCCGTTGGTCACTCACGAGCGTGCGCACGAGGCGGCCCGCCGTGTCGTAGATGCCGAGCCTCACCTCACCGGGGGCCGACATTTCGTAAGCGATCCGGGTGCGACGGTTGGAAGGATTGGGATGGATGCGGGCGAGCACCAGCGCGTTGCCCGCGCCCGGGGTCCCGACCGCGAGGAGCGGTGTGTTGAGCGGACCACGCGTCGCCGCGGCGACCTCGGACACGGCACCGGGCTTGAACAGCCCCAACGAAGCGTTCAGGTCGCTCGGCGCCGCCTGCGCGTCGAAACGGAAATTGACCATGTAACCAAACTCGAGCGCCGGCGCACTCGGGTTCGCGCCATACGTCTCCGTGCTCCAGTGAATCATCGCGGGGTCGATCGCGATCTGCCAGTCATTGGCGGGATCGGCGTCATTGTCGTGGAATGCGACGTTGGTGATCCCGGTCACCCCGGCGACAGGAATGTTGAACGAGCGAACCTGGCGATCCGAGTTCATGTTGAGCAGCGAGTACTCGTAGTGGTACATCCCGCCACCGAGATCCGTCGCCTGCACGGCGAGCAGCACCTGCCCATCGTCCGCCGCGACGTCGACCGTGGTGCGCAGATCGCCCCAGCGCTCGAGAGCAGGACCATTGATCAGCGCGTTGCCAGTAGTCGGCGTGGTGAACTTCCAGCTCGTGCTGTTGCGCGCCACGGTGCAACCCCGCGAACCCCAGTTGTTGTGCAGGTCCTGGTCGCCGCGAACGGTGTAGTAGGCCTCGTAGAAATAGCTCGCTCCAGTGATCCCAAGATCCGCATCACCGACGATCAAGCGGTGCGCCACGGCATCGAGCCCGGTGGACCCGCTGCGCCGCACGCAATCCTGGTGCGTCGCGCCGCCCGCGAAGTAGGACCCCGTGCAGTTCCAGACGCCAGTGTAGGGGTTCACTTCTTCCCGTGGTCCCAGGTAGTCGCGGTTCTGGTTGTTGCTCACGCCATAGGTATCCGAGCAGCCCACACCGAGGAACGTTCCGTCGGAAGGGTTCTGGCAGGTCGAGCACTGGTCATTCGAGAGCGCGAAGAAGCCGTGCTTCAGCCACGAGACCCCGATCTGCTCGAAGCGGCCGTTCAGCAAACGGTAGAACGCCATGTGAATAATCGGGTGATCGGTATTCATCGGCTCGAGCCACGGCACGTCCACCGTACCGAGGTTGCAGCTTGTCGTGGCCATCGAGAGCGCGGTGGTCCCCGTCGGGACCGTACCAATGTGGCCGGCCAGCTGGAGGCTCGACAGCGCACCGAGACTCACGTCCTTGAATCCACTCGTGAACGACGGCCGGTAGGCGACGCTCGCCGAAGGCGTGGACGACACGAGCCGCGCCCCTCCCCGCACTTCGGCCATGCCGATCACCCAGTCCGCCAGGTCAGGCCGGCCGAATGCGTCGGCCCACTCCTGCGTGACACGGGCATTGAGGTAGTGGACGCGCAGCGCGTGGTCCTTCGGACTAAAGTCGAACATTGAACTGACGAGCCGGCAGAACACGAGACCGGTCGAGCGAGAACGCAACACGATCGGTGGCCCATCCTCGCCGGTCGTGGAGTTCGATCCCGGCCACGGCGCCTGGACGATCTCGAGGTCGTTCATGCGGCTCACGGTGCCGGAGTCGTGATCGCGCAGCGCGATGCTGCCGTCGAGGTAGAGCGAGCCGCCCACGCTGCCACCGGGCATTGCGACGCCATGGTCTGCGCGAAACCTGAAGTCCGATTCGGGGCGAACCGGTAACGCCCACTGCGGCTCTTCGATCGTGACATCACCCGGGTCCGCCACCGGTTGCGCCGCAACCGTCAGCTCAACACCGAGGTCATGCAAGAGAGCGACATTGAAGTGGGCGATGACGCGTCCGCCCTTCACCTGCCAAACTTGGTCGTCCGCGCTGACTGGCGTGGAGATCAACAGCGGCATCGTGAGGGCAATCAGTGAAACGCATGAACGGAAGATCTGCTTCAGGCGGGGTTCGGCACCCGACATGAAGGAGCAAGGAGTGGCGGCGCGGGGCAAGGGGGACCTCCTGGATGTGCAGGCAAAGGTGCGGACCTCAATTCTAACCCTGACCATTCATGAAGCGCGAGTAGAGACTGCGAGCCGCTGGCGCAATTGCTGCGCGATCCCCCAGCCGAACAACAGCACGAGCCAGACCGCCAGCCCCCAGCGCGTGGCCAAAACACCCACGCGCAGCCCCGCGCTCTCATAGCGCATCTCGAGCCGGTGTGTCCCCGCGGGCACCACGACCCCGCGCGCCAGCA
>JAYSRO010000389.1:0-4854 GCA_043720995.1 Candidatus Eiseniibacteriota bacterium
AGATGCAGGAACACCGCGGCGACGCGGCGCGCGTGGAGATTGCGCGCCAGCAGCCCCGTGTCGATCCCGGCGATGGGCGAGGCATAGGCCTCGTCGAGCCACGTCGGCTCATCAGTCTGCGTGAGCCCGCAGGTCGCGCACTGGTGGTAGCCCACATCGAGATGGTTGAGCACGCGCTTGCGGAACAACGTGCGGGTGGGCTCGCCGCACAGGCGGCATGCGGGCGCGTTCATCGCGGCGGCACCGGCAGGAACGCCCGCATCTGCATGCGGAACAGCGGGCGCGTCTCCGCGAAGCAGGCGTTCAGCGCGACCATGCCGATGGTTTGCGAGACGAGCGTCGTGATCGCGGCGCCGCGCGCGCCGAGCACCGGGATCAGCGTGAAGTTGAGTCCCACGCTCAAAGCGGCGGCAACGGCGCTGCGCAGCAGTAGTCCGGTCTGGCGGTGGTTGGCGATGAACCAGTTGGATTGCGCCACGCCGATGAACAACATGGGTGCCGTCCATGCTTGGATCGCCAGCACCGGGGCACTGCCGGAGAACTCCGCGCCGAACAGCAGCTTGATGATCCACGGCGCGAGCAATGACACGCACACCGCAATCACGACACCGCCCAGGGCGAGCAGCGAAAACACGCGCTGCAGGCGGCGCGTGTACTCCTCCGGGTTGTGCTGGTGCGAGCGCAGCAGCGCGGGGTTCGCCGCGGCCATCACGGCCACCGGCACGTAGTAGATAATCTCGGTAAGCCGCTGGGCGGCCGCGTAGAGGCCATTCTCGTGTGGGCCGTGGATCGCGGTCAGGATCATCTGGTCGACGCGAACGGAGATGACGATCGCGATACTCGTGAGGAACAGCGGCCACGCCGAACGCAGCAGGTCGATCGCCTGCGCGCGCTGGACACGCCACTGGCTTGGCCTGTCTGGCTGCGTGCGGAACGCCACCACCAGCCCCAGCGTGGAGATCGCGTACTCACCGGCGATGACCATCGCCACGACCGGCAGCGGAGCGCGCAGCAGGATCACCGTCACCTTGGCGATCGCGGAGACGACGCTGCCCACCATGCGCGCCGTGACCAGCGGCCGCAGCCGCGAGCGGCTCTGGAACCAGAACTCCATCACGTCGAACGATTGCGAGAAGGCGGTCGTCGCGAAGATCAACGTGAGCAACGCCGTGTCGCGATCGCCATGCCGCATGATGGTCACGGCGGCGAGCGACAGCGCCAGCGTGATCGCGGAACCCGCGAGCCTTAACGCGAGAGAGGTCCCCAGCAGTTCGCGCGCCTGCTCCGGCTTGCGCACAAGGTCGCGCACGAGAATCGTCTCGAGCCCCAGTGTGGCGAACACCGCCATCAGCACGACGACGCTCTGCGCGTAGCTCATGAGCCCAAGCCGCTCGACGCCGAGATAGCGCACCAGCCACACGTTGACGACCAGCGACAACGTGAGGCGCACCATGCGATCGGTGATGAGCCACCCGAAGTTCGTCCCGATCCGGGAGCCTTCTTCGCCGATGCCTAGCCGGCGGAACAGCGCGGCGATCAAGGTGGCGATGGGGTTGGTCGACATGGACCCGTAGGAGAACACAGGGCACGCCGGGGATGCCAGCGCACGGGGGTGCGCGAACGTGGCGCGGGGGCGGCGCCACCGCGCGAAGCTAGTGTCGTGCGCCGCCGCCCAAGCGCGAACCTAGCGCCGGCCCCACGTCGCGTAGGCTTCGTCGAACGCCTCGCGGAATTCCCGATCGAATCGTTCCGCCGCGAACGGCCGCGCCAGCCGCGCGAGCGCCGCCGGGTCGAATGGCGCGCGGTCCAGCTCGCGCAGCGCCTCGACCAGCGACTCAGTGGTCTGCTGCCCGAACAAGACACCGCCAGGCACTCGCGCCACGCCGCCGCTCGCGACACCGCTCAACGCCTCCGTACCCGCGCCCCGCGCCACCGTCTCGAGCGCCCCACCCTTGCCGAACGCGAGCACAGGGCAGCCGCTCGCCATGGCTTCGAGCGGCACGATGCCGAAGTCCTCCTCGCCCGGGAAGATCAGCGCGCGCGCGCCTTCGTACAGCCGAGCCATGTCCGCATCACTCAGCCATCCCGTGCGGAATTCCGTGTGCGGGCCCGCGTGCTTGCGTAGCTCAGCTTCCATCGGTCCGGTCCCCGCCACAATGAGGCGCAGTCCCAATCGTTCGCACGCCTGAATCGCCAGCTCACCCTTCTTGTACGGCGCCATCGCGCCCGCCAGCAGCAGGTAGTCGCGCGGCGCCGTTGCGGGAGTGAAGCGGTCCAGTTCCACCGGCGGGTAGATCACCGCCGCCTCGCGCCCGTAGTGCCGCAGAATCCTGTCGCTCACATGCTGCGAGATCCCGATCATCGTGCTCGCCCGGCGGCTCGTCGCCACGTCCCACTTGCGCAGTGCGGCGCAGGTCCGCCGCACGCCCCACGACGCCGGCCAGGGGAACCGCCCTGGAGGGAAGTACTGGTCTTCCAGTTCCCAGATGTAGCGCATGGGCGTGAACACGTAGCTCAAATGGAACTGGTGCTCCGCGGTCCGCGCCGACTTCACCACCGCGTGGCTCGTCGAGATGATCGCGTCGTACGCGCGCAGGTCCAAAGACTCGACCGCCGCGGGGAACAGCGGCAGGAACCATCGGTAGCGATTCGCGGCATCGGGCAAGTGCTGCAGGAACGAGGTCGAGATGCGATGTGATTCGATGTCCGCCGAGCACGCGCCGCGCTTCCACAGCAGCGTGTGGAGGTCCGCCTCGGGGAACATGCGGCACAGTCGCTCCAGTACGCGCTCGCCGCCGCGCATGCCGGTCAGCCAATCATGGACGAGGGCGACCTTCACGCGCGGGCTGGTCCCGCTTGCTTCCACGTGCGCGCGCTCCACGCGAGACCCGCGAGCGTGAACAGGAAGTAGAGCAATTCTTCATCGCCGAAGTTCCACTCGAACATCCCGGCAACGAAGAACCCGCAGAGTGCCGCGAGTACGCCGACGCGCAAGCCGGTCTCCAACGACGGCGCGCGCAACATTGGCCGCAGCCCCGTCGTCGCGCACAGCAGCAGCGCGATGAACAGCGCAGCATACGCGAGCAGACCGACGAGTCCCATGGTCGCCGCAATCTGGACGGGAACGCTGTGGAGGTGGCCGGCGCGTTCGTGCGAGGCGGGCGAGCGATAGCGGTCGTAAACGGGGTGCAGGTCCTCGAGGCCAACGCCTGTAACGGGGTGGTCCTTGAACATGCGGATCCCGGCGTCCCACATATAGGTGCGCTCGAGGTTCATGGGGTGGTGCGGGTCGAAGGCGCTGTTCAGGCGATCGCGGTAGCTGTGCGGGGCGAGCGCGTAGAGGGCGACGAACAGCACGGCCAGCGCCGGCAGCCACTTGGGCCGGATCGCGGCCAGCATGACGACCAGTGCCACGCCCAGCCCGATCCAGGCGCTGCGCGTAAAGGTGCCGACCAGCGCGATCGCCCCGAGCGCGGCGGCGGTTCCCGCCAGCAGCCGCCACTTCGTTGCCTTCGCCAGCAGCGCGATCGGGGTCGCAACCGATATGACCAAAAGGAGTTGGCCCGCGAAGGTCATATAGTGGCCGACCGGCCCGCGCGAACGGGCGGCGAAGCTGGCGCCATGGGCCACGAAGAGAACAGTTCCGGCAACGGAGACGACGGCCGATGAAACCAGCAACCCGGCAAGGGCCCGCCTGCCTACTTTGCCGTCGCCCGCATGGAACGCAGACAGCACGACCAGCCCGGGGAACAGCGCCTTGGTCAGCCGCGGCCAACTCGCTGCGGGATCAAGCGCAAACGCGGCCGCCAGGGCCAACGCGACCGCCCAGCCCAGCCACGGCCATGAGGTCGGGGGAGCAGGCCAGCGGGGGCGGGGCTTTAGGAACCAGAGGGCCAGCGTCAGCACGGTTGTTGCGACGCTGGTGATCGACATCGGAGCGATGGTCCACGGCAACGTGGCGCAGAACAACGCGAAGCATCCAGCCGCCCAAGTTTGCAGGGGGCGGGGCCGCCCTTCAATTGGCGTCATCAGTCGGGATCTCTGGGTCTATTGGGAGGGTCCGGGAAGCGCTAACGGGTAGCGAAGAAGGGCCTAAAACGGGCCCTCCAGCGAGCGATCGGGCAAAATTCAATGGAATTGGCAAAGGGCTGTTCTGGGGGTGACAAGCCGTCCTCCCATGTGCCACACTATACGGCACAACGGTGTGATGAGGCTGCGGCCCGAATCCGCGAAGCCTCCCGCTCCAGGCCCCCTCAATTGCTCGCAGGAGAGTCCGACGAACAGATTTCGCTACCCGCTATTGCTTCCCCAGCAATATCTCTGATTGTCGTCGACTTACTGCCCCTTCCCAAAGATCACCCATACGTTCATTGCGGGTTCGGTATGCCTTGTCCTGACTACTCTCGGGCGAAGCCTTCCGAGTGCCCCCGCAAACTGGGAAGCGAACACGTGAGTCCTCGCCAATGGGTTCGAATCAGTCGAACGCGGCGTCATGGACTTAGGCGCGGCAGTCTCCCAAATGGATCGAAACGATCGGCGTTCTTTTCGTCGAGGGCAGGAGCCGACAGATGAACCACCTAGGGCTCCTCCTCACGACGGAAACCACGCCGGCTCTGCAACCCGCGTAGCTTCGCCAGGAGTCTCCCCCCATGAAAATTCTCATCGCCGGCGGAGCAGGGATGATCGGCTCGCACCTGTGCGAGCAGCTGATCATGGAAGAACACAGCGTCATCTGCCTCGACAACCTCTCCACGGGGCGACTCGGGAATATTCGCAGGTGGCTCGACAACCCCCTGTTCACGTTCATTCAGCACGACATCATCAACGGCCTGCCCACGCTGCCGCACGTCGACC
>JAYSRO010000390.1:0-2408 GCA_043720995.1 Candidatus Eiseniibacteriota bacterium
ATCTCGACGACCAGCGAGTTCTACTATCTCGGTCACCTGCTGCCTTGGGATGGCTACGTGAAGGGCGGCCGGTTCGTACCGGCTTACGGCTGGAAGTTCGACGACCACACCATGTTCGTGCGCACCTACGAGGGTTTCGCACCGCCTGCCAACTACGACGCCGGCATCGAGCTTGGGGTCGCGCCCAAGTTCGGCGAGCTTCAAGTCGCGGTCGTCAACGGCAACCGCGGCGGCACGTTCGACAACGACCGCCGGCTCGCGTTTTACGGCCTGACGAGCGTGCGATATGGCATCGGCCCGGTGGCGATGACGACGGGAGTGTCGGTGTACGCGCACCCCGGCCTCGACCAGGACGACCGTTCGGCTGGCGTGTTCGGCTCGCTCAACGCCGGGCGGCTGACCTGGCTCGGGCAGCTGGACCGGCTGCGCACGCAACCCTACGCACGCGGGCCTGTGGGGAGTACGGTGTCTTCTCAGGAGCTGAGCTGGTCCGTGCGTCAGGGCGTTGAGGCTCTGGCCACGTACGACTTCTTCGATCCGGATCGCGAGCTCAAGACGGGTTCGATCGCACGGTTCGGAATCGGGTGCAAGGTCGTGCCGCGACCGTTCATGGCCGTGCAGGCGCTGTACCGCACCACCGACGTCGACCCGGGCCGCGACTTCCCCGGCCGGGATCGGGACGAAGCCGTGTTCCAGGTGCACTTCTTCTACTAGACGATCTCGCGAGCGATGGTCTCCCAGTGATGGCGTCCCGATGTCCGGTAGCACTCAGGCGGTCCCGTGGGGGTTTCTTGCGTCAACGCGTTCCTGCCCTGATCGCCGCGGTGTCGATCATGGTTCTGGTGAATGCCGCTCGTGCGGCGGACTTCGTCGTGCGCCCGGGCGGCGATTCAAAAGTCGTGTTCACCTCGAAGGCACCCACCGAGACGTTCGAAGGCAAGACCAGCCAGATGAGCGGCACGCTGTCGCTCGACCCGGTTGCCGTGGGCGACAGCATCACCGTGCACTTCGAGGTCGACCTCGCCACCCTCGACACCGGCAGCAAGCTTCGCAACAAGCACATGCGCGAGAACCACCTCGAGACCGGCCGGTTCCCCACAGCCACCTTCGATGGTGCGGCGATCGTCGCGGGCGCGGGCGCCAAGCTCGAAGCCGGCAAGGCAGCGGCTTTCCAGGTCGAGGGTACGTTCACCATCCACGGCGTGAGCCGTCGATTGCGCTGCGAGGCGCAGGCCATGGTCGCGGGCAAGGGGAACGCCATCGCGTTCAGTGTGACCTTCCCGATCAAGCTCTCGGACTATGACATCAAGCTGCCCGAGTTCCTGTTCATGAAGCTCGCCGAGTCGCAGAAGGTGCGCGTCAGCGCGACCGCCGCTTCGCAGCCTTAGCCGCCGCGGCACTGCTCGCCCTCGGCGTGCGAGGCGCGCGCACGCCCGGGGCGGACTTGGCCTGAAGGCCCGAGCCCGGCTTCGCCGCGGAGCTTCCCGCGCGCGCGGAGGACTTCGAGGGCTTCGATGACGTCATGGCTGGCTTCAGCGCGGATCTCATCGCCGGCTTGAGCGTTGGCTTCGCCGCCGGCTTGGCCTTGAGCGCGGGCTTGGTCGAAGCCTTTGCCGTGGGCCGTGCCGCCGGCCGGAGGCCCTTGCTCACGATCGCTGCAGGCCTCGTCGCGGGCCTTGCGGCGGCGGCGAGCGCCGGTACGCGCCGCTTTGCGGCGGGCCGCTTCCTGCCCCGGTGAGGCTCGTCCTGGGTGGTGACGCGACGGTACAGCTCCCCGATGACGCGATTGTCATCGAGACCACCCACGTCACGGAAGCGCTGCTCGACCATGAGCAGGAACTTCTTTCGTGGCAGGCCACCCACATAGTTCGACAACATCCCATCGGCGCCGAGCACGCGATGGCACGGCACCACGATCGCGAGCGGGTTCGTAAGCACCGCCTGGGCCACCGCGCGGACACTGCGTGGTTCGCCGGCGGCACGAGCCAGTTCGGCGACCGTGACGGCCTCGCCATAAGGGATCTTGGCGAGCGTGCGATAGACCACCTGTGACAGCGCATCGCCGGACAGGTCCAGCGGCCAGTCGATCGACTTGCGTGCGCCGGTCAGCAGCTCTTCGAGCTGGTCGGCGAGCGGGCGCAGTTCGAACAACGATGGCTCCCATGTCGCGCCGGCGTTGCTCGCGTCGTGCGCGGCGATGGTGCGCTTGAGGCTGCGCCGGTCCATGAACTCGACATGGCGCAGGCCTGTTTTGCTCGCGGCCAGGAACAGCAGCCCGAGCGGGTTCGGCGACGACATCACATGATAGAGCAAGTGCATGGGGGCGGAGTCTCGGGGAACGCTCGCCAAGGGTCAAGGACGGGACGGCGCACGTGCGAGGAATCGTGGCAGTAGCGCCCCGGTTCGGT
>JAYSRO010000391.1:0-2406 GCA_043720995.1 Candidatus Eiseniibacteriota bacterium
GGAGTCGAACGCACGCTGAACCCGCACCACGCGCTGGGCCTTAACGCAGGCGGCACGTGGTTGTCGGACGATTTCACGCGACGCTACGGCAGTGCCGCCCTCGAGTGGAGATGGCACTGGTAGCGTTTGAGCCCATTCGCGGCCACGACGGCCGCGCGCTTAAGGAATAGGACGCCCTATGGCCATCAACGACCGTTCCCGCATCCTCGATACAAAAATCGAAGACGAGATGCGCTCGAGCTACATCGACTACTCCATGTCGGTGATCGTGTCTCGCGCGCTCCCGGACGTCCGCGACGGGCTCAAGCCCTCGCAGCGGCGCATCCTGGTGGCGATGAACGACCTGAATCTCGCCCCCGGACGCGGTTACCGTAAGTGCGCCAAGATCGCCGGCGATACTTCGGGTAACTACCATCCGCACGGCGAGCAGGTCGTCTACCCGACGCTGGTGCGGCTCGCCCAGCCGTGGGTGATGCGCTACCCGCTGGTCGATGGGCAGGGCAACTTCGGCTCGATCGACGGCGACTCACCCGCCGCCATGCGATACACCGAAGCGCGCCTGACGCCGCTGGCGATGGAGATGCTCAACGATCTCGAAAAAGAGACCGTCGACTTCAAGAACAACTACGACGAGACGCGCCAGGAGCCGACGGTGCTGCCGGGCGTGCTGCCGAACCTGCTCGTCAACGGTTCATCAGGCATCGCCGTCGGTATGGCGACCGAAGTGCCGCCGCACAACCTGCGCGAAATCTGCAACGCCATCGCGCACATCATCGACAACCCCGAAGCGCCGTTCGAGGACCTGCTCAAGATCGTCACCGGTCCCGACTTCGCCACCGGCGGCATCATCAACGGCCGCCAGGGCATCGCCGACTGCTATCGCACCGGCCGCGGGCTCATCAAAGTGCGCGCGCGTGTGCTGGTCGAAGAGGGCCGCCAGGGCCGCATGAGCCTGATCGTCACCGAGATCCCGTTCCAGGTGAACAAGTCGTCGCTGATCGAAAAGATCGCCGACATGGTGCGCGATGGGAAGGTCACGGGCATCAGCGACCTGCGCGACGAGTCTGACCGCGACGGCATGCGCATCGTGATCGAGCTCAAGAAGGACGCCAACCCGAAGGTCGTGCTGAACCAGTTGTTCGTGCACTCGCCGCTGCAGACGACGTTCGGCGCCAACATGCTCGCGCTGACCGACAACCGGCCGCAGGTGATGAGCCTGCGCACGATGCTTGACCACTACGTCGAGCACCGCCGCATCGTCGTCAAGCGCCGCACCGAGTTCGATCTCGCCGAGGCCGAGCGCCGCGCGCACATCCTCGAAGGCCTGAAGATCGCGCTCGACCACTTGGACGCGGTGATCGCGTTGATTCGCGCCGCCAAGGACGTCGAGACGGCGCGCGAAGGCTTGATGACGACGTTCAAGCTGTCCGAGATCCAGGCCAGCGCGATCCTCGAAATGCGCCTCGCGCGGTTGACCGGTCTCGAGCGCGACAAGATTGAGGCCGAGTACCTCGAAGTCATCAAGCTGATCGAACTGCTGCGGGGCATTCTCGCGAGCCCGGCCAAGATTCTCGCCATCATCCGCAGCGAGGTGATCCGCCTGCGGGACAAGTTTGGCGATGAGCGCCGCACGCAGATCATCGTTGAGGAAGGCGATATCGGCTACGAGGACACCATCGAGCAGAAGGACATGGTGGTGACGATCTCGCACGCCGGCTACATCAAGCGGCAGGAGATCAACGCCTACCGCGCCCAGCGCCGTGGCGGCAAGGGCGTCATCGGCGCGCGCACCAAGGAAGATGACTTCATCGAGCACCTGTTCATCGCCAACACCCACGCCTACCTGTTGATCTTGACCGACCAGGGCCGCTGCTACTGGCTCAAGGTTCACGAGGTCGAGCAGGCGGGACGCATGGCGAAGGGCCGGCCGCTCGTCAATCACCTCGAGGGCATGAGCCGCGAGGAACGCGTGCAGGCGGTGGTCGCGGTCAAGCAGTTCGACGACCAGCATTATCTCGTCTGCGCCACGCGTAAGGGCCTGATCAAGAAGACGGTGCTGTCGGCCTACGGCAACCCGCGCCGCGCCGGCATCAACGCGGTGCTGCTCGAGGAAGGGGACGCGTTGATCGACGCCATCCTGACCGACGGCACGCAGGACATCATTCTGGCCAAGAAGATGGGCCTGGCGATCCGCTTCCACGAGAACGAAGTGCGCGCCATGGGCCGTACGGCGTATGGCGTCAAGGGCGTGGTGCTCGACGACGCGGCCGACGAGGTCGTGAGCATGGTGTCGATCAAGCGCCAGGCGACGCTGCTGGCGGTGACCGAGCACGGCTACGGCAAGCGCAGCGAGATCTCCGAGTATCGCGTCTCGCACCGTGGTGGCAAGGGCATCATCACGATCAA
>JAYSRO010000392.1:0-4832 GCA_043720995.1 Candidatus Eiseniibacteriota bacterium
ACCGTGATCTGCGCAGGCGTCGTCGCCGCACCGTGAAGGGGGAGCTTCAACTCGGGGCGCACGGGATCGTTGGTCAGGATCGTCAGCGTGCGCACGGCATCGCCGGTCGCGAGCGGCGCGTAGGTGACGATAATCGGCACACTGGAGCCGGGAGCCAACGGCCCGACCGGTCCCAACACCGCGAAGGGGCCGGGCGAAGTCGTGATCGCTTGGACCAGCACGGTGGTCGTGCCACCGCTGGTGAGCTCGAACACGAGACTCTTCGACTGGCCGAGGTGGACCAAACCAAAATCGAGCGAGGAACGGTTCACCACCACGTAGGCATCCGCGGACTCGAACACGGTTACCGGGAATTCGACGATGGGGCGCGCCGGGTCGTTGGTCGTGAAGCGGATGACGGTCCGGTAGAGGCCCGCGATCGAGAAGTTTGCGGCGACGCGCACCGTCACGACAAAGCTGCCCCCCGGCCCCAGCGTCCCCTGCGTGGCGTCGATGGTGAGCCACGCGGGCACGTTCGTCGTGCCAGCGGCGGGTCTGAGACTCGCGGCCCAGATCAAGGGGCCCGTTCCGGTGTTGGACACGGTCAGCGTGCGGGTCACGGTCAGCGCGGGACGCGTTTCGACATAGATCGAGTCCGTCCCGATCGCGAAGCCTGGGGGCTGCGGCACCGACCCGGAGAGCCCGAGGGACGCAGACGGATGGTTGGGGTCATTGGTGTCGAAGCTGAGCGTGCTCGTCGCAGTTCCCACCGCCACAGGCGAGAACTTCAAGGGAATGGCCCGGCTCCCTCCCGGCGGCACCTGCAGCGCCACGAGCGGCGTCGAGAACACACTGACCGGAACCTGGATATTCGAGACGCTGAGCCAGTCCGTTCCGGTGTTGTAGACGTGGAAGGTGGTGTCGGTAACCGTCGCGCCAACAAATGTCGCGGGCAGCGTGATCGCGACACTCGACAAGCCCATCACCGGCACTCCGGTGAGCAGTAGGCGCAGCGGCAATTGCAGCGGGGCGTGCGTCATGTTCGAGGTTTGGAAGATCGCTGATCCCGTGTAGAGCCCGGCGGCATTGACGCCCGCCCGGAACTCCGGGTGCAACAGCGTGCTCGCGCCGGGATCGAGCACGCCGTTTCGCACGGGCAACTCGAACCAATCGCGCAAGGTCGTGGAGACCACGATGTTGTCGATGAACCAGCCGGGATAGGAATTGGCGATGCCGTCATGCGTGTCGAAGTAAAAGCGCAGCGCGCACACCTTGCCCGTCGCCGCCGACAGGTCGACCGTCGTTTGCACCCAGCCATTGGATGTCCCCCACGCGTTCGCGCGCAGGTTCGTCCACGTCGCGCCCTGGTCGTACGTCACATCGACGCGGCATTCGTCCCATCCGGGTTCGGTTTCGTAGTTCTCGAAAAACGTTAAGCTCGCTGGCGGCACCATGCCGCGCAGGTCGATCGACGGGGTGATCAGCGAGGCGCGAACCCGGGAGCCCGTCGAGTACGTCAACGTGGCTTCATTGCCACACCACCACGAGTGGCTCGCGGACAAGTAGGCTCGAGTGGAGAGATGCCACAGCAAGTCACCCGTCGCTTGCATGCCGGCCGGGCCGCCCTCGGCGTTGTTCTGGTACACGATGTAGCTCGGGTTCGTCTCGGCCGCCAGCGCGTCGAGCATTTCCGTGTGCGGCGCCGGCCCTTCGATGCGCGGTACATCCACGCCATCGTGGCGTTCGGCCAGCGTGACCCAACCCGGCGCGACCGCCGTCGGCGGCGGCGCGGCGTCGAGGCTGAGCGAGACGGTCGCACTCCAGATCACCGAGAGCGCCGCAGTATTCGAGAGTGTCAGGTCCCGGGTCTGGCTCGCGCGCAGGGCCAGCGTGGAGCTAAGCGAGTCGGGACTCAGCGCGAGCTCTGGCCCGGGCAAACCCGTGCCGCTGAGCGCCAGGTTGACGACCTGTTGCGCGGAGTCATCGCTGTCGAGCGTCAGCACACCCGTCACCGGCCCTTCCGCCGACGGCGCGAACAACACCAGGACCGCGCGCGATTCTCCAGGCGCCAGCACGAACGGAGTGGGACTCACGGCGAACACCGCGGGCGAGGTGGCCACATGGCTGATCGTGAGCGGTCCGGTGCCGTTGTTCAGGATGTGCACCGAGTCGAGGCCCGTGTGGGTGACGAACACGCCACCAAAGTTGATCGAGACCTTCGACAACTCGAGCTGGGGCTCGCCAACGACCGTGGCGTGCACGGCGACGTCCGGCAGCACGGGTCGCACGGGATCGTTCGTGACCAAGCGCACCGCGGCATCGTAGGTCCCGCCGAGCAGTGCCGTCCCATCGAACGTCACGGTCAGGTCGCGCGAGCTGTGCGCAGCCACCTCGCCCGTATCCGGAGCAATCGCAAACCACGCGGCGCTCGCGGGCACGCGAAGGGCACGGAAGAACAACGGCCCCTCACCGCTGTTCGACAATTGCAGCGTGCGCGTCGCCACGGCACCGACCGCCAGTGTCGCCGCGAGCGAACCCGGCGACAGGCTCGCGACAGGCGGCGGCGCGCCGACCCCCAACAGGGCGACGTTCAGCATGGGATTCGCCGGATCGTTGCTGCGCACCGTGAGGTGCCCAGGAACTCCCGTCACGAGCGGGTGGTAGGTCACGTGCACCGCACGAGACTCGAACACCCCGAGCGTGAACGCCGAAGGCGTCACCGTGACCTCCGGGCTCGAGGCGTCGATCCCCGCGATCACCAATGCTTCGGTCCCGGGGTTGGAGACGATCATCGTGTCCGCGGCCGTGCTGCCAATGAGCAGCGGTCCGAAGTCCAGGCTGGCGGGATTGACCCGGGCGATGGGCACGCCGGTCACGTCGAGCCGGACGGGTACGGCGAGTTGTGGATTCAGCGGATCGTTGCTGACGATGCGCAGCACGTCCTGGTAGGTGCCGCTGAATTGTCCCGCCGCGTCGATGCCCACCGCGATCGACTGGCTCTGACCCGCGAGAATTCGCCCGCTGCGCGGCGCCGCCGACAACCACGAGCGCGGCGGCTCCACCTGCACCGCCAGCCCGCTGCGCGCGAAGGCCGCATTGAATGCGATCGTCAGGCCATCATCGCGCCGGGCGTTCTGGATGCCGACCGTGGCGTAGAGCGCCGTAGCGGGCACCGTCAGGTACTGGATCACCGCGCGGCCATCGGCGTACAGCACGACCTCGAAGGTGTAGGGACCTCCACCGTCGTAGGTATGCACGTTCTGGTATTCCACGATGGTGCGGCCGAGGTCCTGGCGGACGAACACTGATCCCGGCGTGAGCACGAGATCCGTCCAGTAGGGCGCGATCATGTTCTCGGGCGCGCCGGCATTTGGCAGCGGCTGGTAGTAGTAGTGGTTCAGGCTCGAGGTGAAGCTGATCCAACCGTTCGAGCACACACGCAGCGTCGTGAACACATCATCGTAGTAGTGGAACGGAAACCCGATCGGCACCGCATCGCTGGTCACATCATCACCACTCAACGACAGCGGCGCACCGGTGCCGGAAATCTCCACCCACGAAAACACCGGCCCGCTCGCGTCCTCGCTGCTCGTCCAGCGGTTGCCGAAGTGATCCGGACCGCCTCGCGTGCCCAGCGTGGAAACGGCGGTCTGCGGATTCATGCTCCCCTTGGCGAACGACGCGGCGGCGTAAACCGCTCCCACCGCGGCGTTGTTCCCCAGGGCGGACGCCTCGAGCGTGTAATCGAGCGTACCCAGTCCCGTGTTGCGCAATTCGAGCGTGCGCGTCGTCTGCCCGCCGCTCGGCAGGGCGGCCGCCAGCGAGGCCGGCGTGACGGCCGCGTGGGGCGCCCCGAGAGTAACGCCGCTCGCCACGTTCGAGAGCGTGCTCGCATTCGCCGCATCATCGAACGTGCGCACGGCGAAGTAGTAGGTCGTGGCGAACGCCAGCCCCACGACCTCGACGGACTCCGCGTGCCCCGCGGGTCCGGGCGGTGCCAGATCGAAGAGAGTGGCCGCGGCAAGATTTGCTTCGGTCAGTGGCGAGGTCGAATAGCGCAGCTCGTAGTGCTCCGCTCTCCCCGTGTTGCCATCGTCACCCGGCGCGTGCCAGCTCAGCGTCACCGAGTTCGAAGTCGTCCCCGTCACGTTGACGTCCGTTACCGGCGCAGGAGGCGTCACGTCCGTCGGGTCATCGGTCACCACCGCATTGAGCCGCCCCCCCGTCAGGGTGCGCCCGATCAGCGCCGGGATGGGAACAACGCTTGCGAGCAGCCGCGTCTTGAGCTGCTCGGCCGTGAGTTCCGGATGCCGGCCCCACAGCAGCGCCAACACACCAGCGACATGGGGCGCCGCCATCGAAGTACCACTCGCCGCCACATATCCACCCCCGCGCAGCGTGGAGATCACCGCTTCGCCGGGAGCGCCCAAATCGACACTCGTGACGCCATAGTTCGAGAACGACGACAACTGGTCCAGCCGGTTGATCGCCGCGACCGAGACAATATTCGGTAGGTCGTAAGCGGAGGGGTACGTCGGAGTCACGTCATCGCTCACGCCCGCATTGCCCGAGGCCGCCACGAACAATTGCCCCGCATCGCCCGCGGCCGCGATCGCATCGCGGAGCGCCTGCGAGTTGAGCGAACCGCCCCACGAGTTGTTCGTGATCTTGACACCCGTCGCGATCGAATACTCGATCGCCGCGATCGCGTCCGAGGTAAAGCCGCTGCCCCCGCGGAGGAACTTGATGCACACAATTTTCGCGCGCCAGCACGCCCCGGCAACGCCGATGTGGTTGTCGCCCCGCGCCGCGATCGTCCCGGCGACGTGCGTGCCGTGGCCGTCTTCATCCAT
>JAYSRO010000393.1:0-4815 GCA_043720995.1 Candidatus Eiseniibacteriota bacterium
CCGTACTCGCGCAGGCGTTCGACGTCTTCCTGCTTGCGCTCCGCTGGCTCACACGTCAGGGCCACCGCGTAGTCGAGCAGCACGCGATCGCGCGCGGCAAGGTCCGCTTCGCGATAGTCGATCGCCACCGCGCGCGCCAGCGGTTCATTGCCGAGTGCGGCCGCGAACTTCGGCCCGTGGTGCGCCACGCAATAGGCACAGCCGTTGGTCGCAGAGACCACGAGCACGATGGCTTCCGCCTGCGCGAGGCTCAGGGGCGAAGGATCGTTCATCAATTCAGCGCGCAATCCGAACGCCGCCACCATCGCCCCCGGGTCGAGCGACAGCGATTGCCAGATGTTTGAGGCCCTCTTCTGGGAGGAAGGCTGGCCCAGCTTCGCGTAGGCCTCGGCGGCCGGGCCGGTGGCCTGATCGGGCGGGATGGTGCGGATCCAGGTCATGCAAGTCCTCGGAAGGGCGCGAGCGCCGAAGGTTGTCGCGTGCAGGGGAGTCCCGGGCTTAAGGCAGTCGCCGCCACGTTACAAGGGCGATGCTATGGGCGCGGCCTGAGGGCGTCAATTTGGGCTAGCTGCCCGTGCGCATCGGGCTTGCGATTCGCTGACGCCCGCCGTGTGACGGGCTTGCGAATCGCTGACTCCCTCGGCGTGACGGGCATTCGCCGAATGCCTACACTTCCCCCATGACGATCATCGCCAAGGGGCCGCGTTGGAGCCCGCGCTGGGGACCCGTGATTCTCGCGCTGGTGGTGTTGTACCTCGGGGTCGAGCTCGCGATCTACTTTCGCACCCCGCATTCGGCCGGCCCGCCCGCAGGCCCCGGACTCGTCGCGAGCGACACCGCGTCCTCCGATGCGGCCGCCACGGACCGCCTCATCTCCCGCGCGCTCGGGCAGGATACAGGGCATGTGCCGGACTCAACCGAAATCAAGACCGGCTGGCGCAACGAAGTGCGCGGTATCGACCTCGCCGTGTTCACCCCGAAGCAGCGTGCGCTCTACCTGAGGATCACCAATGGCCGCGGCTGTACTTGTGGCTGCGGCTACACGCTGGCCGCTTGCCGCGAGAACGACCTCACCTGCCCGGTCAGCCTGCCGCGCGTGGAGGAACTGCGCGATTCGGTGCTCGCACTGAAGTTGCAATGACGCGGCTGAGGCGCGCGGATGGCGCTCCCGGCGCGGTCCCGAGCAGCGCAAACCCAAACGTTGACGAGCGGCGAACCCGCGACTAGGCTGCCTTTATTCCCGCCGATTTAGAAGGCCGCCCTCGACCCACCATTACGCCTTTCCGCAGGAGGTTTGCCATGGCCTGGAAGGACCTGACCCCGAAGACGTTTGCATCCATTCGTGAGTTGAACGGTATCAGTGCGCGCACGATGGAAGAGCACTACGAGTTGTACAAGGTGTATGTGAGCAAGGTGAACGAGATCCAGAAGAAGCTCGACGGCGCCGACCGCGCCGCGGCCAACCAGATCTATTCGGAGTACCGTGGCCTGCGCACCGACCTGTCGTTCGCGATCGGCGGCGTCAAGAACCACGACACGTATTTCGCGCATCTGGGTGGCAAGGGCGGCGCGCCCACGGGTCGCGTGCTCGAGTTGATCCAGCGCGACTTCCCGAGCTACGACGCCTGGCTCGCCGACTTCAAGGCCGCCGGCATGGCCGCGCGGGGTTGGGTGTGGCTTGCCTATGACCACGACTGGAACGTGCTGACCACCGCCACGGGCGATGCGCAGAACACCTTCCCGATCTGGAACGCCACGCCGATTCTCGCGCTGGACGTTTACGAGCACGCGTACTGGATCGACTTCGGACGCGCGCGCGCCAAGTACATGGACGCCTTCTTCAACAACCTGGACTGGGACGTCGTGGCGCAGAATCTCGATCGCGCGCTGGCGATGCAGCAGGTCAACAAGTAGATCCAGTTCAAATCTCAGGACGGCGCTGCCGTCTCCCTACAGCCGGGCTCCTCAAGCGGAGCCCGGTTGCGCTTACGGAGAATGATCGAATGACCACCACTTTGATGCCGACCATCGGCAGGCCCGCGCCCGACTTCACCCTGCCTTCAACGCAGGGTGATTCGGTGACGCTCAAGTCGTTCAAGGGCAAGAAGACCGTCGTGTTGTACTTCTATCCCAAGGACGAGTCGGCCGGCTGTACGCGGGAAGCCTGCGATATTCGTGACCACTTTGCGGAGCTCGAACAGCACGGCGTGGTCGTGCTCGGTATTTCGACCGACGCGATGGAAACGCACATGAAGTTCAAGGAAAAGCACAAGCTGCCATTCACCCTGCTGTCGGACGAGCAGGCTGAAGTCTCGAAGATGTACGGCGTCTACAAGCAGAAGAACGTGTACGGCAAGAAGTCGCTGGGGATCGAACGCACGACGTTCATCATCGACAAGACCGGCCGTATCGCCACGATCTACCCGAAGGTCAAGGTCGAAGGACACATCGAAGACCTGCTGAGCTTCGTCGGCGAAGAAGAAGAGTAGACGGGAAGCGCCGGCGCGAGTCCGCTCGCTGCCGGCGCCGTTCCGCCCTGTCCCGCCTGAGCCGCCTTACCCCAAGGGGCGCCGCGCCTTCGCCGCTGCCGCTCCGCTGCTGGAGAGCCGCGTTGGAACACGCAGCACGCTCTGCCGTTCCGGTGTTTCCACTTCCCGAGATCGTGTTGTTCCCCACGATCAGCGTGCCGCTCCACATCTTCGAATTGCGCTACCGCACCATGGTGCGCGACGCCCTGTCGCGCGGCCGCACGATGGCGCTTGCGGTGCTGGCGCCCGGCTACGAAGAGGACTACCACGGTAGCCCGCAGTATCACGAACTCGGCTGTCTCGGCCACATCGAGGAAGTCGAGTGGCTGCCGAACGACCGCTACAACCTCACGCTGCGTGGGCTGACCCGCGTGCGGTTCGGCGAGGTGGAGCGTGAATTCCCGTATCGATTGGCTCGGGTGGAGCTCCTGCCACAGGATCCCTACACCGAGGACGACCCGCTGCTGTTGATGGAGAAGCGCACGCTGCTTGAATTGCACGCGCGGCTGGCGGGGCTGGCCGAGGGGCAGGGCGATGCGGCCACGCGCGCCGCGCTGCCCGCGGCGACCGCGGACGACTCCTTCGAGCGCGTCGTCAACAGCCTGGGCACCGTGTTCGGGCGTAGCGCGGAAGAACGCCTCGAATTGCTGCGCATCGACAGCCTGATCGATCGCGCGCGTGTGGTGCGCGAGGCCCTGGAGCGCCTGTTGGGCGCCCCAGGGTCCCCGCCCAAGCCCAGTGGCGACGGTGGCGAGCAGCGAAACTAGCCCGCGGTTCCCGTCCGCTGCGGATCGTCGTCATCGCGATGCACCCACGGCCGGCGCGACGATTCAGACCACTGGATCATTTCGTCGAAGTGCAGCATCAGATCACCGGTCGAATATCGGTCGTGTCCATAGCGGTCGATGCTGCGCTGGATGAGGTTCGGTCCCGCCGCCACCTGCGCCAGCAGCGCCTCGTGGAAGAACGGCACCACCGGGTCACGGGTGGTGTGCAGCGTCATCACGGGGATACGGAACGGACCGGCCGGTTCGCCGTAGCGCGCCAGGAACTCGGCGGCCTCCGGTTCACGCGCATAACGGGCAATACGCGCGTTCACGTCGGCGATCAGCGGTTGCGGTAAGCCGGGCGAGGTGTAGACGTAATTCGCGTTGTCGAAGTAGTGGTGCCCGCCGGACCGCGCAAACAGGTCGCCACCACCCTGCATGCAGAAGCCAAGCGCGGTGATGAGTGATTCGACCATTTCCTGCGGCGTGTTGCCGGGCAGCGGTCTGCGCGCCAATGCCTGGATGATGCCTAGGCCCTGCGGGTTCCCGTTTACGGCGGCCACTACGGGGCCAACGATCTGGGTGTTCGGGTCCGTGATGACGGGCGGGTGCTCGAGGTCGCCCTGCAGTGCTCCGGGGTAGACCGCATCGAACAGCACTCGAATGTCGCCCATGTACTGTACTTCGTCATCGCTGCCGCCGACCACGCCGCTGATCAACAGGCTGCCGTCGTAATCATGCGGATAGCGTTGCGACAGGATCATCCCGATCAGGCCGCCGAGCGAACGGCCGACCAGGTACGTGCGCCTGGGGTGGCCGATGTTGCGCGCGAAGATACGGCTGAGTTCATGCGATTCGGACACACCCTCGGCGACGGCGTACCCGGTCGAGGAGAAACTGGACGCGGCGACCGCGAAGCCACGCGCCAGCAATGAGTCGCGCGTAGCGCTGAGCGAGGGGAGCGAGGGTGGCAACGCGGGGGAGACGTAGCCATGCACATAGACGATGAGCCCGCCATTCCAGCGTGCCGGCTTGTCGATGACCCACTGGGCCCCGGAGTCACTGATGCCCTCGAGGTGCGCCGCCTGCCCGCGCCGGAGCCGGTTGCACAGCGCATCGGCCACGCTGTCGCGGACCGAGAACGGCTGCGCGCTCGCGGACTGAATCGCTTCAGGCGCGACGATGCTGCGGTGGCTGCAGCTGGAGGCCGCGAGTGCGAGCAGCAGCAATGCGGTGAGCGATGACGACTGGACATGGCCCAGGCGCAGGCCAAGGCGGGAAGCGCGAGTATCGACCGAGGATGACATGACGACCCCCATTTGCCTTGCCGCAAGATCTTCCCGGCCTCTCTGGCCGTTTTGGATTGCGATGTTGAACGCAAGGCGATGCGCGGGGTCACTGCATCTGGCGTGCCGAGGGAGTAGCCCTGTATGAGCTGTCTTCCAACTCGCGTGCTCGCAACGAGGTCGCGCAGGAGCAAACGATTCGGCGCTGGGGCGCTGGGCTCGCGGCTGGTGGGT
>JAYSRO010000394.1:0-10891 GCA_043720995.1 Candidatus Eiseniibacteriota bacterium
CTGATGGCGCCCGCGCAGCCGTCGATTCACATCATCGGGAGCGCGCTGACCACGCGACGCGCCGTGGCGATTCTCAGCACGCCCGGCAGCTCGGGGACACCGGCAACGCTGAAGGAAATCCCGGTGGTCGAGATGACCGCAGGCTTCGCCTTCAACATCCCCATGGCGATCATCGACCCGAATGCCGGGGCGGAGTTCTACGCGGGCTACCAGGGGGGGATGGTGCTGGCGGGTGGCAAGGCCCAGGACTTCCTGCGGCTCAAGCAGGTCGTGTTCGGGTTCGACCGCACCAAAGGGTTGTTCCAGGGTTCGCTCGCGGAAATGGCCTACGGTCACAACGAGACGTGGGGCACCGCCTACGCCGCCAATCGCTGGGCCGCGCGCTTCCGTATCCAGACCCTGTTGGGTCCTGCGGGGAGCCCGCCGTCCAACGCCCGTCCTGTGGCAGGCAAGGCCGCCACGATTCCCCCTCCTTCGATGGGCTCGCCGCTGCGGGCATTCGTGGAGCTCGGAGCCGACACCGACGGGGGCCTCGGTCCCGATGCCATCACGGCGCAAGTGGGCCTGACGCTCGACGCGGGAAGCGTCCTGCAGCGCGTCATGGGAACGACAAGGTAGGGGCAACAGACTCGTTGCCGGATTCCCGCGTGGGGCAGTAGAATTGTGGCGCTTGGCGAACCTTCCCCCCAAGGTCCGTTGCTCTGGGTGACTTCCCCCCAGCGCCCATCTGCTCCATGTGCCGCCCACCGCGCGGGAAAGGTCCCACACAGGATGTCCACGAAGCTCCTCCGCTGCCTGCCGCTCATCGTGCTGTCGTCCATTTTGTTCGCCCTGCCGGCGGCCGCGGCCAAGCGTGCGTTGTTCGACAACTTCCATGCGCAGACCGCCGGGAACGCCGACTGGATCATCGACACCGACCAGCCGATCCCCGTGCCGGCCCAGTCCGCGATTACCGCGGGCACGCCCGACAACTACTGGCTCGGCGCGATCTCGACCTACGGGATCAACCTCGTGAAGCTGGGTTACACGGTGGCGACGAACACCAGTGCCCTGACCTACCAAAACGCCTCGAACCCGTACGACCTCTCGAACTACGACGTGCTGATCGTCGATGAGCCGAACTCGTCGTTCAGCGCCGCCGAGGCCACGGCAATTCTTAACTTTGTGCGCGACGGTGGCGGGCTCGTGGCGATCAGCGACCACTCAGGCTCGGATCGCAACAGCGACGGCGTCGATTCCCCGATTGTCTGGAACGCGATGGACCCGACGCACTTGCTCGGCGTCCACTTCGGTGTGGCAGCCGATGCGAACAACAACATCGTGCAGACCTCGTCCAACCTGAACACCACCTTCGGCGACTCCGTCATCACCGGCGCGTACGGCACGGTGGGAAGCTTCGCCTTCCACAACGGCACGACCATGACGCTCTACCCCGCGGTCAATCCGAAGGTGCGCGGTGAAGTGTGGATGACCGGCACGCCGCAGGGCAGCACGACCAATGCCATGGTGGCGTCGTCGGTGTATGGCTCGGGACGCGTGTTGTTCATCGGCGACAGCTCACCGGTCGACGACGGCACCGCGCAGGCCGGCAACACCAGCATCTACAACGGCTGGGAAGAAGCCACCGACAGCACGCTGATTCTCAATGGCACCCTGTGGGCCACGCGCAAGGTCACCGTGCTGGACACGATCCCGCCGGTCATCACGCTGACCTCGCCGAATGGCGCGGAAGACTGGAAGGCCGGATCGGCCCACGCCATCACCTGGACCGCGAGCGACAATGCCGGCGGCGTGCTGGTGGACCTGACGCTGTCGCTCGATGGCGGTTCCACTTACCCCACTTTGATCGCGACCAACGCCGCTAACACGGGGTCCTACAGCTGGAGCGTGAGCGTCCCCGAGGGCGCCACGTACCGCGTGCGCGCCACCGCGCGCGACGGCGCGAACCTCACCGCTGCGGATGCGAGCAACGCCAACTTCACCGTGAGCAAGTGGCACATCACCGCGACCGCGGGTTCCGGCGGCACGGTCTCGCCCAGCGGCGACGCCGCCGTGACGCAGGGAGCTGCGCAGCTTTACACGCTGGGAGCATTCAGCGGATTCCAGGTGGCGGAAGTGCTCGTGGATGGTGGGTCAGTGGGCGCCGTGTCCTCGTACACGTTCGTCAACGTCCTCGCGAATCACACGCTGAGCGCCAGCTTCGGCGTGCGGATGTTTGCGATCACGGCCAGCGCCGGGACACGCGGCCAAATCTCGCCTGTGGGGACGGTGCAGGTGCCCTACGGCGGCAGCCAGACCTTTGCCATCACCGCGGACGCCGGCTACCGCATCGCCGGCGTGACCGTGGATGGCGTCGCCGCGGGCACGGTGGCGAGCTACACATTCTCAAATGTGCAGGCGGCCCACACGATCTCCGCCACCTTCGTAGTGAGTTTGTACACGCTGGCGGTCACCGTCGACGGCCCGGGGTCGGTGTCGTGGACACCCAACCAGGTGGACTACGCGCCGGGCACGAGCGTCACGCTCACCGCCACGGCGAATGGCGCGGCGCACTTCACCGGGTGGACCGGCAACCTCTCCGGCAGCACGAATCCGGCATCGCTCGTGCTCAATGCGAATGCCTCGGTGGTGGCGCACTTCGCATCGGACCAGTTCGCGGTGGACGCAGTACCGCTCATTCACGGCACCATCGCGCGCCAGCCCGACTTGCCGCTGTACGACTACTTCTCCAACGTGACACTGACCGCGGTCCCCGGACCCGGCTACGCATTCAGCGGCTGGTCGGGGGACCAGTCATCGACAGAGAGTCCCTTGACGCTCACGGTCGATGGCCCCATCTACCTTGAGGCGAATTTCACTCCAGTGATCAGCCTGACCGCCCCGGACGGCGGCGAGAACCTGACGGTGGGCGCCAGCGCGAGTGTCACGTGGACCGTTTCCGGCAGCGTCAACGGCGCGAGCGTCGACGTCGAACTGTCGCGCAACGGGCTCGCGGGCCCCTACGAGCCACTCACGATGGGCGCCCCGAACACGGGTCTCCACGCATGGACCGTCGCGGGAGCGGCGACCGACTCCGCACGGGTTCGCGTCACGGTCCATGACAGCGATGGCTTCACCGGTACGGATCGCAGCAGCGCGAGCTTCAGCATTCACGGCGTCCTCGCGGCGCCGCGCGCCGTGGTGACGGAGTTCGCGATCGGACCGCTCACACCCAACCCGGTATCCCGCGCCGCGCGCGTGTACTTCACGCTGCCGCGCGAGTCGAACATCCGCCTCAGTGTCATCGACCTGCAGGGTCGCGAAGTCGCGCGTCTCGCCGACGGGACAATGGCGGCGGGCCGCCACACGGCAACGTGGGACATGGCGCGTGGTGGCCTCACACAGCCCGGTATTTATCTCGTGCGCCTCGACACTCCCGCGGGCCGTCGCGTACGCCGCTGGGTGGTCGAGCGCTGAGCCTGACGGGCATGGCGCGGGCGAATGGCTGAGCCGGGACCTGTGATCCGGCGCGCGACCCTTGCAGATCTAGAAGCGCTGACCGCGACCCGGGTCGCCTTGTTCGCGGAGTTGGGCGAGCTTCCGGACGGGTTCGCAACGGATGCATTCACTGCGCTTTGCCGCACCCAGCTCGAGTCGATGATGACCTCTGGGGCCGCCAGCGCGTGGCTTGGGGGCCCTGCCGGCGGGCCGCCGTGCGGCGCCGCAGTCCTGCTCGAGTACCCGCGCATTCCGAGTCCGCACAACCTGCTCACGCGCGAGGGCTACATCCTGAATGTATACGTGGCGCCCGCGTACCGTCGCCGGGGGATCGCCGGAGCCCTGATCGCCGCGGCGGTCAGCGAAGCGCGCCAAGGCGGACTCGGTCGGGTGCGGTTACACACGACGACGGCGGCGCGCGGGGTCTACCGCTCGCACGGCTTCATGCCGCGCCATGACGAGATGGAGCTGGTGCTCTAGGCTCCACGATCGACGATTCATCGAACGCCGCAAGTGTGGCCCGCGAGAGTTCAGCCATCACCGGAGGTCCGAATGCGGAGAGTCATTGGCCTCGGCGGCATCTTCATCGCGGCCAAGGATCCGAAGGCGCTGTGCGAGTGGTACAAGCAGCACCTCGGGATCGACGTGCAAGCGTGGGGAGGAGCAGCTTTCGATTGGACGGACACCAAGGGCAGCCGGCCCGATGCGCCGCGATTCGAGTTGCCGCGATTCGAGTAGGACGCAGGGCCTGACATCCGCTAGAGTTCGGGTACGTCGCGCCCGACGTGTGACGTTCCCGGAGGATTTCATGGCCAAGCGATTGCTGCCCGTCCTGCTCGTGATGATTGCCGCGCTGCTCGTGTTCATCTTCACCCGTCCCAACACCTACCACGTCGAGCGTTCCGCCACGATCGCCACCGCGGCCGATCCGGCATTCGTGATGGTGAACAACTTTCGTCGCTGGCAGGACTGGTCGCCGTGGGGCAAGATCGACCCGCGCATGAAGGTGAGCTACAGCGGCGCCGATTCCGGCGCGGGCGCGATCTATCACTGGGTCGGCAATAAAGACGTCGGCGAGGGCCAGATGGCCATCTTGGAGTCGGTGCCCAATGAAAAGATCGCCATCAAGCTCGACTTCATCAAGCCATTCGCCAGTACGAGCGTCGCGACCTTCGCGTTCGCCAAGGCTCCGGCCGGGACCCAGGTCACCTGGTCGATGGACGGCAACCAGAGCTTCACCACCAAGGCCATCAGCCTGTTCATGAGCATGGACCAGGCGGTGGGCAAGGACTTCGAGAAGGGACTCGCCCAGCTCAAGACGCGGGCTGAAGCCGCAGCACCTTCGGCGACGCCGGCGGCAGCGGATTCGGCGCACGGCTAGAGCGCGGCGATGCGCTGACCGGCCCGCCTGATGGTGCGCCGCGGCCTGTTCATGGTTCAGCGCTAGCGGAACACGCGTACTCCGGTCGCCTTGAACGATGCGAACACCGTGACTCCCGGCGCCAGCCCGAGCTGGTTCGCGGCGGTATGGGTGATCTCCGCCACCAACGGTGGCCGCGAGGCAACGGCCACGCGGACGCGATCGCCGCTCGGGGGTTCGGGCGTGAGTTCGGTTACGGGTCCGGCCAGCACGTTCTGGGCGCTGCCCGTGGGCGCCTCGCGTGACAGTGTGATGTCGCGCGGATCCACGACCGCCATCACGTCACCCCGCTCGCCGCAATCCGGCACGGTGATTCGCGCGCCGTCGACCTCCAGCTGGACCGGTGCGCCGGCGACGCTTTCGATCACGCGCGCTGCGAACAGGTTCGTGCCGATAAATTCCGCCACGTAGGGCGTGCGTGGATGCTGCAGCATGTCCTGCCGCGTGCCGGCTTGCGTGATGCGCCCGCCTTCGAGTACGAGGATGCGTTCGCCCAGCGCGACGGCATCCGCGGGGCTGTGTGTCACGAGGATCGTGAGGCAGGGGAGTTCGGCCAACAGCACGCGCAACTCGCGGCGCACCTCGCGGCGCGTGCGTTGGTCCAGTGCTGCGAGCGGCTCGTCGAGCAGCAGCAGGCGCGGTTCAATCACCAGCGCCCGCGCCAACGCAACGCGCTGCTGTTGCCCCCCGGAGAGTTCGTGCGGCCAGCGTGAGTCCAGCGCCGCGATCCCCAACCGGCTGAGCGTACGCTCGACGCGCTCCGCCACGTCGGGGCCAGACACGCCGGTGGCGCGCAGGCCGAACGCTACGTTGTCGCGCACCCGCAGGTGGGGGAACAGCGCGTAGTCCTGGGCGACGTAACCGACACGCCGCTGGCGCGCGGGCTGCCAGTCACCGCGCGCGACATCGACGGCGGCGGTGCCGTCCAGAAGGATCGAACCGGTGTCGGGTTCCAACAGGCCCGCCAGCAGCTTCAGCAACGTCGACTTGCCTGAGCCGCTCTCGCCCACCAGCACGAGCGTTCCCGGCAGGGCGGCATTGAACGCCGCCTCGAGTTCGAAGGCGCCGAGCCGCTTACGAAGTTGGACTTGCAGCACGGCTGCGATTCCACAGGAAAGTCGAGGGGGAGGCGCGCAGGCCCAGCAGCAGGGCGAACGACATCACCAGCAGCAGGATGGCCAGCACAATGGCGGTATCGAGATCGGAGTTCATCGCCACATAGACGGCGAGCGGCATGGTCTGTGTCGTGCCGGGAAGGTTACCCGCAAACATGATGGTGGCGCCGAACTCGCCCAGGGCGCGCGCTGTCGCCATCGCGATGCCCGCGATCAGGGCTGGCTGTGCCAGTGGCAGGACGATGCGCGTGAACACGAATGACTCCGAGGCGCCGAGGGTCTCCGCTGCATCGAGGTAACGGCGGTCCACCGCGGCAAACCCCGCGCGCGCAGGGGATATGTAAAACGGCACCGACATGAACCACTGGGCGGCCACCACGCCGAGCGTCGTGAACGGCAGGTGGATTCCTGCGGCATCGAGCGTGCGCCCCGCCAGCCCCATGCGGCCGAACGCGAGCAGCAAGGCGAACCCCGCCACGGTCGGGGGCAGCACCATCGGCAAGTCGACCAACGTCTCGATGACGCGCTTGCCCCGAAACTCGCGAGTGGCAAGCAACCACGCGAGCGGCGTGCCGAACACCACGGTCAGCAGTGTGGAGCTGGCCGCGGTCAGGAGACTCAGGCGCAAGGCGGATAGCACCGTGTCGTCGGTGAGGTGCTGGAGCAACTGTGACGGTGCAGCCCGCATCAGCAGGCTGACAAAGGGCAACCCCAAGAACACCAGCAGCAATCCGCTGGCGCACACCGACAGCAATATTCCGCTCGAGGCGCCACGACGCGCACGCCGCGGACGCGCGGGGGCGGGGTTGCTCATCGCGAGAGGCTCGAAGACCGGCGCGTCACGCGTCGCGCTCCAGCCGTCCGATCATCACTTCGGTCGACTTGATGACGGCGAACACCTCGGCGCCGACCTCCAGCCGCATGCGTTCACACGATGAACGCGTGATGATCGCCACCAACTCCTGGTCGCCGATACGCAGCAGAACTTCTGCCATCAGGCCATCGACTTGGAGCCGCGTGATGGTTCCCTTGAGCCGGTTACGGGCGCTGAGCTCGAGCACCGGTGCCGCGGAGTCGTTCGTGGAGCGGCCGAGCAGGCGCTGGAGCTGGTCCTCGTGGAATAGCCACTTGCGGCCGACTCGCACCGCAGGAAGCGTTCCCGCCCTGGCCATGCGTTGCACGGCCTTCACGTTGAGTTGGAGCAGGCGGGCGGCTTCTTCTGTGCTGAGGGTCTTCATGTGGCCTCAATAGTACCCGAAGCGTCGTCCCGGGGCACTTGAGGGCGCGGAAGACAGGTGAGGAAAGGCGTTTGCCGTCAGGCGCGGGAAACACAAAGTGCCCGGTGCAACCCGGCGCCTGGTGGCGCTTGGGTTGCATGCCGCTCCGGCGCGCGACGACCAGTCTCGCGTCCAGCGACGGCTCCGGGCACTTGGGGAGTAGGCCAGGCGCAGCGCGTTCACCACCCTGCCCCACCGGCTACAGATCGTCGAGCGCGCGCCCCAACTTGTCGAGCTTCTGCTTCAGCGACTTGCGGCCCCGCTCGAACGTCTCGTCCCCGACGCTGCGCTTGAATTCGCGAAAGCGCGAGTCCGAGCGGATGGGGTCGAGGTCGCGATCGGTTGCAAGGTAGAACGCGAGCTCCATGCTCTCGCCCTTGGCGCGATTCAGCCACTTGACCGCTTCGCCGGCGTCGCGCAGTTGCGCCGAGACGCAAGCGAGGTCGTACATCGACGTGCCGCGGCGGTAGCCGAGTTCCAGTCCGCGCTCGAACGAGGCGCGGCTCTCTTCAAACCGGCGGGCGCGCAATTGTGCATAGCCGAGGTTGAACCATGCCCTGCCTACATTGGGGTACTGCTGCGACACGCGCTGGTAGCGGGGCAGCGTCTTGCTCCAACCGCCCGGCTCGTTGTCGTTGAGGTTCTCTTCGTTCAGCTCCAGCAACTCGGTCATGCGCACAAGCTCATCAAATCGCTTCTCGCCGTGCAGGGCGTCGAGGTCGTCGTCCTTGCGCATGTGCGAGGCACTGCCGAAACCGGCCGTGATCGCGCGCTCCAGTGCTGCATACGCCGCCGGGTGATTGCCATTGATCGCATGGGCGCACGCCAGGTTGTACAGCGCATTCGACGTCGGCTTCAGCTTGATCTGGGTCTCAAACGCATCGACGGCCTTGGCCGGGTCGCCCGAATGCATCAACTCGATCCCGGCGCTGCCCCAGTCTCCGGAGTCCGTCGAACCCTGCGAGCGCAACGCTTCGAATTCGGCGGCGGCCGACTTGCGGTCGCCCTCGTCGGGGTCGGCGTTGCGCACCTCCTCGACCAATTGCTTGTAACGGCGGTCGCGGCGGATGGAGTCGAGGTCATCGTCCGAGTCCATATGGTCGGCATCATCCCAACCCGCATGGACCGCGTCGCGCAGCGCCGCGAGCGCCCGTTCTGTCTGGTACGCCAGGGCGTAGGAACACGCGGCATTGTAGAACGACGTCTCGATGTTGTAGCCGGCGCGTGCCGCACGCACGTACTGGTCGCCGGATTCCGAATAACGGTCGCGCTCGTAGTTGCGACGCGCGCGGGAGTACCAGTTGCGGCCGGAGCGCTCCGAGTACGCATTGGGAGCCGTGTTCGACGCGTTGCTCCACGAGCCGCCCCAAGAGTCGCCCGCGGGAGGCGGCGTGGCCGGCTCTGCCGGCGCTGCAGGCGCCGCCGGTACGGCGGGTGCTGCCGGTGCCGCAGGGGCGGGCGGACGCGACACGCCATTCGTGGTGTGATGCGCTACCGGCGCCATACGGTTCGAACGCCAGACGAGCGTGTCCGTCTTGCTTGTGGGGGTGCGCGCCGGTGCCGCGGTCACGTGCACGGAGGCCAGTGGCAGCAACAGCAATGCGCCGATTGCAGCGGCGAGCGCCACGGCACGCCGGGACGCCGGGGCACGATCGAGACCGAGACTCAGAATCGACGACAAGCGCTGCTCCAGGTTGGAGGGCCGGGCGATCGCCAGCACGGCGTTGCCCAGGGGATCGCGGGCCGCGGCGGTGCGGGCGATCGTCAACAGGTGCTCGGCGTAGACGGAGGCGCGGATGCCGCTCGCAAGCACGCGATCGTCACACGCCTGCTCGCACTCGCGCCGCGCTTCGAGCGCCAGCCCGCGCACGATGGGGTGGAACCAGTAGAGTCCCCCGGCCACGCGCGCCACCACCAGCGACAGGGTGTCGAGGCGCTGGACGTGGGCCAATTCGTGCAGGAACACGACGTCGAGCCGCTCGCGGTTCCAGCCGCGCGCCTCGCTGGGCAACAATAGCGTGGGGTGGAACACGCCCGCCACGACCGGTACCGAGACGCGCGGGGTGATGCGCAGGTTCACCTTGCGGGCGACATCGAGTTGGTCGCGAGCCGAATCGAATGCCGCCAGCAGCCTGGGCTCCGCAACGTCGTCCGCGCAACGGGCGAACCAAGCGGCCGCCGCCAGTGACAGCGCGCAGCGCAACAGCATCAGTTCTGAGACTGCAATCAGCACCAGGGCCAGGGCGAGGGGCCACGAGATGGGCGCGGGCGGAACGATTGGCCGCGCACCGGGGACCACCACTCGAGGTGCTGAGGCGTTGGCACGCGGTGAGGCGGCCACGAACGGCACATCGCCATCCACTACGTCATAGCTGCGCCGCACGAACGTCTCCGTGGTCGTCACCGACAGTGCCGGAGCCGTCACTCGAAGGGTGTCCTGGCGCGGCAGGATCGGCAACTTCCACGCGGGCACCACGGCCATCACGACCGGCAGCGCCACGAGTGCGGCCAGCGTCACGGTGGCAACCAGGTGGCGTGAAGCGGCCGAGGCTCGGGGGAACAGTGCCAGCGCCAGACGTCCCATGGCGGCGATGAGCGTGAGACGCAGCAGGAACAGCAGCACCGTCGCTGCCGTCAGCGCATTCGCAGCAGACAACACGGCGGAGATCCAGGAACCCATTAGCGGCCTTCCTTTCGCGCGCGATCGATCAGTTGCGCCATGCGGTCCAACTCGGCGGGGCTGAGGTCATTGCCCGGCTGTTCGAGCAAGGTCAGCAAGGCGCCGGCGGCGGAGCCATCGAAGAATGTGTTGACGAGGTGGGTGATGGCGTTCTTGCGCGCCTTCACCGGATGCAGCGTTGGCCGGTAGACGTACCGTTTACCGTCGTGCTCATGCTTGAGCAAGCCCTTCTGCTCGAGCACGCGCATGGTCGCGCGCACGGCGGAGTAGCTCGGAGCATCGGGCATGCGCTCACGCACTTCGGTGGCCGTGGCGCACGCAGCACCAGTGCCGAACACGATGTCCATGATCTCACGCTCGCGGCGGCTCAACGTCTGGAGTTCCTTCATGCAGCCCTCCGGATCAACTGTTGATTTTTCAGCATGTGCTGGAAATCTAGCACCACCCCCCGCAGGCGGTCAACGGAATTATTCGCCGTGGGCAGGGGATGCCCCTGCGGTCCCCCCGGCGGGCAAAGCCGTGTGGGAGAGGGTACGGGGAGGGGCGAGGGAAAGCTGCACTGGAACGGAAGAACACGCCTGTGGGCTTGTTCAGGCTCACGATCCAGGGGGGCCGTCACCCGGCCCGGTAGCTAGCGCAGCGATACCACATTCTTCACGAGGCGTTGGTCGCCGACATACACGCTCGCCCAATAGGCTCCCGGTTGAGCGGTGTGTCCCGCAGCATCGCGGCCATCCCAGCTCAAGTGCTGCTCACCGGCGGCGAAGCGTTGAGGCGCCATGCGGCGCACCACGCGGCCCGCGACATCGATGATCTCGAAGCGCACGCTGGCCGCCCGGGGCAGCGACAACGTCAGGTTGAGGGGACCGCGGAACGGGTTCGCGAGCGCACGCAGCGCAACGCTGCGCGGCAGCGCCGGGTC
>JAYSRO010000395.1:0-2395 GCA_043720995.1 Candidatus Eiseniibacteriota bacterium
CGCGCCCCAACAGCGACGGTGGATTCAGGCTGCCCAAGTTGCCGCCCGGCAAGTACACGCTGCGGGTGTGGCACCCGACCTTCGGCACCACCACGAAGGACATCGAAGTGCCCGCGCGCGGCGACCTGATGGTGAACGTCCGGCTCTAAGCCGAGGCCGCGGCCGCCCCCGGCGGGTAGATCACCTCGAACTCGCTCCAGAACGGCAGGACGTGCGCGGGGAGTCTCAACGCGGCTCCAGGAGCCGCACCGGCTGGCCCACCGCGAGGGCACCCGCGCGCACCACTGTGCCGTAGACGCCGGCGTTGTTCCCCGACATGCGCACGAGCGTGCGCATGACCTGTGGGTCCTGCTGCGCGGTGTCGGGGTGCATGTTGACCATTACGCAGCGCGGGTCGCGCATCGTCAGCGTGACCGCGGCCGCGGCATCGCCCTCGCCGAACACGAGCGTGCCGCCCACCCAGTGATCCTCGCCGAACACCTCTTCGCCGCCGGTCTCCACGACGATGTTCGGCCGGAAGCAACGAAGGTCGAGTGGCCTCCCCAGTTCACGTTCGATTCCGCGAATCGTCGCGACGGTGATGACCGAGACGTCGGCGTCGTCGAACATCCCCAAACGCGACCGGATCAACTCGACCTCGTGACCACTGCGGCGCGACACCTCCGCACGCAACGCTTCGCCCTGCAGGTCGAGCTCCTCGCCTTCGGGAGTCAGCACGTGAGTCGGCGCCGGATCTTCCGCGGCTCCGTCCCCGCCCAACGGGCAGTAGCGCAGCAGCTCCGGGTAATGGCTGGCGGTCAACCACGGCACCCCCCCGCGCTCGGCCCGACGCCGGAATGCGAAGCGCCGGTCGCCACCGAGACCATGCAAATTCAGGTGCGCGCCCCCAACCGGCTGCGCGGCCATCGATTTGACGGGATAGCGGAACAGTTCACGGATTCGGCCAACTTCGACGGTCATGCGGCACTTTCCCGCGGCAAATCGCCGGTTCGCGAGGGTTCAACACGCTCCCATTTCCACATCCAAAGGACCCGCACCATATCCTGTATCATATCGTCAAGGGCTCGCGCCTGCCGGGGCCCCTACGTCGGCTCTCTCGACTTGCCCCAGGAGTGTGCACGGTGCCCCGATGCCCCCAGCGGCTGCATTCGTCCTGCCTTCGCGCTGACCAGTCGACCGGGATCCTCGCGTGGCTGCTGCTGCTCGTGATCGCTTGCTGCGCCAACCCGGCGGCGGCCTCGACCGCAGCGCCCGACAGCTTCGCGATTGACATCCAGGCCACCGCGGGCGGCACCATCTCGCCGGATGGCGGAATCGTGATGGTCGCGGCAGGTGCGAATATCACCTTCACGTTCGCAGCCGACGAATGCCACGACATGACCGAACTCGAGGTCGACGGCATCCAGATTGGCCCCGTGGCCACCTACACGTTCACGAACGTGCAGAGCGATCACCTGATCTACGCCACCTTCCAGGGCAGGCCCTACACCATCACGGCCTCGTCGCAGAATGGCGGACTGATCCTCCCTTCGGGGCCGATCTCGGTGCTGTGCGGTGACAATCTCCACTTCGAGATACAGGGGGCGTGCCTGCTCGTGCAGGACGTGCTCGTCGATGGCGTCTCGGTCGGAGCCGTCGCGGGCTACACCTTCACCAATGTGCGCTCCAACCACACCATAGAAGCCTTGTTCACCGCGGTGACGCCCACGTTCACGCTGACCGCGCGCCCCTCACCGCTGCGCTGTGATACGCCCGACACCCTGACCGCCCAGATCACCTCGGCGACGGGCGGGACGATCGGATTCCTCGACAACAACGCATTGCTCGGAACGGTGCCGGTGACCGGCGGCATCGCCAGGCTGGTGATCTCGCCACCGCTCCTGCCGGGCACGCACCCGCTTCGGCTCGTGTATTCCGGCGGACAGTGCGCCGAGACGATCGTGACGCCGCCCACGGACTTCGTGGTCCCCGCAACGACGGGCGATTCGGCGCTCGTGACGTTGACGGTCAACCCGAATCCAGCAGCCGGCGGGACGACCCTGGCCTACACGCTCAATTTGTCGATTCTCGGCGCCGCGGCGCCGTGGCTCAGCGGGCAGGTGCAGTTCTATGACAATGGCGTATCGGTCGGCACCCAGCTGCTCGTGGGCGGCAACACGACGTTCTCCGGGGCGCCGACGACCGCAGGGACTCACGTCATCTCGGCGCGCTTCCTCGGCGCAGGCTGCGTGCCTGCATCGTGGTCGAACAGCGTCAGCCTCTCGGTGATCCAGGCCCCCACCTCACTCCTGCTCAACCCCGGCCCCAATCCCTCCGCGTTTGGGCAGCAACTCGTCGTCATCGTCGACCTGCTCGCCAACAGCGGCCTGGCATCGCGCGCAGGCGGTACCCTGAC
>JAYSRO010000396.1:0-2394 GCA_043720995.1 Candidatus Eiseniibacteriota bacterium
TGGAGCGCAAGAAGACCGAAAACCTGACGAATGCCAAGAAGGACATCGACTTCGGCAGCCAGATCCGTTCGTACGTTCTGCACCCTTACACCATGGTCAACGATCACCGCAGCGAGTTGAAGATCGGCGACGCTTGGGCCGTGCTCGACGGCAAGCTGGACGAGTTCATCGACGCCTACCTCAAGCTCAAGGACGAATAGTGATCCCCTCGACCATCTTCCGCGAGTACGACATCCGCGGTTTCCATGAGTCCGAGTTGACCGACGCGACCGCCGAGGCCGTGGGGCGCGCGTTCGGCACGCTGATCCGGCGCGAGGGGGGCAGCCGCATCGCACTGGGCCGCGATGTGCGCCCGAGCAGCGTGCGGCTCGCGGCGGCCATCACGCGCGGGGCGCTCGCCTCGGGCGTCGATGTGGAATCGGTCGGGCTCGTGCCGACGCCCGCGCTGTACTACGCCGTCGTGGCGCGCGGCTTCGATGGCGGGCTGCAAGTGACCGGCAGCCACAACCCGCCCGAGTACAATGGCTTCAAGATGGCGCGGCGGGACAGTCCGGTGTTCGGCCCCGATATCGTCACCATGCGCGGCTGGATCGAGGCACAAGATTTCGAGCGCGGCGCGGGAGCGGCGAGCGAGCGCCCGATCCTCGACGACTATCGCGACATGCTCGTTACGCGGCTCACGAGCAGCAAGGGGCTCAAGGTCGTGATGGACTGCGGCAACGGTTGCGCCGGCACGGTGGTGCCCGAGGTGTTTGAACGCATGGGGCACACCGTGATTCCGCTGTACGCCGAACTCGATGGCAACTTCCCGAACCACCTCGCGGATCCCACCGTACCCAAGCTGTTGGAAGACCTGATCGCCGAAGTCCGTCGCACGGGCGCCGATCTGGGAATCGGCTTCGACGGCGACGCGGACCGCATCGGCGCCGTCGATTCAGGCGGGCGCGTCGTGTTCGGCGACCAGTTGCTCGCGCTGTTCGCGCGCGACGTCCTGCAGCGTGTGCCGGGCGCCGAGATCCTGTTCGACGTCAAGTGCTCGCAGGGTCTCGCCGAGGACATCCTCGCGCACGGCGGCAGGCCATCGATGTGGAAGACCGGGCACTCGCTGCTCAAGAGCCGCCTCAAGGAAACCGGCGCGCCGTTGGCCGGGGAGATGTCGGGGCACATGTTCTTCTCCGAGGGATATTTTGGTTTCGACGATGCGCTGTTCGCCGCCGGCCGGCTGCTCCGCTACGTCGCCGCTTCGGGCCAGAGCTTCGACGCCCTCGTGCAATCGATCCCCAGCTACTTCTCGACGCCGGAGATCCGGCTCGACTGCCCCGAGGAGCGCAAGTTCGAGGTGGTGGAGACGCTCAAGCGCCAGTTCGGCGACACCTACAAGGTGATCGACATCGATGGTGTGCGCGTGGAATTTGGCGACGGTTGGGGGCTGGCGCGCGCCTCGAACACGCAAGCCGTGATCGTGGTGCGCTTCGAAGCCCGCACCGAAGCGCGGTTGGCGCAGATCCAGGCGATGTTCCTCGAGCCGTTGAAGCAGTTGGGTGTCGGCGAGGCGAACGCGCACTGATGTCGCGTTTGCCGCGAGCGTTCTTCGAGCGGCCTTCGCCAGTCGTCGCGCGTGAGTTGATCGGAAAGGTGCTCGTCCACCGCACGGCACACGGCATCCGCAGCGGGCGCATCGTCGAGGTCGAGGCCTACAGGGGCCGCCACGACCCCGCGAGTCACGCCTATCGCGGCCCCACGCCACGCAGCGCCGTGATGTTCGGCCGGCCAGGCCATCTCTATGTGTACTTCACCTATGGCATGCATCACTGCGCGAACCTCGTGTGCGAGCCCGAGGGGCGTGCGGGCGCGGTGTTGATCCGCGCACTCGAGCCGCTGCGCGGCCTCGACGCCATGCGCCGTTCGCGCGGGACGCCCGAATTCGCTCGGCTGGCGCGCGGGCCGGGCTGTGTGGCGCAGGCGTTGGCGCTCGACCTGCGTCACGATGGGATCGACCTGTCGCGCGGCGAGGTGTGGGTGGCGGGCACGGCACGCGCGCCCTACGCCGCCCGTAAGTTGAGGGGGCCACGCATCGGCATCCGCGTGGGGATGGAGCGCCGCTGGCGCTTCTGGGTCGCCGGCCACCCGTGTGTTTCGTGAGCGGGGGGATCCCAGGGGCCGTTCCGCGTTGACAGCCGCGTGACGCATTCCTAGTATCCGCGCTCGCGCATCGCGCACCTCGTTGACCGCGCTGCGATTCGCCTCAGGGGGCGAGGCATGTTCCTCTCGCTCTGCGGTCACTCGACAGATTCGGGATTAGCCCAAAGGAGTACTCATGGACCCGAAGCGCTGGGTTCGTTGTTTGGTTGGGATCCTCGCCGTGTGCTCGGCCATTGCCGCCGCGGCGCCCGT
>JAYSRO010000397.1:0-4802 GCA_043720995.1 Candidatus Eiseniibacteriota bacterium
TTGCGCATCAACTCGTGGCCGATTTCTGTGTGTGCCATTTCGCGGCCACGGAAGGTAATAGTGAACTTCACCTTGTCGCGCTCGCCCAAGAAGTCGCGCGCATGGCGCATCTTGAAGTCGTAGTCGTGGTCGTCGATCTTCGGCCGCATCTTGATTTCCTTCAGATGCGTATGGTGCTGCTTCTTCTTGGCCTTGCGCGCGCGAAGGTTCTGTTCGTACTTGAACTTGCCGTAATCCATGATGCGGCATACGGGCGGGCGCGCCGTCGGCGACACTTCTACGAGATCGAGACCCTTCGACTGCGCGAGCGTGAGCGCCTCCCGTACAGGCAGGACCCCGAGCTGCGAGCCGTCGTCCCCGATCACGCGCACCTGCGGAACGCGAATGCGTTCGTTAACGCGCGTTTCGGGTTGTCGGTTCATCGAAATGGCGGGTACCTCCAGGTTGAACGGTTGCTCCGCATTCCTGCCGCGCGGCACAAAAAAATAAAGCCGAGCGGGGAACCCAAGCAGATGGCCCGCCCGGCCTTGGCCGGATGCGGCGCCTCTATATGAGGCGCCGGCTCGGACCCCGTAGCGAAGCAGCGCACTCTTGAGCGCAGCCCGCGGGGGTGAGAAGCACAAAGGCTTCTGCTTGGTGGATCGGCTGGCATAGTACGGGGTCCGGCCGGGGAATTCAAGCCCGTGGGGCTCGCCCCGCACCAGGCCTCCCCCCCGGCCTCTCCCCCGCGAACGTGCTCAGGCTACCCCACTAAAAGTCAGGGAAAGCGGTCGCGCAGGAGTTCGACGATCCGCGTCTCGGACAGGTGGCTCGCGGCTTCGAGTACCTCAGGGGCGTTGGCTTCCGTCAGGTGGGGAGCCAACAGGGCCGTGGTCGCGGGATTCAAGCGGCCATCCGCCAACATCTCGAAAACGGCCGGGAACTCCCGCGCCACTCGCGCGGTTTCGATCCGCTCGGGGGCTTCCTCCGAGTCCATCCCCAGTCCGTCCCGGCAGTAGTCGAGCATGGTGGGGTAGCCAGCCTGAAGGTAGAGATGGCGCGCGTCGATCTCGGCCATGTGCGCGATCACCCGGGCGAGCGCTTCGCGATCCCTGGCGGCGGCGTCCTTGAGCGGGTGACCGAGCTCGTCGTCGCTGAGCCGTGACAATGAAGATTCGTGCATACCGAACTACCTTCCACGGGGGCTGGTCGTGGGGGCGGTTGGCGATCTTCGGGGACTACTGGGGTGGCGTGAGTGCTACCTCACCTTGTCGCGCGTCTCCTGCTGGATCCGCGCCAGGAACACCTCGCGCGTCATTACTTCCAGCTGTCCCACTCCCTTGCGCCGGGGCGAAACGGTGCCGGCTTCGGCCTCTCGGGTGCCGACCACCAGCATGTAGGGGATCTTCTCGAGCTCGGCGTCGCGGATCTTGGCACCCATCTTTTCATCGCGGAAATTGGCCTCGGCGCGAATGCCTCCCTCCCGCAGCATCGACACGGTGGAGGTCGCGTACTCGTTCGCCTTCTCGTTGGCCGGGATCACCATGACCTGCAGCGGCGCGATCCACACCGGGAACTCGGCTCCCGTGTGTTCGATGAAGATGCCGGCGAAGCGCTCGAGCGAGCCATACAAGGCACGGTGCAGCATGATGACTTCGTGGTCCTTGCCATCGGGACCGGTGAAGTAGACGCCAAACCGCTTGGGCAGGTTCAAGTCGACCTGGATGGTGCCGCACTGCCAGTCACGGCCGATCGCATCCTTCAGCTTGATGTCGATCTTCGGCGCATAGAACGCGCCGCCGCCCTCGTCCACTTCGTACGGCATGCCGCGCGCTTCGAGTGCATCGCGCAGCGCCTTCTCGGCAAACGCCCACTCCTCGTCCGACCCTAAGTACTTGTCGTGCGGGCGGGTCGCGAGGAAGCACTTGTACTCATAGCCGTAGCTGCTGATCAGCTCGTGATGCAGGTCCAGCACGCCCTGCACTTCGGCCTGCAGCTGGTCGGGCGTGCAGAAGATGTGCGAGTCGTCCTGGGTGAAGCCGCGCACGCGCTCCATGCCGTGCAGCACGCCGCTGCGCTCGTAGCGGTACACCGTGCCGAGCTCGGCGTAGCGCACCGGCAGTTCGCGATAGCTGTGCTTGCGCGAGGTGTAGATCATGATGTGGCCCGGGCAGTTCATCGGCTTGGCGCGGTAGGCCTGCTCGTCGATCACCATCGGGGCGTACATGATGTCGGCGTAGTTCTGCAGGTGGCCCGAGATCTCGTACAGCTTCTCGCTCGCGATGTGCGGCGTGTAGACGAACTCGTAGCCGCGCTGCTGGTGGAGCTCCTTCCAGTAGGTCTCCATCAGGTGGCGCACAATGCCGAGCTTGGGGTGCCACAGCACGAGCCCGGGCCCGATCTCTTCCTGGATCGAGAACAGGTCGAGTTCGCGGCCCAGCTTGCGGTGGTCGCGCTTGAGCGCTTCCTCGATCTTCTTCAGGTACTCGTCGAGGTCCGCCTGCGATTCGAACGCGGTGCCGTAGATGCGCTGGAGCATCTCGTTCTTCTCGCTGCCCAGCCAGTAGGCGCCTGCGACGTGCGTGAGCTTGAACGCCTTCAGGTCACCGGTGCCGGCGACGTGGGGACCACGGCACAGGTCGACGAAGTGACCGTTGGTGTAATAGGTGACCTTGGCAGTCGCGGGGATCTGGGTCAGGAAGTGCAGCTTGTACTTCTCGCCCGCCGCAGCGAAGCGCGCCTGCGCTTGATCGCGGGTCGCTTCCGCGTACTCGAACTTCTGGTTCTCGGCGACGATCTCGCGCATGCGCACTTCGATCCGCTCGAGGTCCTCGTTCGTGAAGGGCGTCTCGCGTGCGAAGTCGTAGTAGAAGCCGTTCTCGATCGGCGGTCCGCCGGCAACCTTCACGTCCGGGTAGAGGTCGAGCACCGCGGTGGCCAGCACGTGGGCCGCGGAGTGCCGGAGGCGGTAGAGGTTGGCGCCGCCGGGATAGGCTGCGACGTCGGGACGGTCTTCCGATGCGGGCGCCAGGGACATCGCGGGATCCTTGCGAGTTCGCCGACGGAACGAACTCGGCCCCCAGACGTCAGGGGCGAGGCTCCGGGCGGGTACCTTAAAAGGTGGTGGGCGCTACTGGAGTTGAACCAGTGACCCCTTGCTTGTCGAGCAAGTGCTCTACCAGCTGAGCTAAGCGCCCGCGGAGCGCCGGATTAAGCGGTATGGAGGCGTTCCTGTCAAGCGGACGGCTAGACGCGGCGGCCTACCACGGCGGCAATCGTGCGCACCTGGTTGACGAGTTCCGCGAACTGGTCCGGGTACAGCGACTGTGCTCCATCGGACAGCGCGTGGTCGGGATCGTGATGGACTTCGATCATCAGTCCATCCGCGCCGGCGGCGATCGAAGCGCGTGCCATCGGGGCGACCTTGTCGCGAATGCCGGTGCCGTGCGAGGGATCCACGATCACCGGCAGGTGCGAGCGTTCCTTTACCACCGGAATGGCGTTCAGGTCGAGCGTGTTGCGCGTGTAGGTCTCGAACGTGCGAATGCCGCGCTCACACAGGATGACCTGCGCGTTGCCCTGCGACATGATGTGCTCGGCGCTCATCAGCCACTCTTCAATGGTCGAGGCGAGCCCGCGCTTGAGCAGCACGGGTTTGTCGGTCTGCCCCACCTCGCGCAGCAGCGCGTAGTTTTGCATGTTGCGCGCGCCGATCTGCAGGATGTCCGCATAGCGCGCGAGCAGGGGAACCTGCGGGGTGTCCATCACCTCGCTCACGACGGCGAGCCCGTGCGCATCCGCGGCGCGGCGCAGGATCTTCAGGCCCTCTTCGCCGAGCCCCTGGAATGAATACGGTGAGGTGCGCGGCTTGTAAGCTCCACCACGCAGGATCGTCGCACCCGCCTTCGAGACGGCCTCGGCGATGGTGAACGCCTGCTCCTCGCCTTCCACCGAGCACGGGCCCGCCATGATCACGAGCTGGTCGCTGCCGATGGCGCAGCGTCCCACCGTGATGACGGTCGGGTGCGGATGGAACAAGCGGCTGGCCAGCTTGAATGGCGCATCGAACTGCAGCACCTGTGCGACCCCGCTCCACGTGGCGACCGCCTTCCAGTCGACACCGCTTTCATCGCCGACAGCACCCAGCCGGATCTGGCCCTCGTACTCGGTGCGATGGACCGACAGTCCAAACATGCGCAGCCGGGTCGAGATCTCGGCGGCCAAGGGTTCGCCGGTGCCGGCGGCGAGGATCAGCAGCATGGCATCACGCTCGCGCTCATTGCTCGCGGCCCCGCAGTGCGCGCTGCCGCAGCCACGCGTCCATCAACACCAGCGCCATCATGGCTTCGGCCACCGGGACCACGCGCGGGCAAATGCACGGATCGTGACGGCCCTCGATGGCGATGGTGCGGCTCTCGCCTGTCGCCGTCGCAGCCGTCTGCGGCTTGCCGATGGACGTGGCGGGACGCACGGCGACACGCACCACGACTTCGGCGCCGTTGGAGATGCCGCCCGCGATGCCGCCCGAGAAATTCGTCTTGAAGTGCCCGTCCTCGAACACGTCGTTGGTCTCGGAGCCATGGCGCGCCGCCATCGCGAAGCCGCCACCGATCTCCACACCCTTGGTGGCAGGGATCGACAGCATCGCCGCACCCAGCAGCGCGTCGAGCTTGGTCATCGTGGGATCGCCCCAGCCCGCGGGGACGCCGCCCGCCACGATCTCGACGATGCCGCCGACGGAGTCATGGTCGTCGCGCGTGTTGGCGATCAACTCCGCCATGCGCACCGCGGCCGCGGCATCCGGGCAGCGCACGGGGTTCTGT
>JAYSRO010000398.1:0-4796 GCA_043720995.1 Candidatus Eiseniibacteriota bacterium
CAATGCCATCGACTTCGTCAACAACCCGGGTGACTACGAAGACCTCTTGAACCGCATCCGCTCGCACCGGCAGGGGACGACGTACTACCAGCCGATCGAGCGCGAGGAGACACCATGACGCAGGATCCCGCGGTGGGCGCGCCGAAGGCGCCGCGCGCCAAGCTGACCGCACCGGCGATCGTCGACCTGAAGCGCAAAGGCGAAATCATCACGGTGGTGACGGCTTACGACTTCCCGACGGCGCGGCTTGCCGACCAGGCGGGCGTCGAGGCGCTGTTGGTGGGGGACAGCCTCGGCACCGTGGTGCTCGGCTACGACAGCACGCTGCCGGTGACGATGGCCGACATGCTGCACCACACGCGCGCCGTGACGCGCGCGAAGACGTCCGCACTGGTGATCGCCGACATGCCGTTCATGTCGTACCAAGTCAGCGTCGAGCAGGCCATCGCGAACGCCGGCCGCCTGATCCAGGAGGGCGGCGCCGATGCGGTGAAGCTCGAAGGCGGCGCGCGCGTTGTGCCCGCGATCCTGGCGATGGTCGCCGCGGGCATTCCGGTGATGGGGCACTTGGGGCTCACGCCGCAATCGGTGCTCGCTTTCGGCGGCTACCGCGTGCAGGCGCGCGGCGAGGCGGACCAGGAGTTGTTGCTGCAGGAAGCCAAGCAGCTCGAAGCGGCGGGTTGCTTCGCCATCGTGCTCGAAGGCATTCCCTCGAAGCTCGGCGGGCAGGTCAGCCGCGAGCTCACGGTACCCACGATCGGCATCGGCGCGGGCGTCGGCTGCGACGGCCAGGTGCTGGTGTCGCACGACATGCTCGGGCTCTATCACGGCCGGACGGCGAAGTTCGTGCGCCGCTACGCCGAGCTGGGCGATGCGACGCGCGAGGCGTTCGCGCAGTTCGTGGCGGACGTGAAGGCGAAGCGCTTCCCTGCGGATGCGGAGTCGTATTGAAGGCGAAGGCCTTGCCGCGCGTCCAGACCATCGCCGAGCTGCGCCGCGTCATCGCGGGCTGGCGGCGCCGCGGTGACACGATCGGCTTCGTGCCGACGATGGGTGCGATCCATGCGGGGCACGTGAGTCTCGTCGAGCGCGCGAAGGCGAGCGCCGATCGTGTCGTGGCGAGCGTGTTCGTCAACCCCTTGCAGTTCGGTCCGCATGAGGACTACCGCCGCTACCCGAGGCCGCTCGCGCGTGATCGCGCTCGGCTCGCCGCAGCCGGGGTCGACTTGTTGTGGGAGCCCACCGTCGCCGATCTCTACCCGTCCGGTGAGCACACGCGCGTCAATGTCACCGGGCTCGACGCCATGCTCGAGGGCGCCAGCAGGCCGGGGCACTTCACCGGCGTGGCGACCGTCGTGCTCAAGTTACTCAACGCGGTGCAGCCGGACGACCTCTGGCTCGGCCAGAAAGATGCGCAGCAAGCGCGCATCATCGAGCAGATGTGCGCAGACCTGTTTGTGCCGGTGCGTGTGCGCCGCGGCGCGACGTTGCGCGAAGCCGACGGCCTCGCGCGTTCGTCGCGCAACGAATACCTCACCGCCGCCGCGCGTCGTGACGCCGTGGCGTTGTCGCAGGGACTGACCGCGGCGCGCGCGGCGCTCGATCGCGGGGAGCGCTCGGCTGCCACGCTCAAGCGGCTGGTGCGCGCGGCCTATCGCCGTCATGAGTCCGTGCAGGAAGATTACATCGCGGTCGTGGATGCCGGCACGCTCGAACCCGTAAGTACAGTGCGTGGCCGCGTGCTGGTCGCGGTCGCCGCGCGCGTGGGCAAGGCGCGACTGATCGACAACTTCGAATGGGAGCCGAAATGACACGCTTCAGGCACGCGGATACCGCCGCGTTGGTGCTGGCCGCCGGCCAGGGCACGCGCATGAACAGCGATCTCGCCAAGGTGCTGCACCCGATGGCCGGGACGCCGCTGCTGGGGCACGTGCTGAGCACGCTCGACCAGCTCGGGGTGGGCCGCGTGCTCGTGGTCATCGGCCACCAGCGCGAACGCGTGCGCCAGACGTTCGCCGATTCCGAAGCCGAGTGGGTGGTGCAGGCTGAACAGCGCGGCACCGGTCACGCCGTGCTGATGGCGGGCCCGGCACTCGAGAGCTTCGAGGGCACCCTGCTGGTGGTGTGCGGCGACACGCCGTTGCTGCGCGCCTCCACGTTGCACACATTGCTCGAGGGCCACGCCGCGTCGGGGGCCGCGGTGACGGTGCTGTCGATGCGCTTGCCCGATCCCACGGGCTACGGCCGGATCGTGCGCCGGGCGGACCAGTCGATCGACACCATCGTCGAACACCGTGACGCCACGGCGGAGCAGCGCGCGCTCGATGAGGTGAACTCCGGCATCTACGCCTTCGACTACACGGCACTCGTCAACGTGCTGTCGAACCTGACGGCGCACAATTCGCAGGGTGAGTACTACCTGACTGACACGGTGTCGCTGTTGCAGCGCGCCGGGCTCAAGGCCGCGGTGGTGTGCGCTCCAGACCATCGCGAACTCCTCGGCATCAACACCGTCGACCAGCTCGCCGAGGCCGAGCGCATCTTCCGCGAGCTGGGTGCCACGAGGTGAGGCGCGCATGAGCGACTCGCACGGACTCGACCGGTTGTGGTCCCCGTGGCGCATGGCCTACATCGCCAAGGCGTCGGGGCAGACGGCGCGCAAAGCTGCGAAGCGGCCGGCGGCGAAGCAGCCCGCGGCGACAGCGGCCTCACGCTCCAGTGACGCCAAGGAGCGCAGGGACTGCCTGTTCTGCCGCGTCGCGGCCGCCTCGGCGGATCGCGAGCACCTGGTGCTGCGCCGCACACCCAACGCGCTGCTCATGCTCAACCGCTATCCCTACAACCCGGCGCATCTTATGGTCGCCGTGCGGCCGCACATGGCGCGGTTCGCCGAGTTGGGCGCGGGCGAGCGTGCGGACCTGCTCGAACTGACGTCCCTTGCGGAGCGGGCGCTCGAGGCGGAGTATCAGCCGCATGGTATCAACGCGGGCGTCAATCTGGGCCGGGTGGCGGGGGCAGGGTTTCCGGGTCACCTCCATCTGCATCTGGTGCCGCGCTGGGATGGCGACACGAATTTCATGCCGGTGATCGGCAGTACCCGGGTGCTGCCCGAGTCGCTGCTGCAGACCTGGACTCGCATGCGGCGCGCACTTGCGGCACTCGAGCCCAAGCCGCGCAAGGCGGCTCGCCGTGGCTAAGAAGGGTGGCGGGGGCGGCCTACGTATCCTGACGATCGTGATGGCGGTGGTCGTCGTGGCCCTGATCGTGTCATCATTGGCGAAGGGCTGGAGGCCCAACCTGCCGCGCGCCTGGCGTCCGGCGGGGGCCAGTGTGATCCGCGTCGAAGTGATCAATGGCTCGGGCGAGAGCGGTGTCGCATCACGCGCAGCGTCGTTCCTGCGCGATGGCGGCTTCCAGGTGGTGGCCGTACGCACGGCTGAGCGATCGGACTATTTCGCCACGTTCATCGTGGCGCGCCGCGTGGACACGGATGGAGCACGAACGGTTTCGCGGTACCTGGGTGGAGCGCCGGTGATCCGGCAGGCATGGGGCCCCGATCTGGCGGACGTGTCGCTCGTCATTGGCAGCGACCGCAGCCAGCTCAAGTTGGCCGACTAGAATAGTGCAGCACTAACGAGGAGGAAATCGTGTTTGGAGTGGGTGGAACTGAGCTGCTGATCGTGTTCGTCATCATCCTGCTGGTGTTCGGGCCGAGCCAGATTCCCAAGATGGCCAAGGGACTGGGTCAGGCCATGCGCGAGTTCCGCAAGGCCCAGAATGAGCTGAAGGACGAGATTCACTCCGACGCTCCGAATAGCAACCGGCCGCCCGAGAACGAGCCGCTGAAGTAGGCGCCGTCGCGGTCCACCGGGCGCACGCTCCCGCAAACAAAATCGCCGGCACCCGGAGCTTCGGGGTGCCGGCGATTCGTTTTGTGGCGAGCGCATGACTTCGCGCGCGGCTCACACCGCTCGATCAGAGCGGGGCTCGACTAGTTGACCGCGTCGCTGCGCAGGTCCTTGACCTTGGCCGCGGCCCGCAACGACGAGGTGTAGCGTTCGATGAACGAGCGCTGCCGCTGCTCCAGCAGCTGCTGGGCAAACTGGCTCTTCGCCGCTTCGAATGCGGTCCAGTCGGGCTCGGTGTGGGACTCGAGTCGCGCCACCGCGAAACCGCCGAGGCCGCGCAAGGGGCCCAGGACCTGTCCGGGGGAGGCAGCGAAGAGCTGGCCGATCAGGTCGGTCTGGCCGAACAAGCGCTGGTCCTGCCCGCCGCGCACCAGGTTGTCGATCTTCTGGACCGTGGCGCCCGCTGCGGTCGCGGCCTGCTCGAGCGTCTGGCCGGCCTTGAGTGCCGCGGCGATGGCGTCGGCCTTCGGCTGCATCTTGTCGATCGCGGCCTCGAGCTCGCCGAGCTGGCGCAGCTGATCAGCGATCGCTTCGCGCGGCGCCGGGCCCTCGGGCTTGAGCGCGAGCAGCTGCACGATGGCGAAGAAGTCGAGCGACTCGATCACCGGGCTCAGCTCATTGGCCTTGGCGCCAAACGCCCAGTCCGCGGCGGAAGGCGTGGACGCCAGTTCCGTGGGGGTGTTGGCCAGGTCGAAGAAGCCGGTCTTGGTCGTCGTCAGCGCCATCGCCGTGGCGGCGCGGCCGAGACCATCACGTTGGGCCTGGGTGCGCAACTTGTTGAGGTCCGCGAGCTGCTTCTTCAGGGCCTCGTCGTCGGGCTTGATGCGCACGAGGAACTGCGCGACACGCACGCCCGGCAGGCCGTTCGCACCGTTCGCTTCCTTCTTG
>JAYSRO010000399.1:0-10806 GCA_043720995.1 Candidatus Eiseniibacteriota bacterium
GCTGATCAGCACGATCGCGATGGAAGACGGGTTGCGTTTCGCGATCCGTGAAGGCGGCCGCACGGTCGGCGCCGGTGTCGTCACCCAGATCATCAAGTAGGAATCAAAACAATGATTCAGAAGATTCGCATCAAGCTGAAGTCATACGATCACGCGACGCTGGACCAGTCGGCGGGCGAGATCGTTCGTGCGGCGCGCCGCACCGGGGCCGAGACCTCGGGGCCGGTGCCGCTGCCCACGAAGAAGACGATCTACACTGTGTTGCGCAGCCCGCACGTCGACAAGAAGTCGCGTGAGCAGTTCGAGATCCGCATTCACAAGCGGCTGATCGACATCACGCGCTCGACCGCCCAGACGATGGAAGCGCTCGAGAAGCTCGACATTCCGGCAGGCGTCGACATCGAAATCAAGACTTAGGGAAAGCGATTCGCGCCCGCCCGCTGCGCCGCCTTGCAGCCCGGCACGACTTGCGGTCCTACGAATAATGCATAACCGGAGTAACTCTCCATCATGATCGGATTAATCGGTAAGAAAGTCGGAATGACCCAGCTCTTCGACGAGAAGGGCGAGGGGATTCCCGTCACCGTGATCGAAGCGGGGCCATGCACCATCACCGACGTACGCACGCTCGAGCGTGACGGCTACCAGGCTGTCCAGCTCGGCTACGGCGCGGTGAAGGAAAAGCGCATGACGCGTCCCGTGCTGGGCCAGTACAAGAAGCGGAACCTGGCGCCGGCGAAGTTCATGCGCGAATTCCGCGTCGAGGACCTCAATGGTCTCGAAGTCGGCGGTCACCTGACCGTGGACCTGTTCGAGAAGGGTCATCACGTGGACGTGCAGGGCGTCACGAAGGGGCGGGGCTTTGCCGGTGTCGTGAAGCGCTACGGATTCGTGACGGGTCACGCATCGCACGGTCCTACGCACGGCAAGCAGCCGGGATCGATTGGCTCGTCGGCTTATCCGTCGCGAGTCATCAAGGGCAAGCGCATGCCGGGCCGCATGGGCGGCGAGAAGTTCACGGCCAGGAACCTCGAGGTCGTCGCGGTCGACGCGGAACAGAATGTCCTGCTGGTGCGGGGCGCGGTACCTGGTCCGGCGAACGGTCTCGTGATGATCCGCAAACGGAATGACTGATATGAGCGCCACGGTGAAGGTGTACGCGATGGATGGCAGTGCCAAGGGCTCGGCCGAACTGCCGGCGGACCTGTTTGGGCAGCCGGTCAATGAGCACTTGTTGTGGATGTCGGTCAAGCGCCACCTGGGCAACCAGCGTCAGGGCACGGCCGCGGTGAAGAATCGCGCCATGGTGTCCGGCGGTGGCAAGAAGCCGTTCAAGCAGAAGGGAACGGGGCGCGCGCGCCAGGGCTCGAACACTTCGCCGCTCATGCCGGGTGGTGGCCGCACGTTCGGTCCCCAGCCGAAGAGCTGGCGCACCGATCTGCCGAAGCAGCAGCGCCGTGCGGCACTCGCCTCGGCGTTGTCGCTCAAGGCCAGTGAGAATGCCGTGTCGATCCTCGACCAGCTGTCGGTCAACTCGATCAAGACCTCAAGTGTCGCCGCGGTGCTCAAGTCGCTCGGAATCTACGGCAAGCGCACGCTGCTGATCGTGGGCGAGCACGACGACACGCTGTGGAAGTCGTGCCGCAACATCCGCACGCTGTCCATGACGGTCGCGGACCGGCTGAACGCCTACGAATTGCTTCACTGCGAAGCCGTGGTGCTGACCTCGGCGGGCCTCAAGCGCGTTCAGGAGGTACACACCGGATGAAGGACTCCCGTACCATTCTGCGCCGCGCGCTGATCACCGAAAAGGGCACGCTGCTCCGCGAAGTGCGGAACCAGTACCTGTTCGAAGTGCAGCGCGACGCCAACAAGATCGATATCAAGCGCGCCGTCGAGACCATCTTCAACGTGAAGGTCAAGTCGGTGCGGACCCAGCAGCAGCTGGGCAAGGTTCGCCGCCAGGGCCGCTATGCCGGCAAGCGCAGCGATTGGAAAAAGGCCATTGTGACGCTCAAGCCAGATCAGAAGATCGATCTGTTCGAGCAGATCTAAGGACGAATCATGGGACTCAAAAAATTCCGTCCGACAACTCCGACGCTGCGACACAGCGAGCTGCCGGACTACAAGGAAATCACCCGCCGCCAGCCGTTGAAGTCGCTCACCGAGCCGTTGTCGAAGAGTGGTGGACGCAACAACTACGGCCAGATCTCGCAGCGCTGGATCGGTGGCGGGCACAAGCGCCGCTACCGGATCATCGACTTCCGTCGCACCAAGGACGGCGTCCCGGCGGTGGTGGCGAGCATCGAGTACGACCCCAACCGTTCGGCGCGCATCGCGCTGCTGAACTACCTCGACGGCGAACGGCGCTACATCGTGGCGCCGGACGGCCTCAAGGTCGGGGATCGCGTTCAGTCGGGCGTCGATGCCGACATCAGCGCCGGCAATTGCCTGCCGCTGAAGTCGATCCCGCTCGGCACCAACGTGCACAACGTCGAATTGATCCCGGGCCGTCTGTCGCGTGTCGCGCGCAGCGCCGGGGCTTACTGCCAGGTGATGGCGAAGGACGGCGACTACGCGCAGTTGCGCCTGCCGTCCGGTGAAGTTCGCAAGTTCCACGTGAACTGCCGCGCCGTCGTCGGGCAGGTCGGTAATCTCGAGCACGAAAACGTGTCGTACGGCAAAGCCGGGCGCACCCGCTGGAGTGGCCGGCTCGGCAGCGTGCGCGGTGTCGCCATGAATCCCGTTGACCATCCGATGGGCGGCGGTGAAGGCAAGTCGTCGGGCGGCCGCCATCCGTGTTCGCCATGGGGCAAGATCACCAAGGGTCTCAAGACCCGTCGAAGCAAGTTGAGCGATTCGCTCATCCTGCGTCGCAGGAAGAAGTAAGGGGAGCCGTCGATGGCGCGTTCAATCAAGAAGGGCCCGTTCGTCGTCGAATCTCTGTTCAAGAAGATCGAGACGATGAACCGGAGTGGTGAGAAGCGGGTCGTGAAGACGTGGGCCCGCCGCTCGACGGTCGTGCCGGAGTTCATTGGCCACACGCTGGCCGTGCACAATGGCAACAAGTTCATCCCGATCTACATCACCGAGAACATGGTGGGACACAAACTCGGCGAGTTCGTACCGACCCGCGTATTCCGTGGGCACGGCCAGAAGGCCGCCGAAAAAGTCTCCGCACCCGGGAAATAGACCATGGAAACCAGAGCCATTCAGCGGTACGTGCGGATCACCCCGCGCAAGTGCAACCAGGTGCTGGAGCTGATCCGCGGGCAGTCCGTGGAGTCGGCCCAGACGACGCTGGAGTTCACGCCCAAGTTGGGCGCCCGAATCGTTCAGAAGGTGCTCAAGTCTGCGGTTGCGAATGCGCTGCACGAGGGCAAGGTGCGACTCGAGGACCTCTACGTGAAAGAGGCCGTCGTTGGCGCCGGTCCCACGCTCAAGCGTTGGCTGCCGCGCGCCCAGGGGCGCGCCACCCCGTTGCTCAAGCGCACGAGTCACGTTCAGGTGACCGTGGCGACCAAGGAGTAATCAGAAACCATGGGTCAGAAAGCCAATCCGATCGGGCTGCGGCTCGGCATCGTCAAGACGTGGGACTCCAAGTGGTTCGCGCAGCGTAACTATGCCGAACTGCTCAAGGAGGACCTGCTGATCAAGCGCTACCTGAAGAAGCGCCTGTACCAGGCCGGCATCTCCAAGATCACCATCGAGCGCAAGGGCGACAAGGTGACGATTGGCATTCGCACCGCGCGTCCGGGTCTGGTGATTGGGCGCAAGGGTGAGCAGGTCGACAAGCTGTCCGAAGAAATGAAGTCGCTCACCAAGAAGGCCGTGCAGCTCAACATCGAAGAGATCAAGCGCGCCGACCTCGACGCCCAGCTGGTGGCGGAGCACATCGCCAAGCAGCTCGAGCAGCGGGTGTCGTTCCGCCGCGCCATGAAGAAGGCGATCCAGTCATCGATGCGCGCGGGAGCCTTAGGCATCCGCGTCGCCGCCTCGGGCCGTCTGGGTGGCGCCGAAATGGCCCGCTACGAAACTTACCGTGATGGCCGGGTGCCGCTGCACACGCTGCGCGCCGACATCGACTTCGCCCGCGCCACCGCGTTCACCCCGTTCGGCACCTGCGGCGTGAAGGTGTGGATGTTCCACGGCGAAGTACTCGACAAGGCACAGACCGCGGCCGAAGCTGGCACGCGGACCGCCGCAAAGGCAGGAGCGTAACCCCATGCTGATGCCAAAGCGCGTCAAATACCGCAAGCAGCAGCGCGGGCGTATGAATGGCAAGGCTTACCGTGGCAGTTCGGTGACGTTCGGCGAGTTCGGGCTGCAGGCGCTCGAGCCGGCGTGGGTCACGAACCGCCAGATTGAAGCCGCGCGTGTCGCGATCACCCGTTCGATCAAGCGCGGCGGCAAGGTGTGGATCCGCGTGTTCCCGGACAAGCCGGTCACCAAGAAGCCGGCCGAAACGCGAATGGGCAAGGGTAAGGGCGCCCCGGAATTCTGGGTCGCCGTGGTGAAGCCGGGCCGCGTGTTGTTCGAGCTCGAAGGGATCCCCAAGAAGGCCGCCCAGGACGCCATGAAGCTCGGCGCCTCGAAGCTGCCGATCCGCACGCGTTTCGTCGAGCGGCACCAGCTGGGAGGGGAGTAATTCATGGCGCACCTCAAGCCGAATACGATTCGCGACATGGGAGTGGATGAACTGACGACCCGCGTCGCCGAGCTGCGTGAAGAGCTGTTCAATCTGCGCTTCCGCAACTCACTGAAGCAGCTCGACAACCCGCTTAAGATCCGGGAAGGCCGCCGCGAAATGGCGCGTGTCCTCACCGTACTGAACGAGAAGCAGCGGACGGCAGGATCCGCGAAGGCGTAATCCTTAAGGAGGCGCTGACCCAGCGCCCCTTCAAGAGGTCAGGATCAACAACATGACGACGGAAACGACGACGGAAGCGACGACAGAAGCAGCCGAACGCAATCGCAGGAAAGCGCGCGTGGGCAAGGTGGTCAGCGATCGCATGGACAAGACCGTAGTGGTCTCCATCGAGCGGCTGGTGAAGCACACGACCTACGGCCGTTACGTCCGTCGCCGTGAAAAGTTCAAGGTGCACGACGAAAAGAACGAGTGTCGCATTGGCGACACCATTCGCTTCATGGAGACGCGCCCGTTGTCCAAGGACAAGCGCTGGCGTTTCGCGGGATTCGTGGAGCGCGCCCGATAGCGCGTGCGCCTAGTTCCCTGGGCCGCGAAGGCTCCGGGGGACACCAGAGGGAGATCAGATGATCCAGCTTCGATCCATAGTGACGGTCGCCGACAACTCCGGCGCCAAGCGTGCCCAGTGCATCAAGGTGCTGGGCGGGCATCACCGTCGCTACGGCCGTTTGGGCGACATCGTTGTGGTGTCGATCCGGGATGCCATCCCGGGAGCGCAGGTGAAGAAGGGTGACGTCGCCAAGGCGGTCGTCGTGCGCGCCGTGAAGGAAGGCCGTCGCAAGGACGGCAGCTATATCCGTTTCGATGAAAATGCCGTGGTGCTCATCAATGACGACCGGGAGCCCAAGGGCACCCGTATCTTCGGCCCGGTGGCGCGCGAACTCCGCGAGAAGGCCTTCATGAAGATCATCTCGCTCGCGCCGGAGGTCATCTAGTGGGGCTCAAGATCCGCAAGGGCGACCGCGTCCAGGTCATCGCCGGTGACGACAAGGGCAAGATCGGCCGCGTGTTGTCGGTCGACGAAACGAAGAACCGCATCATCGTGGAGCATGTGAACTTCGTGAAGCGCCACACCAAGGCGCGCAAGCAGGGCGGCCAGAGCGGCATCATCGAGCGCGAAGCCCCCATGCACGTGTCCAATGTGATGCTGTACGACGACAAAGCGGGCCGGGGAACGCGCATCGGTACGCGCGTGCTGCCGGACGGGTCGCGGGAGCGCATCTCGCGCGCCAGCGGCGAGACGATTGCGAAGGGCGAATAAACATGGCGGACGACAAGAAGGCTAAGGGCGCCGACAAGGCGCCGAAGGCTCCGAAGGCCGAAAAGGCTCCCAAGCCCGAAAAGGCCGTCAAGACGACCAAGGGTTCGCGGGCAGGCAAGGGCGGCGAGGGCACGACGCGCGGAGCAGTCTCCGCCGAGCGCCCGCGCGGCTCCGCCGGCAAGCCGCGGATGTCCAAGTTCTACGAAGACAATGTGCGGCCCGAGCTGATGAAGAAGTTCGGCTACAAAAACGTGATGCAGGCGCCGCGCTTCACCAAGATCGTCGTGAACATGGGCGTGGGCGACGCGCTGTCGGACCAGAAGCTGCTCGAAGCGGCATCTAACGAGCTCGGCCAGATCACCGGCCAGCGCCCGTCGATGCGGCGGGCCAAGAAGTCGATCTCGAATTTCAAGCTGCGCGAAGGTGTCGCGATCGGCTGCGCCGTGACGTTGCGTGGCGCGCGCATGTACGAGTTTTTTGACCGTTTGGTCCACGTTGCGGTGCCTCGTATTCGCGACTTCCGCGGGCTTAGCCCGCGGTCGTTCGACGGACAGGGCAACTACAACATGGGTCTCACGGAGCAGATCATTTTTCCCGAGATCAATTACGACCGGGTGAGCAAGGTGCGCGGCATGGACGTGACCATTGTCACGACTGCCCGCACGGACGAGGAAGGGCGCGAACTGCTGAAGCTCATGCAGATGCCCTTCCGTCAGCGATAAGTCGGAGGAGCCTTGGCGAAGAAGTCGATTGTCGAGAAGTGGAAGCGGACGCCGAAGTTCAAGGTCCGCGGGTACAACCGCTGCCACCGCTGTGGCCGGCCGCGCGCGTTCCTGCGGGATTTCGGCATGTGCCGAATCTGCTTCCGGGACCTCGCCCTGTCGGGGCAGATCCCTGGAGTCACCAAGTCGAGCTGGTAAACCGCTTGCCTGTTTTTTGAAGGCGAGTGATTGGCAGTCACACAGGACCAGGCTGCAGGGCGCTTCGATGGCGCGCTGGACGCTGGGACGGAGGATTCATGTCAGTCAGTGATCCGGTGGCGGATTTCCTCACCGGTATTCGTAACGCGCTGAGGGCCAGGCACCGCAAGCTGGACGTGCCCGCGAGCAAGCTGAAGGCTGAGCTTGCGAAGGTGCTGCTGCGCGAGCGATACATCAACAATTTCAAGCTCATCGACGATGAGCGCCAGGGTGTGCTGCGGGTCTACCTCAAGTACGGTCCCGACGAGAATCCGGTGATCAGCGGCCTGCGCCGCTCGAGCACGCCGGGCCGTCGGGTGTACGTTGCGAAGGACTCGATCCCCCGGGTGATGGGCGGTCTCGGCACCGCCATCGTGTCGACTTCGAAGGGCATCATGACGGACCGCGAGGCGCGCGAGGCTGGCCTCGGTGGCGAGCTCGTGTGCCAGGTTTGGTAGGGGGCCGCCATGTCGCGAATCGGTAAGTTGCCTGTCATCATCCCGAGCGGCGTTTCGGTCGCGATCGCGGACGAGCAGGTCAAGGTCAAGGGTCCCAAGGGCGAGCTGGTCACGCCCGTGCTTGTGGGCACCCATGTCGCAGTTGAAGAGGGGCAGGTTCGGGTCACGGCGGAGCGCATCACGCGCAACCCCGCGTTCGGGACCATGCGCGCCCTGATCCAGAACATGGTGACCGGTGTGAGCACCGGCTTCAGCAAGACGCTCGAAATCGTCGGGACGGGGTACCGCGCCAATATGGACGGTGTCAATCTCGTGCTGACGCTGGGCTTTTCGCACCCGATCAACTTCGAGACGCCGGCCGGGATCACGATCAAGTGCGAGACCCCGACGCGTGTCACGATCAGCGGATTCGACAAGTACCTGGTGGGCCAGGTGTCTGCGGACATTCGCGCCTTCCGTCCGCCGGAGCCGTACAAGGGCAAGGGTGTGAAGTACGAAGGTGAATACATCCGTCGCAAGGCCGGTAAGGCCGCAGGAGCAGCGTAATGAGCGGTTTCCACAACAAATATGAGCGGCGGCGTATTCGCCGTTATCGCATTCGTAAGCGCGTCGTGGGGTCGGTCGCCCGTCCGCGGTTGTCGGTGTTCCGCAGCGCAAATGAAATCTACGCGCAGCTGATCGACGACGTGAGCGGAACGACTCTGGCGGCGGCGTCGAGCCGGGAAGAACTGGGTTCGCGCGTGGAAGGCAAGGGTAAGACCGCAAAGAGCTTCGCGGTCGGCAAGCTCGTCGCCGAGCGCGCGGTCGCAAAGGGCATCGATATGGTGGCCTTCGATCGCGGCGGCTATCTGTATCACGGTCGTGTGAAGGCGCTCGCTGAAGGCGCCCGAGCCGCCGGACTGAAATTCTAGGAGGATCCAGTGGCACGAGCTCCTTCGCATCATTCGCACGCGGACGCTCCGAAGTCGGAGTTCCTCGAGCGCGTCATCAATGTCAATCGCTGCGCCAAGGTCGTGAAGGGCGGGCGGCGGTTCTCGTTCAATGCCATCGTTGCCGTCGGCGACCAGAAGGGTCGCGTCGGTGTGGGACTGGGTAAAGCCAATGAAGTCGCCGATGCGATTCGCAAGGCGGGTGACGTGGCCAAGAAGAATCTGTTCAAGGTGCCGGTCACGCGCTCGGGCTCGATCCCGCACGTCGTCATCGGTCACTTCGGCGCAGGTCGCGTGATGCTCAAGCCGGCGACGCCGGGTACGGGCGTCATCGCGGGCTCGACGGTTCGCGCCGTGCTCGAAGTCGCGGGAGTCCAGAACGTGCTGACGAAGTGCCTGGGCAGCCGCAATCCGCACAACCTCGTGAAGGCAACCATCGAGGGTCTGAGGCAGCTGCGCCGTGCCGGCGATATCGCCCGTGCGCGTGGCATGACAGTCACTGAGCTGTTCGGAACGAGGAGCGCACAGTAATGGCCGGCAAGCTCCGCATTCAGCAGGTGAAGAGCGCGGGTGGTCATCGCTTCGACCAGGGGCGTACGATTCGCGCGCTGGGATTCCGCAAGCTCAACCAGACGGTCGAACACAACGACACTCCCCAGATCAGGGGCATGGTCTTCAAGGTCCGCCACCTCGTAAAGGTGGAGGAAAGCCAGTAGGACGACGCCACAATGTCACTTGGAAAGATCCGCCCCAATGCGGGCTCGACAAAAGATAGGAAGCGTCGTGGCAAGGGCGCCGCAACAGGACTCGGCGGCACCGCCGGCAAGGGCCACAAGGGCCACAAGGCGCGTTCCGGCGGCAGTATCCCGGCGCGGTTTGAAGGCGGTCAGATGCCGATTCAGCGGCGTCTGCCCAAGCGCGGCTTCACCAACCATCATCGTGTCGAGTATCAGGTATTCAATACCGGTCAGCTGGCGAATGTCGCGGCGAACACGGTTGTGGATCGCGCGTGGCTCAAGCAGCAGGGCCTGGTCCGTCGCACGGGCCCGGTGAAGCTGCTCGCCAAGGGCGAGATCAAGGTCGCGCTCACGATTAAGGTCGACGCGGCATCCGCCGCGGCAGCGCGTGCAATCGAGGCGGCAGGTGGCCGTCTCGAGGTTGCGGCGCCAAAGGCATAGCCCCTCATGCTCGAAAAGTTCAGGAACATATTCCAGGTCCCGGAGCTGCGTCGGCGCATTCTCTTCACGCTGGCGCTGTTCGTGGTGTACCGCTTGGGCGAGCACGTGCCCACGCCGGGCGTCAATGCCAAGGCGTTGGCCGGTGCATTCGCGTCCCAGTCGGGCACCCTGTTCGGCCTGTACGACCTGTTCGTCGGCGGGGCGTTCTCGCGCGCCACGGTCTTCGCGCTCGGGATCATGCCGTACATCTCGGCCTCGATCATCATCCAGCTGCTCGGTGCGGTCGTGCCCTACTTCGAGAAGCTCCGCAAGGAAGGCGAAGAAGGCCAGAAGAAGCTGACGCAGTACACGCGTTACGGGACGGTCGGCATCGCGCTCGTCCAGTCGCTCGCCTACAGCGTGTTCCTGCGCAACATGGGTGCCTCCTCGGGCGTGACGGTCGTGCCGGATCCGGGTCTCCTGTTCACGTTGTCCACCATGATCACCCAGACGGCGGGTACGATCTTCGTCATGTGGCTGGGTGAAAAGATCACCGAACACGGCATCGGCAACGGCATCTCGCTCATTATCTTCATCAACATCATTGGCCGTGCGCCCAACGCAGTGTTCTCGGCGATCGACAGCTTCCGTGCCGGTACCTTGTCCTTGCTGGTGATCCTCGGGGTCGCGGCGCTGATGGTTGCGGTGATTGCGGCCGTGATCGTCATGACGCAAGCGACGCGCAAGATCCCGGTGCAATACGCCAAGCGCATCGTCGGACGCCGCATGTATGGGGGTGCGAACACTCACATCCCGCTGCGCGTCAACAGCGCGGGCGTGATTCCGATCATCTTCGCCTCGAGCGTCATGATCCTGCCCGCGACGATTGCCGGTTTTGTTCCGCCGAGCAGTCCGCAGGCGTCGCTCGGGCAGATGTTCAACCCGATGAGCTTCATCTACAACTTCGTCTATGCCGTCATCATCGTGTTCTTCACCTACTTCTATACGGCGGTGGTGTTGAACCCGAACGACCTGGCGGAGAACATGCGTAAGTACGGCGGCTTCATTCCGGGTGTTCGCCCTGGCAAGAAGACGGCCGAGTACATTGATCGGGTGTTGTCGCGCATCACGCTGCCGGGAGCCGTCTTCCTGGTGCTGATCGCGGTCCTGCCCGATCTGCTGATCGCTCAGTCGGGCATGCCGTTCCTGGGGTTTGGGGGTACGTCGGTGCTGATCGTTGTCGGCGTGGCGCTGGATACCCTGCAGCAGGTGGAGTCGCACCTGCTGATGCGGCATTACGAAGGTTTCGTGAAGCGCGGCAAGATTCGCGGCCG
>JAYSRO010000400.1:0-4776 GCA_043720995.1 Candidatus Eiseniibacteriota bacterium
GGCGTTGGACCTGGCCTGGGTCGCGGCAGGGCGGTACGATGGGTTCTGGGAGTTGAATTTGCATCAGCGGGAACAAGCGTGTGCGGATCGAGCGCTCGAGATCGGGCCACGAGCCGCCCTCGAGATCCGTGCGCCCGATCGAGCCCGCGAACAGGACGTCCGCGGACCACAGATCGTTCCCCGCATGGAAGCTCACATGACCGGGGGAATGCCCCGGCGTATGCAGCACTTCAAGTTCTTGCGCGCCCACCAGAATGCGCTGGCCGTCGTGCAGGTCGTTCACGCCTTCCGGCACCTCGAAGCGCGGCAGTCCGAACATCCCTCCCTGCTCATTGAACGCATCGAGCATGGCCCGATCCAATGGATGCAGCCACCACTCGCCCCCCACAGCAGCCTGCACCTCGCGCATGCCTGCGATGTGGTCATAGTGCGCATGCGTGTTGAGGAGAAGTGTCACCTTCACCCCGAGCTTGCGGAGCGATGCGATGACAGCATCCGGCTCGAACCCGACATCAATCACCGCCGCCTCCTGCGTGTCGGAGCACACGAGGATGTAGGTGTTGTTGTCCATCGGCCCAAGCGACAATGAGTGCTGGAGCAGCGGCATCGAAACGATCTCCCGGATGTTGGCGCGAACCGACGAAGCAATCGGCGATTTACAGCGTCTTGCCCAACATCCTGCGATACGTTTTCTGTAGGAGCAAGGCATCCTCTTCCATAGCGGGAGTCTCGGCATAAACCCATCCCGCCGCGCCGAACTCCTTGAGCGCCTTCAGCACATCGCGCCAGCGGAACTTGGACCCGCGCAGCGGCCAGTGACGGCGCTCGCCGGCAGGGCCAAACTCGATGCCTGAGATGTGCACGTGCAGCCGCGATAGCGCCTGCTTGCCCAACCGGTCGCGCACCGCCGCGAGCACCGCGGCGAAGTCATCGTAGCCATTGACCGCCCCCTGCCCGCGTGCATACAGGTGCGCGAAATCGAGGCACGGCGCGATGGCCGGAATTGCCTCGCACCACGTGAGCGTCTCGTCGAGCGTGCCCAACTGGCTCGCCCTTCCCGTCAGCTCAGGGCGCAGTTGCGCGGTGATGCCCGCGGACGCAATGCGCTGGGCCAACGCCTCGAGCCGCTTCCCCACTTCGGCGACTGCGTTCGCGCCGTCCTGCTTGGGGTAGTAACCGGGATGGAAGCACACGCTGTGGGCGCCGCAGCGCTCGGCCAATTGCGCCGCGTCGAACAAACGCTGTTCGCTGCGCGCGATGACTTCAGCGTCGCCGCACAGGTTGACGAAATACGGCGCGTGCGCGGTGAGCTCGACCTTTTCGGCGAGCGATGCGGCGCGGATGCGCGCGGCCATCTCGTCGCCCATCTTGACGCCATTGCCCCACGCCATCTCGAGGCAATCGAGCCCCAACTCGCGCACGCGTGCGATGCCGGCGGGAGAGCCGGGACGCGGCGTGGACAGCGGGATACCGGAGGTCCCGAAGCGCAATCCCGAGGGCGTCGCCACTAGAATGCCTGGCCCGAACCGAACGTCAGCACCGGTTGACGCTCGCCATTGCGCGAGGGCTCGATCGGCCATGCGAGGTCGATGCGCAACACCTGCCCGAGTGACCATTGCGGCAACGAAAGCCGCAGGCCCACGCCCGAGTCGACGAACCAGTCCGCGCCGCCGGAACCCGGTCCCCACGCGCGCGCCGCATCGGTGAACATCACCGTGCCGACAGTCAGGCCGCCAAACAACCGGTCGGCATGGGTCCATCGATTCTCGGCGTTGAAGCGCCACAATTTTCGCCCCGCGACCGAAGTCAGCGGGTAGGCGCGCAGTCCATTGAGCCCGCCCGCCGTGACCTCGAAGTCGCGGGCCGGATTGATTCCGGCGATGCCGTGCGCAGCGATCACGAACGTCTGCCCCAGGTCGGACTGCTGCACGAAGCGAACGTCGAGTTGGCCCACGGTCTCGGCCGGGATGGTCTTGAGCCGGCTCGAAAACGTGGTCGTCAACAGCCCGAATCCGATGGGCGTGACGACACCGGCGGCCATTCGCGCGCGCGCGAAGCCTTCATCCTGCGAGCTGCCGAGCAGCTGGGGCGCGTAGCCGATCCCTGCGGTCAGCGAGCTGCCGACATCGAAATCCTCGACGAGCTTGAAGCCATTGACGCGATCGCGCTCGATGTACTGCGGCCGCCACAATCGGCCCTCCACCATGATGCGCCGCAGCCTGAGGCTTTCCTCGCCACCCGTGAACTGCACCGGCAAGCCGGGGTCTGCAATCTGCGTCGGCCCATATCGACGATCGAGCGACTCGAACGATCCCACGATGCGGCGGATCAATGTCCCGCTGCGATGGCCCGCCCCGCCGGAGACGGTCCAGCTCTCCTGCCGGCGATTGAAGCTCGCGACTTCGCTGGCGCGCTGGTAGAGGGCGGCGATAGAGGTCACGCGGCTCCAATGGAAGCCGTAGCTGCGCGGCGCGTCCTCGGCGTAGAACGGCTGGCCCACATCGAACTCGTTGCCCGCCCCGGTCGCCCCATCGCTCGCGGAGTAGCGCAGCTGGATGCGCGTCCCCTGCAGGCTCGGATCGCTGTACGTGATTCCGCGCGAGCGACCGGTGGCCAGTTCCTTGTAGGTGATCGAGTAGGCTTTGCCCAACCCCAGGAAGTTGCGCTCGGTCAGGCCCACCGAGCCGTAGCGTTTACCGTCGGCGCTCTCGATGTTGAACTCAGGACTGGTCGACCAGCCGTCGTGCGTCTCGACGTGCACGATCGCCGAGTCGCCCTCGCGCGTGGCATGGATCACCGAGGGCTCGAGGAAGTCGAGCGAGCGCAGCTTGCGCCGGCTCTCGTAGCCGCGCGCCACGAACCATGGCTGACGGGGCGTCATGAGCAACTGGTCGCGAATCGTCTTCTCGCGCGTGCGAATGTGCAACCGGTTCGCCGCTTCGTACAAGTGCGACAGCCTGCCCGGCGGCAGGGGATCGAAGATGGTACGCGCATGGATTTCGATACGCGCGATCGGCAACCCTTCGAGCGAGTCCGGAGCGAAGCCTCTGCCCTTGTGCACCGGGCCTGCGAGGACTGCGCTCGCGGCGAAGCAACAGCACGCCGCGAGCGTGGTTACGTGCAAAAGTCGCAGACTGCCCCCGCGAATCAGCGCTTGCGGCTCGCCCCGAGCCGTTCGCGGGCGAGTTGCGCCTCACCGGACAGCGGGAAGCGCTTGACCAGGTCATCGAGCCGCTTGCGTGCCGCCGAGGCGTGCCCGAGCTTTTCCTCGCACAACGCCAGCTTGTAGAGCGCTGCCGGCACCTTGTCGCCGGTGGGATGCAGCGAGTCAACCTGTGCGTATGCCACCGCGGCACTGTCGAACTGCGACTGGGCGAAGAAGCACTCGCCGATGCCGTAGCGCGCGTTGTCGGTCAGGTCCACCGACGGGTAGCGCTGGACGAAGTCACGGAACCCAGTGAGCGCCATGCTGTAGCGCCCCTGCGTCAGGTCCTGCGCCGACTGGTCGTACAGTTGGTTTGGGTCAGGTCCCGCCGGAGCGGTCGTGGTCCCCGCGGGTGGCGTGTTGGCCCGCTGCGCGATCTGGTTGAAGCGGCCCATCACCTCGTCGAGTTTGCCCTCGAGCCGCTGCATCTGCTCGAACAACTCGTTCGTGGTGCTGCCCGTCGTCGCCTTGGTGCTGAGCAGGATGTCGCGCTGTTCGCGGAGCTCCTGACGCGTCTCCTCGACCACCTTGAACGCGAGCTCGTCGCGCACGTTCAGGGTGTCGACGACCGTGCGCAGGCTGTCGAGCCCCGAACGCAGCGTCAGCAATTGCGGCGGCGTGCAGGACGGCAGCGCCATGAGCGCGACCGCCCCCACAGCCAACACCAGCACCCACGGCTTACGCCGCGTGAGGCGCTTCGCTTGAATCGTTGAGCGCATCATCTACTGGAGCGCGAAGTGCGCGCGGCGGTTCTTCGCCCACGCTGCCTCGTCATGACCCGGATCGAACGGACGCTCGCTACCGTAGGAGATGACCTGGATGCGATTCGTGGTGATGCCGGCCCCCACGAGGTAATCGCGCACCGCGTCCGCGCGACGCTCGCCCAGCGCCTGGTTATATTCCACGGTGCCGCGCTCATCGCAGTGACCTTCAAGGACGATCTTGGCGGTCGCGTTGTCGCGCATCAGCCGCGCATTGGCATCCAAGGTCGAGCGCGCATCATCACGCAGGCTGTAGGAGTCGACGTCGAAGAACACCGGCTGCAAGTCCGCCGCGGTGAACACGTGATCGGTCTTGTCCGGCGTCGGCGTCGGCGCGTTGTCCTTGTCCGGCGTCGGCTTCGGGGTAGGCGTCTCCTGCGGCGGCACGTTGTTCTCGGTCGTCGGCGTCTGCACCGACTTCTTGGCGCAACCCGCAGAGACCAACAGCAAACCGGTCAACGCGGCGAGCAGTCCCGCTCGCCACAGGTTCGTGGTGTTCTTCATCATTTCCTCCTCGGCATCGGGGCCGGGTTCAGGGATTGGTCTTGGGTCCAGCCGGTCGCGGCGACCACGCTGGAGACATCGCTTCTTGATTTCCCGTATTGATCCGCCGCGCAGGGCGGTCGTCCAGATCGCTCACGAACAATCCTCGCGGTCCCGCGCGCGTCGAGGCAAACACAAGGTGCCGTCCATCGGGCGACCAGCGGGGGTTCTCGTTGCTGCCCCCCGTGACCACCAGCCGCGCGCCAGTGCCATCCGCGCGGCAGACGTAAATATCGAAACCCGCGCTCGTGCGCGACACGAACGCCA
>JAYSRO010000401.1:0-10746 GCA_043720995.1 Candidatus Eiseniibacteriota bacterium
CCGCTCCCCCCGCGCGCGCGACACTCGCGCCCGCCGCGGCGCGATCGACATCGAGCCACACGTGGCCCGGGCTCGGCACATAGCGCAGCGCGTTGAGCAACAAGTTCTCGACGACCTGCTCGAGCCTGCGGCCATCGGCGCGCACCCACAGCAGGTCCGTGGCGCCGGTGTTGATCAACTCGAGGCCGGCTTCGCGGAAGCGCGGCTCGAGCCGTCGCGCGGTGTTGCGGCAGAGGGCGTTCCAGTCGAGGCGCACGGGCTTGAGCGGTGTTGCGCCCGCTTCGAGCCGCGCCAGCTCGAACAGCTCGGTGATCAGCAGATCCAGCCGCTTGGATTCCTCGAGCACATCGTTCAGGTAGCCGGTGCGCTCTTCGGCGCTCGTCTGCACCGCGGGGTCGAGCAGTGTTTCGACGTAGCCGCGGATCGAGGTCAGCGGTGTCGCCAGCTCGTGCGTGATGTCCGCGAGCAACGTGCGGCGCTGGCGATCGGTTTCCTCGAGTTGCGTGCGCGCGGCGGCGAGACGGTCGGTCATGCGATTGAAGCGTTCTTCGAGCCGGCCGATTTCATCGAGGCCATGTTCCTCGACACGCGCGCCGAGATCGCCCTCGGTAACGCGATTCGCCACGGCTTCGAGCGCGCGCAGCCGGCGCACCAGCAGGCGCACCATCAACAACGCGGCGGCGCCCGAGACGAGCACGGCGAGCGGTAGGAACAACAGCATGGAGCGCGCGCCGGGCACGGACCACGGCGCCTGACCTGCTTGGGGCCCGACCATCACGAGTTCGCCGAGCACCACGCCATCGCGAACGACCGCGCGGTGCGCGAGGACCTCGAACTTCGCGGCGGCGTTGTCGCGGCGCGGTCCTGCGATGGGACCACGCGCTGTCTCATCGAGCGGCGGACCATCGCCTCCCCGGCCTTCAAGCGGTGGGTCTTCGCCCGGCCTGCGATCGCGCGGTGGTCCATCACCCGGGCGACCCTCACGTCGCGATCTCTCCGCCGGCGGCCCCTGGCCAAACTCGCCCGCGGGCGGCCCGCCCTCCGGACCATTCGGCGGCGGTGGCAACGCCTCTTCCGCCATGCTCGAGTCCGCGAGACCCGCCTTGAGCAATAGCGCGACGATGCTGACGTGCACGGGCACGGCCAGCCTCCGATCCGGCACCACGGGACCGTCGTGCATGCAGAACACGAGAATTTCCGCGCGGCCCTCGGGGTTCTCGGCGCGCAACACGGGAATGATGTCTTGTGGCGCCGAGGCATATTGCAGCGCGGCGATCTCACGCGACACCTGCTCGACGCGGAGCTCCGCCTGCTGTCGCGCGTTCTGCTGCGCGAGTGGGCGCAGCACGCCGACACTCACGAAGACCTGCAGCGCGGTCGCCACGGCAAGCACAGCCAAGAACACGCCGGCGAAGGTCCAGAACAGGCTGCGCGATTTCATCGGGCTCGCCTACTCGCGCGTGTCGGAGAACCGGTAGCCGGCGCCCCACACGGTCTGCAGGTAGAGCGGATCATCGGGGTCGGTCTCGAGCTTCTTGCGCAACCGGCTCACCAGGCTGTCGATCGAGCGGTCGCCCACGACGCGGTCGTCACCCCACACCTGCTCCATCAACGCCTCGCGCGAGAACACATGGCCGGGGCGCGAGGCGAGAAAATACAACAGGTCGAATTCGAGCGTCGTCATACGCACGCGCACGCCATCGCGCTCGGCTTCGCGTCGCGCGGGATCGATGCGCAAGGTCCCGAACACGAGGTCGCGCTCGCGCGGGGCGGAAGCCGTTCGGCGCATCAGGGCTTTCACGCGCGCCACCAGCTCGGAGGTGCCGAAGGGTTTGGTGAGGTAGTCGTCGGCGCCGATCTCGAGCCCCAGCACCTTGTCGCCTTCGCTCGAACGCGCGGTAAGCATGAGGATCGGCACATCGCTGTCGCGTCGCAGCTGGCGCGTGACCTCGAGCCCACCGAGTCCAGGCAGGCCGATGTCGAGTACCACGAGCGCAGGCTTCACGCGCTCGAATTCCGAGAGCGCCGCATCGCCGTCGGCGGCGTGCGTGCAGGCGTAACCGGCGGACTCGAGATTCTTGGCGACCAGTGCGGCGATACGGCGGTCGTCCTCGACGATCAGGATCATGGGCTTCATGAGCGCGAAGTGTCGAAGACGCGGGCGCCAATGACAAGCCGGGTGGGGCGCCCGCTACTTCAGAGGGACCTCCGCACGGTTGTTTCAAGGGCTCGACCCCGCGTTATCGCCGCTCCCGCTCCTGCCGGGGGCCGTTGTCGCGCGGCAGGCCGGGCCCCAGCTTGCGCAGCCTCACGCGTTGCTCGGGCGTCAGCAACGCACGTACGCCGAGCGCCTCGGTGATCGTCGCCTTGTGCATCGACAGCCGCAGCGCCCCGACCTTGTCGGCCGCGGCGTCGATCGCCTTCGTGTCCGGCGAGTCCTGCTGGATCAGCGCATCCAGATCCAACTCGGCGATGCGCACCTCGGCCTCGGCGCGGATCATCGTGCGCAGGTTCGCCTCGTGCAGCGCCTGCAACTTCGAGCGCTGCGCATCACTAAGTCCCAGCCGCTCGAGCGCTTCAGGCCGCAGCGCCCACGGCGGCGGTGGCGGACCGGGCGGTCCGAACTCGGCGTGCGGGCCACCCGGTCCCGGCGGAAATCCGCCGGGGCCGGGTCGCGATGCCGGCCCGCGCTGCGCGAGCGCTGTCCCATGAAGCAGCGCCACGCACAGCAACGTCGCCAGTACAGTTCTGCGATACGAACGATTCATGACTGCCTACTCTCCACAGAGCATCACGGACATCAATCCATCCGCACGATGCGTTGCGTCTCGGAACCCTGGTTGGTCTGGAGACGATAGAAGTACAGCCCGCGCGGAACGGAACGGCCCGCGTCATCACGTCCATCCCAGGTCAATGAGTACGTGCCGGGCATTACTGAAGCGCGATCGTAGAGCCGCCGCACAGTGCGCCCGCTCACGTCATAGACGTTGAGCTCGACGCTGGTCGCCGCGAACAGGTCGAAGCGGATCGCGGTGCGCGTGGGAAATGGATTCGGCTGGCCCGCATACAGCCGCAGCGTGCGCGGGCCGCTCGCGGGCAGACTGACCGGCAGCGGTACGCCCGTTCCCTGCGCGCCGAAGATCTGCATGCTGAACGAGGGCGACGACGCGACACCATCGACGGCACCAGGATCCGTGACATACCAGCGGCCGTACAGCGTCTTGCCGTAGAGCGCGCCGTTGTCGGGAATCGCCAGCGTCACCGAGCCGAAGCCGGCATCCGCGCCGCTCCCCTGCAGCGTCATCTCGAGTCGGGCGAACGATCCGAATTCGGGAATGCCACCGCTCGCAGGCGGTTCGGCATCGCCGATCACGAGCACCGCCGGAGCACCACCGAGCGCACCGTAGATGCCCACGGTGAATTCCGGATTGCCGGCCAACGGCGGCTCCAGCGCAACAGGTTGCGGCGGCGTACCCGAGCTGCCGGGTGTGCCCCCGGCCAGCACCTGCGGCACCAGCCCGCTCTCGCTGAACAACGCGGGATGGTCGAAGGGAGCCGTGCTGGCGGCCACGCGCGGATCCGTGAGGGGCCGCGTGAGGAACGCGAGCAACTGCGCCTTCTGCGTGGGATTGAGGTTCAATGGGCGGATCGCCGCGGCCTTGTTGGGCGCATTGAAGTCGCCGCCACGGTCGTAGAAATCGATCACCTCGGACAGCGTCGAGAACCGGCCGTCGTGGAAGAACGCTCCGCGCAGGCTGACATTGCGCAGACTGGGGGTGCGGAACGCGCCCAGATCGACGGGCTGGTGCGACACTGCGAAACGGCCCGAGTCCTCCGCGGCGGGACGCACGCCGATGTAGTGGTAGGCGTTGTCCGACATGAGCGATCCGGCGTGACATCCGGCGCATCCCAGCGCGCCGAACAGCTGGAATCCCGCTTGTTCCTGTGGCTGCAGCGTCGCCGTCCCGGCGATCAGGAAATCGAATGGCGACTGCGTCGAGAACAGCGTGCGCTCGTAGCTGGCGATCGCCATGGCGATACGCGTCGCCGTGACGCCGGCGCTGCCGAACGCCTCCGTGAACAGCGCCGAATAGTCGCGGCCATTGATGTAGGACGACAGCGCCGCGGGCAACGAGGGCGAGATCGCCAGGGGACGCGAAGCCATCACGCGATTGATCACGTCGGCCCAACTGCGTCCGATGTGCGCCATCTCGACACTCGCGACCGGCGGCCCCAGCACCTGGTTCTCGAGGGCACCACCCGTGGCGAGCACGACGGCATTGGTCTCGGGATCGCGGAACGTCGTGCCGGCCCGGCCGTCCCAGAACGTCTCGGGCGAGTAACCCGAGTTGATGAACGAGGGTGCCAGGCGGCTGGTGACCTGCTGGTGCATGCCGTACGTCGATGACCAGCCGAACGAACCGTCCGCGTTGTTGGTCACGACGCCCGGCGAACCCGTGATGTCATCGGCGGTGCCACGGATACCATCGACGCCGGGATGGGTCGCGCCGGCAGAACCGAGAATCGAACGCGGGTCCGAACCACCACGTCCCGCCTGGTGACAACTCCCGCACGCAACGGTGCGGGTGGACGACAGCTGCTCGTCCCAGAACAGCAGCTTGCCGAGGCTGGCCTTGGCGAACGTGACGAGATTGCCCGCAGGCTGCGGCGGCGCGAGCAGTGGCGTCAGCGGCGGTGGTGGTGGCGGAGGAGGCGGAGGAGGTCCTTGCGCCGCTACGAGTGTCGCGGTGAGGGCAACACACAGGATCGAGCTGAGCAAGACGTTCGAGCGCATCGGACTCCCCTTCCTTCGAGTGACCTTCCAGCGCGGAGCCTTCATGGGGCTTCGTGCTTGCGTCCTGGTTGCGTCGCGGCACCCAGGGGGATCGGATGCGCGGCCGCATTGCTGACTGGTCAAAGTATCGGGGAGACATGTCTCAGAAGTGTGTCACGGGCTTCCGAAATAGCACGAAACCGGAGCCCGTGAAGGCCCCGGTTTCGCGTCGCTGCAAGCTGCTTTCGGCCGCTGTGGGAGCGGCTCCGGGGCCTGCTAGCCCTGGATCCTGCCTACCATGATGAGCGGGCTCGGGGTTTTCGCCGGGCCGCCCGCCGCTTCCAGCGAGACGCCGAAGTCGGTGATCCGGTTCGCGTCGCCCGCCTTGTTGATACGCACCACGGCGCGGCCGTCGGAGTCGGTCTTGATGAGCCCGAGGCTCGTCTGGCGCGAAGGCTCGATCGCCCACAGCTGGTACGACTTGCCCTGCTGCATGCGCAGGTCGCTGAACACGAATTCGGCACGCTGGGAGCTCGGGTCGTAGATCGCGCGCGCCCGCAACACGGCATCGGCGCGCGGGGTCGATTCGAGGCGGACCGTGCGGGTCTGCGGCAGCGTGTAGAGCTCTCCCCACAGCTGCGCATCCGACAGTTGCTGGTTGAGCCCGGAGATCACCTCGGTGCCGCTGGCGATGTCCTCGTGCAAGTGCTTGAACTCGCCGTAGTAGTGCCACGCCACCGCGGCACTGGCGATCGCCGCGAACACGAATACTCCGCTCACAGCCGCCCAGATTCCCGGCGGCGTCTTGAATTCGAATGCCGGGCCGGCCGACTGCCTGGACTTCGACTGAGCTGCCCTGGGCGCATTGCCTCCCACGGGGAACGCCACGATGGTCGGCATGGGCGCCACCCCTGACGCGACCTGGAGCACGCGGTCGCGCACGCCCGGCGCTGGAGCCGACAATGGCAGCGCCGCCGCGAGCAGGACGGTCGCTCGCTCGTAGGCGGGCAACGTCGCATCGCAATCGTCGCAGCCTTCGGCAAGGTGCTCGGCAAACTTCTGCCGGTCCACCGGGTCGATGCTGCCTGCGGCGGCCGCGGCGCACAGCTCCATGTGTTCGGGGAGTTCGGGCGTGTTCACGCGGCCTCCTGCTGCGGCAACGACTCGTACAGCCGGTGCAGCGCCTGCCGCGTCCACGTCTTCACGTCGCGCACACTGACCTTCATGCGCTCCGAGATCTCGTTCTGGCCGAGCCCTTCATAGAACGCGAGCTCGATCACCTGGCGTTCATAGTCGTCGAGCAATCCGATGACTTCGGTGGCGCGATCGGCGAAGTCCATGCGCTCGAGCGACACCTCGATCGGGCCGGCCTCGCGATCCTGCGCCGCGGCGCCCGCGCTGATGCCGGCGCGACGGCGCTCGATGGCGCGCGTGCGCACCAGCGACAACAACCACGCGGCAACTCCGCGGCGCGGCTCGAGCGTCACCGCACGACTGACCACCTGCGACCATGCCTCGAACAGCACCTCGTCGGCCTCGGCGGCATTGCCCGTGATCCGCAGGGCCACCGGGTGCAGCAGAGCACCGTAGCGGTCGTACAACTCGACCAGTGCGGCCTGGTCGCCGGCTTGCAGGCGCTCGACGCATTCGCGGTCGGCAGGATTCATGGACGGCAGTCCTCCGTGACGGATCAACGCTATAACCCCTAGCTTTATCGGCACATGGGGGCACGAACCTTAGCCCTTGCTCGCCCCCCAGCGGGGGGAGTATGATGCGGCTTCAGGGCAGGGTCACCGCCCAATCGAGTCGTGGCCGCCCTTGGTCGTGGGAGCCGCCATGAGCCGCAGTCGCTGGTGTCTCGTAGCACTTGCGTCACTCGCGCCGTTTTCCGTCCAGGTCCACACGGTCGGCGACACCATCGCAACCGTTACCGCCGCGGATGGCACGCGCTTCGAGATCCTCGCGGGAGCCGGCGATTACGCGTTTATCACGCGCGGCTGCAATGGCACGGTCCTCAGCAGCATTCCCGGCTCGTTTCGCGATACCGGGGCCCACTTCGAACAGAATGTCGGACACGGCGTGGTGCTGGGCGTTCGCGGCGGCGTGGTGCATGACGACATCGCGGCGGCGCCGCCCATCCCCATCGGCGTGACGCCCATCCCGGGCACGAGCCTGCCCGGGCGAATCGTGCTCGACAACGCCTACGTGAACCCCTACCTCACATTCGAACATGAGGCTGGCTCAGTGGGGCTCGGTTGGGTGCATCACGAACACGAATTCGTGACCACCGGCGAAGGGGCGCGGACCCAGAAGGATCATCCCTTGAATGATATGAGCGCGCACATTCGCTTTGGCGCGGAACGTCACTACTTCGCGCTCCGTTGGATGGAGGGCGTGCCGATCGCCTCGAGCGGCGGCTACCTGCAGATGGGCATGGGCGGGCAGCCCGAGGGCAGCCGCGTGCACCTGTACGGCGGACTCGGCGCGGGCGGACCCTATGAAGGCGCCGGGTTGATGTTCAACGGCACCTACCAGTTTCGCAGCGGCATCACGACCAGCGTACGCACGCGTCTCGGCTACTCAGGCGACCGCGGCGCCTCGGGCGTGGCGGTCGGCGTGGGCTACGGAGTGTTCAGCCCGTAGCGCGGGACGGGGCACACGTGCGCATTCACCCAGCGGCCTCAGGGCCGCGCGTCTTCCGCGATCTTCCGCGGGATCACCAGCCGGTAGCAGTGCTCACCCGATTCGTGTTGCCAGAATCGCGGCGGCTGGTCTGGGGTCACGACCCGCGTATTGCCGTCGTCGTCCGCATCGGGTCGGGTGAATATGGCACACAGCTCATAAGTGCGCGGATCGATCCGCTTGAATCCATACGGTTGGTGCGTGACCGGGTCCTTGACTGAATTGGGCGTCCCGCTGGGCAGACCGAGCAGCGAATCCAGGCTTGCCGGCAGCTCGCGATGCTCGTCGTAGTAGCCCTCGAGAACCCGCGAGATGTCCTGCAGGTCGCGCACACGGAGGCGGTCGATCTCCTCGACGCGGGCCTTCGCGGGCGAGCCCGCGGCGAAGAAGGCGAAGCCAAGCACCACGATGACCGCAAGCCCTGCGATGCGCGGCAGCAACGCGCTGCGCGGGTGCTTCACGCTGGCGCGCTCGTCCTCTTCCTGCCTCAGCCCCGCCAAGTAGTGGCCGAACACGTAGCCCGCGATCAGGAACACCACCAGCGTGCGTGCCAGGAAGCGCGGCGGCAGTTCGCCCGACAGCAGCCGCGACACCAGCACGATCAAGTCGCCAAGAATGACGAGTGCGGCGACGAACAGCGTGATGTAGGTCAGCCACTTGCGCACACCCGAACTACGCTTCTCGGCATCGTTCCGTTGCATGCGACCGATGAACGAGGACAGGAACAGCAACACGGGGAAGGCAATCACCAGCGCCGCGATGGCGTCGCGCACGGCGCGCAGGTTGAAGCGGTCGTAGCCGTAATTTCCCGCAGCCAACGCTTTGTCCGGCAGCCAGCGCTCGATCAACTGGAACAAGATTGCGCCGACGTTGAAGGCGGTGACGTACAGCGTGACGAACATCACGAGGTAGAGAAAGGCCTCGCGCGCCGACAACTGCGTGCGCCGCCGCGGCACAGGCACGGGGAACTCCGACTCGGCCCACGCCTCGAGGGCGGTATCGATTTCTTCAGCGCGCCAGCCCGAGCGATCGAGCTGTTCGCGAATGGCGGCACGCGACAGGCCGCGGCCCAGAGCTTCACGGACGAAGTGTTGGAGTTCAGAGTTCATGGCGGCGGCTCTCCCCTGCGTGAACTCCCAGTCTAGCGCCTGCCCTGCGGAATTGGCCAAGCCCGACGGCCAGGCCGCAAAGCCTTGCATGTAGTCAGCGCCGGTCTTTGAGGTACCCAAACGCGCCGCGCAACTCACCCGCCAACTGCGCCCGTGCGCGCGCGGAACTCGGCACCGCCATCACGCTGCGCACGAGGCTCTTCGCCCACACGCGCCACGTCAGGCCGCGACGCAGCGGGTCGAGCAGGCTCTTGGCGTAGTACGCGCCGCGGCCCACGTCGTAGGAGCGGCGTAGCGATTCGATCTCGGCGGCGGTGCGGCGGCGGTGATGGTGGGCAACGACGGGGCGCGGGTCGTAAGCGCCATTGAAGCCGGCCGCCGAAGCGCGGCTGACGAAGTCGATGTCCTCGCTCGGGTAGGGGGTGCCCGCGCCCAGCAGTTCATCGAAGCCGCCGAGCGTTTCGAGCACGCGCCGGCGCGCGGCCATGTTGGCGCCCTGGATCAGCCCTGCGGGCACGAAGCGATGCGGCTCGATCACCAGCGGCGTCTCGCGCAGTTGGATGGTGACTGGCGCGTCGTCGGGATCGTGCAGCGTGATGCGGCCGCCCAGATAGTCGAGATGCGCGTCGGCGAAACACGTGGCGATGGCAGTGACGAAATCCGCCGCGGGATAGCAATCGTCGTCCGTGAAGGCGATGAGGTCGCCTTCGGCCGTGCGCCAACCGGTGTTGCGCGCGCACGACAGCCCGGGGCGCGATTCGGTCACGGTGCGGAACGTAATGCGTGTTGTGCGAGCGAACTCGCGCAACACCTGCGGCGTCGCGTCGGTCGAGCCATTGTCGACCACGACGAGCTCCCATGGCACGTCCGTGATGATCTGTTCGTGCGAGCGCAACGCCTCGGGCAGGAACCCGGCGCGGTTGCGCGTCGACAGCACGATCGACACGCGGGGCGCGGTCATGGGTGAGCTGGGCTAGCGCGCTTCGTGTTCGCTCTCGAGCAGCGGGACCACGGCACTCGGCACGCCGGCAGGCGCACCGTGAGTCCAGCGTCCGCGCTCGTGGAACACGCCAAAGTTGATGTCGTACAGATCGTGGCGGACATGGAACGCACCACCCATCTGCTGGCACAGCACCTTTCCAAATCCCGGCTCGCGAATCAGGATCGAGATCGTGTAGGCCTCCGAGACCAGCGTGAGCGGCGGCAGGTCGAGCGTGAGCTCCCCCGTGCCATCGAGCGTGCCGAGCTGCACACCGTCCGCCTCGGTGGAGAAGTTGCAGCACGCGACGTTGTCGGAGCGCAGCATCGCCACGATGAAATTGGGGTTCACGAGCGGCCCGCGCGTGCTGTACTGCATGCGCAGACGCATCTTCGAGCCAAAGTCGAACATGCCGTTGGGCTTGCCCTGATCGTCGAGGATTTCGCAGCCAGTGATCCTGATCGGCCACTGCTCGGGTGGCTGGTCGAGCCATCCGCTGGTGCTGAGGCGGCAATCGTCTTCGTAGATGGCGATGCCATCGTCGGTCGGACCGTCGTACACGACCTGGCCCTTGCGCAGGTAGATAACGCGCTCGCACATCGACTTGATGCTGAACATGCTGTGCGACACGAACAGGATCGTGGCGTTCTTGCGCTGCAGGCCCTTCGAGAACTCGATGCACTTGCGCTGGAACGTCAGGTCACCGACGGCCAGCACTTCGTCGAGGAACAGGATTTCAGGATCCAGGTGCGCCGCGACGGCGAACGCCAACCGGACGTACATGCCGCTCGAGTAGCGCTTGACGGGCGTGTCGATGAATTCGGATACCCCGGCGAACTCGACGATCTGGTCGAACTTGCCGGCGATCTCGTTCACCGTCATGCCCAGAATCGCCCCGTAGAGGAACACGTTTTCGCGGCCGGTCAGTTCCTGGTGGAACCCGGTTCCCACTTCAAGCAGGGCACCCACGCGGCCACGGATTTCCGCGCGGCCTTCCGTCGGCGAGGTGATGCGCGACAGCACTTTGAGCAGGGTGCTCTTGCCCGCGCCGTTCAGGCCGATGATGCCGACGTTCTCGCCACGATGGATTTCGAAGCTGGCGTTGCGCAGCGCCCAGAACGAACTCGTGGATGCGCTGGGCACGCTCGAGCGGCCCATCAAGGACTTGAGGCCGGAACCAAACGCATCGCCCAGCGACTGGC
>JAYSRO010000402.1:0-2370 GCA_043720995.1 Candidatus Eiseniibacteriota bacterium
CACGAGCCGCCCAAGCGCTCCGCCAGCAGGGGAGCGACGCTGCTCTTGCCGGCCCCCGGCAGGCCCACCAGCGCGATCGTGAGAGTGCGTTGCGGTTCGTCCATCGAACGAACCTAGCAGATCCGCTCAGGAGCACTTGTGCAGGAATGGCCACGTCCCACGCCGCACCACTACGCGAAAGGGCCGCCGGGAGATTGTCCCGACGGCCCTGCGCACACAGTGTTGCGAACGACTAGTTGTTGCTGGCCGTCATGCCGACCAGGCGCGGCGTCACGAAGATGATCAGCTCGCGGTTCTGGCGCACATTGCTGTTGGAGCGGAACAGCGCTCCCAGCAGCGGCAAATCTTTCAAGTACGGGAGGCCACGGCGCACCGTCGACTCGTTCGTGCGAATCAAGCCGCCGATGACGGCCGTCTGGCCGTCCTCGACCATCACGCGCGTGTCCGCTTCGCTGGTGTTGATGATGATGCCGCCCTGCACCGTGCTCTGCGCCGACAGGTCACTGACTTCAGGGTGGAGATCCATGATGATCTTCTTGTCCTGGGTCAGGTGCGGCGTGACGCGGAGCTGGATACCGATCGTCTGCAGCTGCGACACGGGGTTACCCGCGACGTCCTGCACGATGAGCGGAATCTTCTGGCCGACGACGATCTTGGCTTCGCGATTGTCGACGGTGGTGATGCGCGGGTTCGAAATGATGTTCGCCTTGCGGTTCTGCGCCAGCAACTGCAGCTGCGCCTCGACGAAGCCCCACGACTTGGACACGCCATACGTCAGCCGCGTGGCCGGGTCACCGATGCTTGAGTTGTGCTCAGCGCCCAGGGCGTTCTGCGGGTTCCTGCCCGGGTGGATGTAGTCGGCCGGGATCGGGCCCGTATTGCTGAAGAACTCACCCGCCGAGGTAGCACCCTTCGGTCCGATGTTCCACTCGATACCGATGTTCTGCAACGCTTCCGCATCGACATCGACCAGCTTGGCCGTGATCTCGATCTGCGGCGTGGTCGAGTCCAGCGCCAACGCCATCTTCTCGACACCCTCGAGGTTCGCCGGCAGGTCGCTCACGATCAGCGAATTCGTCCGCTTCTCGACGAGGATCGAGCCACGCTTGCTCATGCCCGCGACCAGGGCAGTCTGCAGTTCCCCGGCATTGGCATAGTTGAGCTTGATGACGCGCGTCTCGAGCGGCGAGTTCTCCATCTGCTTCGCCTGGAGGATCAACCCCTCCGCCCGCTCCGTCGCCAACCGCGCGCGCTCTTCGACGCGGATGATGTCGCCACCTTCATCGGAGTAGTCGAGGTTGCAGCTGTACAGGATCGTCTTGAGCGCATCACGCCAGCTGACGTTCTGCAGGGCGACCGTGACGCTGGCCTTGACCTCTTTGCCGACGACAATGTTGCGTCCGCTGAATTCCGCGATCGCGCGGCACACGGTGCGCACATCCGCGCCGTCGACGTCGATCGAGAACGTTCCTGGGCCCGTCCGCTGCAGCCCGACACGCTGCGAGGCCGAACTCTCGGCCGCCACGACCGGACACGCCATCACCCCAACGAGCGTGCAGGCGATCATCACGCTCGTAAGAGCACCGAGCAGCTTAGCGATTCGCATTCGAGTCGTCTCCCTTCCGGGTCAGCGGAATCTGCACCAGTTCCGTCCCACCCTCCGTGGTGAGTTTCACAATGATGGCGTCCCGACGTAGTCCGTCGACCACACCATTCATGACTTTGTCTCCGGTCCGCAACACCCGGCTGTTGCCGCGCGGGTCCTCGACCAGGGCAAATTTGTCTTCCGCGCCCCACACGATGCCGACGACCCGGAGGCCGCCCACATCAGGAGGAGCGTTTTGCTCTTCGGCACCCACAAACGCGCCGCCGACCAGCGGCGCGAACGGATCGCGCCGGCCGAGAGCGTTGTACTGGTACGTCACGCGCTCTTCGACCGCCGTCGCCTCAACCACCGGCACCGCCTTCGCGGCCGAGGGCCCGGGAGCAGGGCGCGCGGTCTGGACCGGCGTGATGCTCGGCGTCATCGAGACCGCCTTCGCATTCGGCGTACCCGCCGCGGCCTGGACCGCCTGCGGATGAGCAGCATCGGCCTGCGGAGCTGCCTTCGCGACCGGTCCCGCCGGCGCGTTGGGCTTCACCGCCGCGGCCCGCGCTGCAGACTTGGCCGCAGCCCGCTTCGCTTGCGCTGTGCCGGCCGGCTTCACCGCATCCGTCGAGATCGTGGCGTATGCGGAACGCTGCGTGGCATGTGCATTCGCGTTCGCAGCCGCAGCGAGTGCCGCCGACGGCTGGGGCTTCTGGGTGCCCGGCGTTTGCGTCGCCGCCACCTGCGCCGGCTTCACCGGTCCCGCCGCGTGAGCCTGCTGC
>JAYSRO010000403.1:0-2369 GCA_043720995.1 Candidatus Eiseniibacteriota bacterium
GCGTGATCCTCACGGTGCCGGGCCTGGCCGCATTGGCGGCGCTCACTACTTTGACCGGCGCGGCCGTGCGCACGGGTCGCGGCGCGATTCGCGCCCCGTTGCCGTAGACGTCGGTGAAAAACTCTTCGCCCGTGGAGATCAACACCGACACATAGAACGGCGCGTCGCCGCGCACCTCCGACGGTGAGGCAGGAAAGCTCACGACGGCCAGCGGATCCGTGTCGCCACTGACGACATTCATCGGGTAGCGGCGCCACGTGCCACTCACCGCCCGCACATGCAACCACGCCTCGCGTACATCTCCCGCGGACAGATCCTTGAGCGCGACCCGAACCGTCGCGGGGACGTCGCGCGAAGCCGAGGCGAGCGGCGACTTCAACACGAGCCGGGGAAACAGCCCACCGGTCCCGAACGTGAACGAGGCGAAGCGCTCGTTGCCACCCGGCAGGTCGATCACCTGCACCGGTACCTCTTCGCCCTGGTACTCCGCCCGCATGCTGTGGGGACCGCGCGGCAACTGCACGGTCAGCGGAGTAAACCCGCGCCGCTCGCCATCGATGATCACCGCGGCGCCACGCAGGTCGCTGCTGCCGTCATCGTCGATCCACGTCGCCCCGACATGAATCACGCCCGCCGCGGGCAGGTCGAACGGCCGCGCCACCACGTGCACGTCGCCGCGCAACGGCACCGTCACGGTCTGCGACCACGGCGACTGGCCGGGCGAGGTGTAGCTGAGCTCGTGGACGCCGGGCGTGAGCTTGCGCACCTCCACGGGTGCGAGGCCGCGCGCCTCACCGTCGAGCGTGACCGAGACCGGAGTCGATGCATTCGGCGGCGCGATGGCCAGCGTACCCGTCAACGGAATCTCGACGTCCATCGTGGCGCCGGGCGTTCCCTTGACTGTTGTCGTCACCACTCCGAGATCCGGCATGGAGAGGCCGATGCGCCGGCTTCCGGGAGTCAGTTCGATCTCGGCCGGGGTGCGGTAGGCCGAAGGTTTGCCATCGATGATGATGCGCGCGCCCGGCGGGTTTGAGGCGATGACCGCGGTGAAGGGCGAGCTCGCCAGCCCCACCGCGCGCAGCACGCGGATCCCGAGCGGTGCGCGATGGCTCTGGATTACAGGCTTGTTGGTGCCGCGCGTGCCGACCCACCAGCCGATCGCGAAGAGTACCGCGATGAAGCCGGCCCAGCGGGCACGTGGTTTCCAGTCGACCGGGCCGCGATCCGGCCGCACGAACGATGGCCATTGCGGCCGGCGCGCATAGCGTGGCGGCGGAGCGAACGAAGCGGGATCGTCACTGTCCTCGGACGGAGCGCCCGGCTCGCCCTGCTCACCCGCGAGCGGTCCCGCGATCGTCGCACCGACCGGTTCGGGCGTGAACACTTCCGCGATCTCCTCGTGCGTCACCCGGTCGAGACCGGCGAGCCCTGAGGTCATGCGCGCGGGCGTGAATGCGGGTGCGTGCTCGGGCTCGAGCGAAGGCGCGGGATTGAACGCGTGCTCGGGCTCGAGCGAAGGCGCGGGCGTGAACGCGTGCTCGGGCGCGACCGTGAACGCTGGCTTGGGCGCGGCGGTGCGCGCTGGCTCGGGCCCGGCCGCAGCTTCGGGCACCGCTGCCGTGTCCTCGATCTGGGCACGCAACTCCTCGATCAAGTCGGGGAACGCGATTCCGGGGCGTGCCTGCGTCATTATTACTGGAGCGGACTCGGGCTCAGCCTCCGCCACCACCTCCGGCACGATTTCCGGAGTGTCCTCCTGTACCCGCGGTTGCGGCAGCGGCGGGATCGCGCGCGGCGGCGACTCGACTTCCACACTGGGCGCTTCATGGCGCGGGGCTGCGCCTTCGCTTGCGGCAGCATTCGCGTGCGCCCCGCCACGCGTCAGGTCGTCGAACCATCCCGCGAAGAAGTCGCCGCGCTCTTCTCCTTGCGCCGTCGTGGCCACCGCATTCGCCGCGGTGTCCGCCTTCGAATCGCCGGACAAGTTCTCGCCCCCGAGTCCGCGCACCATGACTTCAAATCCCTGCGGCGCCTGCCAGCGCGCCTCGACCACCACACCCTGCGGCTTGGGCGTGCCGAGCAGGTAGGGCCACTGCAGGCGCATGTTCAGGTCTTCGCGCGCGAACACGGCGAAGCCGCGCGCCACCGGCGCCCCGCCTCCGGCATCGAGTCCTTCGCGCAGCTCGACCCACGGCGCCTCGTAAAATTCGTCGTGCGACCAGACGTCGGGCTCGCCTCCCCCGATGTAGGCGCAGGCAACCTCCCGCGACGACTGGTACAGGGCCAGTGCGCCCGCCCGCCGGTGGGTGACCCGCTCGACGTCGGCCACCAGTTGGAGCAGCACATCCACGGCTCCCTGGAGGGGG
>JAYSRO010000404.1:0-2369 GCA_043720995.1 Candidatus Eiseniibacteriota bacterium
ATCTCGCGGCTGCGCGTGCGCTGTTCCTGGGCGCGCGCGAGGTAGCCCCGCGCGCGGTCGTCGGCCGGGTCGACGCGCAGCACGCGTTCCCACTGCGTCATCGCTTCATCCAGCCGTCCCGCGGCGAATGCCTCCATGCCGCGCGTCAAGTACTCGCGCTTGAGCAGGCCCGCGACTTCGCGATAGCCAGGGCGCGACGACCACACCAGCTCCCAGTAGCGCATGGCGTCATCCGGGCGCTGGGCGCGCAATGCCGCGAGGCCACGCTGGTAGAGCTCTTCTGCCTCGCGGTCCGTCATCTGCGGGGCAACGGGGGCCACCGCTACCGCCGTGGGGATGCCCATGCGCCCCATCGCGCGTTGCGCATCCGCGGCTGTCGCGAGCTCACGCGCATGTGCTAGTGCTGCGATCGCGGCGAGTAGTCCTGGGGCGTCCTTCGACAGGGCCTGGCACTCCGCGATGGCCGCCTGCGCCGCATCGAGCGAACCGGCGCGTACAGAGCGCATGGCCAGCGCCGACAGCCGTTCGGCGCGACGTGTGAGCGCCTGGTCGGTGCGCGCCAGCATGCGTCCCGCCTCGGCATCCGCCGGTTGGGCGAGGAGCACATCGGCGAAGCTCTTGCGCGCGGCGACGAAGTCCTCGGAAGCGAAGGCGTCCATGGCGCGAGCGAATGCAGCGCGCAGCTCATCGCTGCGCTTGGCGCGGCGGTCACTCGCGGTGCGGCACCGTGACAGGGCCACGGTGGCCAGCGAGTCGCCCGGGGCGACCGTCAACGCGCGCTCCCACAGCAACGATGCCGCGGCGAAGTCCTCGCCCTGTTCGAGCTTGCGCGCCTTGTCGGTCACGCAGCGCAGTTCCAGCTTGCCGGCATCCGCGCGGCCGGGCGCGAGGGTGTTGAGCAAGGCGAGCGCATCGAGAGCACCATCGAAGTCGCCGTGATCGCGCGCCTGGTTGGCGCGCTTGAACAACTCCGCGACCTGTTCGTCCTGTCGCTGGCGGAATGCTTCGGCGAGCCGGCGTTCGACCTTGGCGTCCTCGCGCTGGCGGTAGGCCGCGCGGCTGTCGCTGGTGGTGGCGCCAAATTTGAGCGTAAGGCCGGCGCGGTGCGCAGGCGAGAGCTGGGCATCCTCGAAGGCATAGTCGAGCGTGAGTCCGCCGAGCTTGAGCCCGGTGCCGGCGGTGAGCACGCGATCATTCATCCCCACGCGCAACGCCGCCGCGGGGAACAGGCGGTACTCGAGGCCCGCATGCAAACGCGGCGCGACCCCCTTGCTGCGCGACAGGTCGACCTCGGTCAGCAGGCCGCCGCCGGAGTTCGTCAGCGTGCGCCAGGCCAGCCCGGTGCGCAGCGCCATCGGATCGGCGACGCTCTCGCGATCGAGCCGCACTGCCGGTTCGAGCGCGTTGCGCAGCCCTAGTCCCCAGCTCAACGATTGCGCCCACGGCGCGCGTAGGCCGATCGCCGAGGGGCGCAGGTTCAGCCCAAGATCCACGCCCAGTCCACTGCCCGAGAACCCCGCGAGACTCTGGTGCTGCATCTTAACAGTGCCGCCAAGGCTCACCGCTTCGCCGAAGGCGCGGCCGTAGCCGACAGCCACCTCGAGTTGCTGGTCGCTGAGGTTGTCATTGAGCAGGACATTGCGGTCGTCGCGCTGCTCGATGCCGGTCACGCCGAAGTAACGCATGCTCACGCCCGCCGCACCCCAGCGCCAGCTCGGCAACGCGAAGGCGGCGTACGACTCTGTCATGCCGAGTCCGAGGTCGCCGGATTGCACGGCCTGCAGCTCGAAGCGCGACACGAGCCCCAGTCCTGCGGGATTCCAGATCATCGAGCTGGCGTCGTCGACGGCGGCGACGAATGCGCCACCCATGGCGGCCGCGCGATTGCCCGCACCATAGGCGAACACCGACTGCGTGCCGGCATCGCCGCTCGCATGCGCGAGCGGAGCCACGCACAGCAGTGCCGCCACGACGTATCCTGCAAACCAGCAGAATCGCTTCATCGCACCACCGCTAGTTTGCGGCGCAGCCGCTTGGATGTGCCGTCGTCGAGATGGATGTCGAGTTCCGCGATATAGACGCCATTGACGACGACGTCGCCGTGGCCGTTGCGCCCGTCCCAGCGATCGGCCTGCTGCAGTCCCGCGCCGCGCGAAGTGCCGTCGAGCAGCGTGGTCACCAGTTCACCGCGCGCGGTCAGCACGCGCAGCGTCACGCGGCCGGCCGAAGGCATGAAGTAGGCGACCGTGGTGGCTTCGCGCCCGGCGGCGAAGGGATTGGGGAAGTTGACGTAGCTGGCTTCCAGGCCCGCCTCGGCGAGCACGCCCGATGCCGTCCACATCGGGAACACCTGTCCCGACTCGGGGCCG
>JAYSRO010000405.1:0-2358 GCA_043720995.1 Candidatus Eiseniibacteriota bacterium
CTCGCCCTGAACCGCCCGCTCGCCTTCGAGGACCGGATCACCCTGCGTGAGACGCGCCAGCGTTCGCTCACGGGCGCGGTGTTCCAGCGCGTGGTCGCCGACTCGGTGACCGTCCTGGACGCCGAGATCCGCCGGGTGTGGGAGTCCTACAACTTCGCGCAGCGCCTGCGCCACATCCTGGTCGAGGATCGCAACGGCGCCGATCGTGTGCGCCGTGAACTGATCTCGGGCCGCATCACCTGGGCTGCGGCGGTGAAGAAGTATTCCATCTCGAAGACCGATATCAGCCCCGACGGCGAGATCGGCTGGGTCACGCCCGAGAAGCTCGACCCGATCATGGTCGTGCGTGCGTACGGGCTCAAGCCCGGCGAGACCTCGCCGCCGGTCCAGGACGTCATGGGCTGGCACATCGTGCAGTCGATCGAGCGCAAGCCCATGAAGCCGCCGGGCTACGAGATCCTGCGCAAGAGCCTGCGCGACATGCTCCGCAGCGTGAAGCAGTCCGAGCACAGCGAACGGCTCATGGCCGTCCTGCGGCTGCAGAACGAGGTGGTGTACGACAGCACGAACGCCGCGTTCGCGGCGACACGATTCTTCGAGACCACGAGCATCAAGACCGAAGGCATGAGCGCGACCATGATGATCGATGGCTCGGCCCCGGAGTTCGACGCCCCGGACACCTCGAGACTCGTGGCGCGCTGGAAGAACGGCGGGCGGTTCTCGATCGGCGACCTGGTGCACTCCTTCACCGATATCCCGCCAGTGATGCGCCCGGCGCTCACGCGCATGGAACTCGTGCTGGCGTTCATCGAGAGCGTCATTCTCGAACCGGCGATCGCGGGTTACGGCGTGACACGGGGATTCGAACGCGACACGCTGGTGACCGGCCCGATGGCGCGCAAGCTCGAGGAACTCATGGTCGAGCACATGTACCAGGACTCGATCGGCACGCGCATCTGGGTGAGCAAGGACGAGCGCAAGGCCTACTACCAGGCGAACCTGACCAAGTTCTTCACGTTCCCCGCGGTCGACTTCGCCTCGATCTATCGGCCCTCGAAGGCCGGCGCGGACTCCGTGGAGCGGATGCTCAAGGCCGGGAAGCCCGCGCTGGACATCATCGCCGCGGATTCCCTGGGCGGGCTCAAGTCCGGGATGCTGCAGCATCGCCGGCAGGACGAGCAGGGCCCGTACCACAAGTCCCTGTTCGAGGAGATGCGTCCGGGTGACATCCAGGTGCGTGGACCAGACAAACAGGGCGACTACATCATCCTGCAATTGCTCAAGTTCGACGGCGGCCGCCAGCTGTCGTACGAGGAGTGCGAGGCCTTGATCGACGAATCGCTGCAAAACCAGAAGAGCGAGGTGGCGCTGAACGCGATGATCGCGCGGCTCCAGCCGCGCTATCCAGTCGACGTGCGCATGGACCAGCTCATGTTGATCCGGTTGGTCGATCCCATCGCCGAGTGACTGGCGCCGGGTCGATCCGGTGCGATTCAACTCCGCCGCCCCTCGTCACGACTCGTGGCGGGGGGCGGCTTGCTCTGCTTGCTGGAGTAAGCTTGCGCTCGGCCTTGATCGGCCCGCGCGCGCATCACTTGGGCTTGGGCTTGACTCCTGGCTTCCACGGCGCGACCCGCGGCCCGCGAGCGGCGTCGCACGCCGTGGCACCCCCACCATAGGTGACGAAGCGCTCACCGCGCCGGACTTCGGGCTCGTCCTTGATGGCGAATCCGAACTTGCCCGACACCCACTCCACGCACACGGGCTGGCCGCATCCCGCCAACTGTGCGGAGCGTCGATGACGCACCAGGACGCGCGCCAGTGTGTACACCCGGTTGGAATCGATCGCGCCCGCGGCCTCAACGCTCACCGCGTAAAGCAGCAGGAGGTGCATCGCATCGCTCGTCCGGGTGATGCGCGCCAGACCCTGTCCGGTCGCGGTCCACGGCTGCACGCCCGGCATGTTGTCCGCGGGCCCGAACTCGACCTGCACATTCCCCGGGTTCTCGCCGGTCTTGCTCTCCATGTGCCACCACGCCCCGAGCGTGTCGTGATTCGCGGTGCGAAAGTACAGTTCGCCCGAGAACCCCATGAACATATCGGATGGCCGCCCGGGGAAGAACGACAGGTACAGCGTGTCGACCGCCGCGGTGTCGCCGCACGCCGGCGTGAGCGTCTGGCGCGCGCCCTGCATGCCCCAGGGCGCGCCCCACGACAGATAGAGCTGGGTGTGCTCGGCATGCGAACCGCCGCGCAGTTTGAGCAAGCTGTCCCCCTGGGCCAGCAGCCGCTGATAGCCACCCACGCCGCGCATGCGACCGTGTGGGGCGGAGTCCGGCAGCGCGGGCGCGGAGACCG
>JAYSRO010000406.1:0-4746 GCA_043720995.1 Candidatus Eiseniibacteriota bacterium
CGACAGCGCCCACGTGTCGTCCCCCGCACCAACCTGCGCGGCGCCACCACCGTACACGATCATGCGGTCGGCCGCGCCATCGTAGATCGCCGTTTGATCATCGCGCCCGGACGGGAAACCTGTGCCGGTCTTGATCGGGGCCCAGACGGGTTGCCCGGACAACGACAGCGCCCAAGCGTCATTGCGCGAAAAGTAGTTGTAGTACCCAGCGAACACGATCATCCGGTCGCGCACCGGATCATAGATCGCCGTATGGTCGCGACGCATGGATGGCTTGCGCCCCGTAGGCGCCACCGCCCGCCATGCCTGGCCCCCCGCTAAGGCCAGAGCCCAGGTGTCATTCCGCGAACCACCCACGGGGTCGTAGCCCCCGAACACGACCATCTGATCCCGCACCGGATCGTAGATGGCGGTGTGACCATGGCGCGAACCGGGCGTCTCGCCACCGGTCGTCATGACCCGCCACTCCATGTCCCCCGCGAGCGACAGCTCCCACGCGTCACTGCAGGCGCCGGCTTCGTCCTGCCCGCCATACACCACCATGCGGTTCCGCGTGGGATCGAAGATGGCACTATGTCCGTAGCGTGCGGACGGTCGCTTCCCCACGGGGGTCTGCACACTCCACGCGGGCGGGTCGGATAGCATCAGCTCCCAGACATCATTCTCATAACGAGAACCGTTCCATCCGCCGAAGACGACGATCCGGTTGTGAAGCGAGTCGTAGACGGCCGTGTGACCGTGACGCGGGGATGGCGCGGGCCCGGCGACTGTCAACCGGCTCCACGCCGGGTCACCCGAGAGAGCCAGCATCCAAAGATCGTCGTGATCGGCCCCATCCGAGCCGCCCCACACGATCATGCGATTGCGTGCCTGATCGTAGATTGCTGCATGTCCGACCCGATGTGGTGGCGGGGAACCCGCGCCTGAAGCGAGGTCCGCGGCGGCTGCCGGCGATCCTGATACAACGGCGGCCCATGACAGCAGAACCGACAGCAACATCATGCCAGAACGTCGAACCCTACGACGACAGCCGGCCGTTTCTTTCATGAACTGGGGCTCCTCGGGTCTGAAGGCGGCTGTGGACCAACTACGTCAGGACGAGGCTCTGGCACATCGACTTGAAGCTCCGCGGAGACTTTCATGACCAAACCGAGAAGTCGACGATAATCAGCCATGCGTGTTTACACGCATGATTTCCGAGTCATATCTCATTGCGCTCATGATCCACCGGTCAGACGTCCTGGGTCGCCGTTGCGTCGGGGACAGCCACTGACCCCGACGCGCACGGCGACGTCCTCAGCAGACATGATCTCGTCGACCGGGATACTTCCCGAGATGGCGTTCTCAGCGGGGACGCCGGAAGCGCGCCGTCACTGGGGAATGAAATACCATGTCATCAAGAGCCCGACGTTCACGAAGCTGCGGTCGACAAAGCTGAGTTTCACGCGGTTGTAATCAACTTGGGGTCCGAGCGCGAACGAACGCGCGACACGGAACTCATATGCGGCCCCGATCACCAAGCCGGACCCTGCCTCGCCCCCGATGCCATCCCCGGCGCCACCCTCCGCGCCGGCGCCAGCGCCCGCACGCAACACGAGACCCTCCGCCGGAAACACCGAAGCCGCCAGGGTGATCGTCGTGAGCGCGAAGATGCCGTCTGGGGCCGACTTGAGCCATGAGTTGCTTTCGAGCCCCAAGGCGAGCTTGGGGTTCAGGGTGAAACCGAGGCGGAAGTTCCCGGCCGAGCCACTCAGGCGAGGGGAGTTCGTTGTTCCGAATCCCGTATCCGCCGAGCCAGCTCCCAGCCCGAGCCCGAAGTAGAAACCCTGTCGGGTCTGGGGGTACGCATGGACTGCGCCGTGAAAGAGAACTGTGCCGAGCGCAGCGACCAGCACGGCAGCGGACTACTGGCGAGTCCGGCGGTAGAGACTCGAGCCCGGGTCCTTGACGCGCAACTGTGACATGGGGTTCACGAGACGGCCCTCCGTGATGAGCATCCTGAGAAATCGCACCGAGTATCAGGCGGGCACTGTGCCGCCGCAAAGGTACAGCGCTTCGATCCGCAGCCCTACTGCTCAAGGTTCGTTGCTGCCCCGCAGGTTCACCCGCGAAGATAGTGGCCCCTTCAAGACCGCTCGTTCTGCTGGATCCCAGGACCGGTCGCACTGGCTGGCGACTGGATAACGCTGTCTCACAGCGCACCCATCGAGCCAGGAGTCGTCCGGAATCTCCGCCGTGCATAAATCCCTTGTCGGTGTTCATCCAGCTGCAGCAGTGTGGCGGAGCCCTGCGAACGATCAGTCTGGCTGTCCGCAAAGCAGCCCATGCCTGGCATCACCATATCCCCCAGAAGGACTCATTCGTGACCGCACGGCGCATCCTCATCGCACTCGCGATATGCTCGGTATTCCCCGTCGTCAGTAAGGCACAGGGGCACCCAACGCCCTCGAGGGATGTGGTGGGCCGGTTGCAGCGCCACCACCACGGGGGTGACTGGTGGCGGATCACCACCGACTCCACGCGCTTCGAAGTGCGTGTCGCGACGATCGAGACAAAGGGTCTCGCCGGGCTCACCTCCCGGCGCCGGGAATCGTCCACGCCGGAGCGGATCGAGTGGCATTCGATCCAACGCATCGATCTTCGCAAGGCGCCCAGACTCGGCAGACGCATCACCTGGGGGATTCTCGGCATGAGTGCCGGGTTCATACCGCTGGCGAACGGAAACGACAACGGCCCCCAACCCGGGTACTACCTGCTCGCCGGCGCAGCGGTGGGAGCGATTCTCGGCGGCCACGTGAGCGAGGACAACATCCACGAGGAAGCTCTGTACGTCGCACCGACGCTGCCCACGCCTCCCGCTGTCGCCATGGCCAGCAAGCGGGAGGCCGCGCGTTCGGACCCCGCTTCGATCCTGCTCCCCAGCGGCGCCGTGCTCTCGATATCGCCCGATTCGGTCGCGGGTGACTCGGATGCAGCCGCGACGACCGCGAACGCCGTGCCGTTGGTCTCGGCTGCGCCCGAGTCACCCGCGACCGTGCCACCTCGGGCGTCATTCCCAAAAGCGGCGAATACGCTCGCGATCGAGCGCGCCTGCCGGCGACTCTCGACGCAGGAGCTGCTGCGGATCGATGGCGACTTCGGAACGTTCCACGGTTATGCCTCGAGCATCCGACCCGACGGATTGGGTGGGATGCGCATCGAGACGCGCTACCCGTCGGTACAGTCCCCTGACCCGTTGACCTGGGATCGGATCAACCGCATCGAAGTGCATGGCGGCAACGCGGGCAGTGGCGCGCTGCGGGGCGCGCTTACGCTCGGCGGCGGAGCAGGGCTACTGGGCGCGATGCTCGGGGCTGCGCTCGGCTCCCAGGGCGGGGGCGGGGCTGGCGTGGCCGCAGCCGGGCCGGCCTCGCAGCATTCGGTATCGGCGCGGCCGTCGGCGCAATGCTGGGTGGTGCGATCGGCGCAACAATCTCGGGCTGGCACCTTGTGTACCACCGACCATGACCCCGCAGATCAGAGCCGCGACCCTCGGAATTCTTGCGCTCGTGTTCGCAGCCGGCCTCGGCTCAGGGGCCAGCGCAGCCTCCGACTATCCGACCCCTGCTCCGAGCGTCATCGCCGAACTGGGGAACCACCACCGGCCCAAGGACTGGCTACGCGTTACCACGGACTCCGCCTCTTTCGTCACCCGAGTGCGTGTCGTCAACCAGTACGGACTCCTGGGCCTGTCGGCTGGGGACAGAGGCCGAGACGGCTTGCAACAGGTGGAATGGTCGAAGATCGCGCGCATCGACGTCGAGACGAACCACCGAACGCTGTTCTACTTCGCGACCGCCACCGTCTTCACTGTGATCGGACTGGCGAACTTGCACTCGGCGTCAAGAACTTCCATCTCGCTCGCTGGCGCAGCTGGAAGCGCGCTCGCCGGCGCGATCGGCAGCCAGATCGTGCACAGGCGTCCACTCTACATCGCACCCCCGCCCGCACCCTAGCCCGCGCGACCCAGCCACTGCATGCTACTCTGCCGCCATGCGGGGAACGGATTTCACGACACGTTCAGGAGCGCGACCGCGGCACGCCATGCGTGGCGGCCTTACGGCATGGCGGCGCGGCACGCGCATGCGTGGGCCCGCCGCGCAGCGCGCCCGATGATCAAGCACCTCGGCTCCAAGCGCACGCTGCTGCCCACGATCCTCGGCGTCATCGAGCAGTTGGGCGCGCACACCGTGGGTGGTACGCGCACGGTGCTCGACCTGTTCGCGGGCACGTCACGCGTGGGGCATGCGCTCAAGGCCGCGGGCTACCGCGTGCTGGCCAACGATCACAACCAGTACGCGTATACGCTGGCGCGCTGCTACGTCGAGGCCGACCGCGACAGCGTGCTGCATGACGCCCAACGGTTGATCGCCGAGTTCAACCGGCTGCCGGGCTCACCCGGCTACTTCACCGAGTCATTCTGCGAGAAGTCGCGCTTCTTCCAGCCGCGGAACGGTGCGCGCATCGACGCCATCCGCGAAAGCCTGGCGGCCAAGGCGCTGCCCCCGTTGCTCGAGTCCGTGCTGCTGGTGTCGCTCATGGAGGCGGCCGACCGTGTCGATTCGACCACCGGGCTGCAGATGGCGTACTTGAAGTCCTGGGCGCCACGCGCGCACAACGAGCTCGAGCTGCGCATGCCCGACGTGCTGCAACGCGCCACGCCCGCGCGCTGCGAAGCGCATGCTCTCGAAGCGAGCGAAGCCGCGC
>JAYSRO010000407.1:0-10613 GCA_043720995.1 Candidatus Eiseniibacteriota bacterium
CCGGTGGGGCCGTCCGGCGATGCGTTCGCCGAGGGACACACACCGCCGCATGAACTGGCCGAAGGCGAAATCGCGAAGTTGATCGACGCTTTCCGCGCCGCCGCTGTGCGCTCACTGCGCGCGGGCTTTCGCGTCATCGAGATCCACGCGGCGCATGGCTACCTGCTCAACGAGTTCCTCTCGCCACTCGTGAACAAACGCACCGATGCGTGGGGTGGTTCGTTCGAGAACCGCGCCCGGCTCACGCTCGCGGTCACTCATGCGATCCGCGAAGTGTTGCCCGCGGAGTTGCCGCTGTTCGTGCGCATCAGTGCGACCGACTGGGCGGACGGTGGCTGGGATGTCGATCAGTCAGTCCGGCTGGCTGCGTTGCTCCGCGAGGCCGGCGTCGATCTCGTTGACTGTTCGAGTGGTGGCGCGGTGTCGTGGCAGAAGATCGTCGCAGGCCCCGGCTACCAGGTGCCCTTCGCCGAGCGCATCCGTCGTGAAGCTCATATTCGCACCGGCGCCGTCGGGTTGATCACGCAGCCGCAGCAGGCGGACGCGATCATCCGCAGCGGTCAGGCTGATCTCGTGTTGCTCGCGCGCGAAGCGTTGCGCGATCCCTACTGGCCGGTGCATGCGGCACACGCACTTGGCGCCGATGTCGCATGGCCCGCGCAATACCTGAGGGCGAAACCATCATGATGCGCAACGCACGCTACGCCGCACTCGCTGTCATCATGCGCAACGCTCGCCACGCCGCAGTTCCCGTCGTCGCGTTGCTGGCCGCAATGCTGCTCGCGACGCGCGGCACCGCCGCGACGTCCTCGCCGCATCCGGCTCACCCCGCGCGCGCGAGCCACGCAGCACCTCCACGCGTCGCGCTCTCGCGCTACGCTGACCTGAACCACATCCGCATGTACTACGTCGTTCGCGGCAGTGGTCCCGTGCTCGTGCTGTTGCACGGGGGCGCCGGCAATGGCGACCAGTTCGAGCACCAGGTCGGGGAGTTCGAGAAGCACTACAAGTTGATCATTCCCGACATGTGCGCGCAGGGGCGCACCACGGACCGCCCCGGGCCGCTGACCTTCCACGCGATGGCCGAGGATGTGATCGCGTTGATGGACCAACTCGGGATCAAGCGCTTCGATGTCATGGGCTGGAGCGATGGCGGCGTCACGGGGATCGACATCGCCATCCACCATCCGGGCCGCATCAAGCACCTGGTCACCTTCGGCGCGAACTTTTCGCCCGACGGACTCAATCCAGCCGATGTGGCGTGGAACGATACCGCTACGGTCGCGGGTTTTGGCGACGGCATGCGCGAGGGCTGGATGAAGCTGAATCCCGAGCCGGCGCACTATGAAGTGGCGTTGGGCAAGGTGCTGGTGCTGTGGAAGACGTTGCCCAAGTTCACTCCTGCGGAACTCGGTTCGATCAGGACGCGCGTGCTCATCTGTGCGGGGGAGAACGACCTGATTCGCCTGGACCACACAAAGGCGCTCGTGAAGGCGATTCCCAAAGCCAAAATGTGGATCGTCCCCGCGGCGTCCCACAGCGCGATGATCGAGAAGCCGGAACTGGTGAATCCCAAGGTGCTGGCGTTTCTGGCTTCGTGAAACAGGTGTCGCGCCGTGGCAATATCCGTCGCGTAAGGTGAACTCGTGAACCTGCTTATCCTCAAGCGAATCCAAGACAGGAATCATGGCTCAGCTCCCTGAATCATTCATCGCCCGGTTGGCCGCCGCTCGCGGCGACTGCCACGTTCCGGTGGGCGCCCAGGCTTCGGCCGAGGCGTTCGCGCGCGAACTGTTGGCGCTGCTGTTCCCGCACTTTGCCGCCGAGTGCCGGTGCTCCGCGGAGCAAGTACGTGTCGACGCCGCGCATGCACTGGAGACCGTGCAGCGCTTCATCGCCACAGAGCCAGCGCTCGCGGAACGGGCACCCGTATTGACCGAAGCGTTCGCGGCCCGATTGCCCGCCTTGTACGACGCGTTGGTCGAGGACGCTCAGGCCACCTATGACGCGGACCCCGCGGCGCGCAGCCTCGACGAAGTCGTGCTCGCATACCCCGGGTTCTTCGCGCTGGCCTGTTACCGCTTCGCGCATGAACTGCACAAACTCGACGTCCCGCTGCTGCCGCGGCTGGTGACCGAGTTTGCGCATGGCGTCACGGGAATCGACATCCATCCGGGCGCGGTCATTGGCCGCGCCATCTCGATCGATCATGGCACCGGCATTGTGATCGGCGAGACCTCAATCGTGGGCAATCGCGTGCGCTTCTACCAGGGTGTGACGCTGGGTGCCCTGACCGTGAAGAAGGGTGCCGCAAACGTGCGCCGTCATCCGACGATTGAGGACGACGTCGTGCTCTATGCGAACGCCACCATTCTCGGCGGCCACACTACTGTCGGTGCGCGCAGCGTGATCGGCGGCAACGTGTGGCTCACGCGCAGCGTGCCGCCCGATTCGGTGGTCACCGAAGTGCCGAATTTCGAACACCGGCCCGCCGTGGGCGAGGACCGTCCCTGACCCCAACCACGCGGCATGCGCCGCAGGAGTGCTAGCGATGCGAGCAAACAACATTCTCGAGACGATCGGCAACACGCCCCATGTTCGGCTCAACCGGCTGTACGGTCCGGGGATCGAAGTGTGGATGAAGCTCGAGCGCGCGAATCCCGGCGGCAGCATCAAGGACCGTATCGGTCTGGCGATGATCGAGGACGCGGAGAAGCGCGGCGTGCTCAAGCCCGGCACCCTGATCATTGAGCCGACCTCGGGCAACACGGGTATCGGCCTGGCACTCGTTGCGGCAGTGAAGGGCTACCCGGTGATTCTCGTGATGCCCGAATCGATGTCGATCGAACGGCGGCGCATCATGAAGGCTTACGGTGCCCGCCTCGAACTGACGGCGAAGGAATTGGGTATCAACGGCGCGATCGACCGCGCGAAGCAACTGCAGTCCGAGAATCCGGGATCGTGGATCCCGCAGCAGTTCGAGAACCCGGCCAATCCTGAGGTCCACCGCAACACAACGGCCCGCGAAATCCTCGCCGACTTCCCCGAGGGCCTCGACGCGATCATCACCGGCGTCGGCACGGGTGGCCATATCACGGGTGTCGCCCAGGCGCTCAAGCGCGAGTGGCCGAAGCTCAGGGTGTTCGCCGTCGAACCCACCAAGTCGCCGGTGCTCTCGGGCGGCACGCACTCGCCCCACAAGCTGCAGGGCATCGGCGCGGGCATCATTCCCGCGGTGCTGGATCGCAGCGCGCTCGACGGCGTGATCACCGTCACGGAAGAAGATGCGTTCGAATATGCCGCTAGGGCGGCCCGCGAGGAGGGCATCTTCATTGGCGCCTCGTCCGGGGCATCGCTCGCCGCGGTGGCCCAGAAGTCGGCCGATCTGCCCAAGGGCTCACGCGTGCTGACCTTCTGCTACGACACAGGCGAGCGTTACCTGTCGATTGAGGGGCTGTTTCCCGCCTGATTCGCGCCTCCGCTGGGGGAATTCGCGCATCACAAAGGTGGGGCTTGGTTTGGGCCCGCAGGGCGCCCTACACTTGTAGGCTGCTCAAGCTCCGTGTGCCGAGGCCGTGATCACTCACTTGGCAAACACCCGCTGAACTCCCCTTTTTTGAGGGCGGTTCACTCAAGGATCTCGACATGACCCTGCGCCCCACCGAACCACTGCGTCCTTCCCGCGCGGCCGGCTGTTCGCGGCTGCTGTTCGCGTTTGCCACCATCCTGCTGCTCGCCGCGCCGTGTGCAAGTGTGGCCGCGCCGGTCAAACCCGCGCCCGATCGCGCAGTGCCTGTGCTGACCGACATCGCGAGCGATCCCGCCGATCTCTCGGGCTACCTGGCGTACTGGCAGGCGCGCGCGTACGAGCGATCGATCGCAAACTTCCGTCCCGCGACCTTGAACCAGCAGGCGTTCGACGTTCGCTACTATGATCTCGATTTCTACCCGAACATCAGCACGAAGGTGCTGACGGGAACGGTGAGCATGATCGCGACCGTGACCAATGGGCCGATCACCTTTGTCGATCTCGACTTCGACGACACAAACATGTTGTGCGACGTCACGACCTCAGCCGGGCTTCCCACGACTTTCGCGCAGGGTGGCGGCGTGCTTACGGTGCAGCTCGACAGGCCCTACAACACCGGCGAGAACGTGAACGTGGTGGTGAACTATCACGGCTCGCCCGCAGGCGGCGCCTTCACTTCGGCGTTCGGTTTCACGGTGCAGGGCTCGTTCACACTGGTGAGCAGCCTCAGCGAACCGTTTGACGCGCGTACCTGGTGGCCGTGCAAGGACGATCCGTCGGACAAGGCCGACTCCGCCGACGTGCGCATGACCATGCCGACCGGTTACGTCACAGCCAGCAACGGCGTGCGCACCTTCAATCTCGACAACGGCACCACGGCCGTCACTCGCTGGCACGAGCGGCACCCGATCGCGACCTACCTGATCTCGGTCGCGAGCTATCCCTATACCGTGGTCACCGATTGGTACCGCCCGGCGCCCACCGATTCGATGGAGCTGCGCTTCCACCTGTATCCCGGCAGCGTGGCCTCGACCGCCGTGGTGCACGCCAAGGTCAAGAACATGCTCGCGGCCTATGAGCCGAAGTTCGGGCTCTACCCGTTCCGCGACGAGAAGTACGGCCATGCGCAGTTCCAGTGGGGCGGCGGCATGGAGCACCAGACCTGCACCAGTCTTGGCTCATTCGGTGAATACACCGTGGCGCATGAGCTGGGCCATCAGTGGTGGGGCGATGCCGTGACGTGCGCGGACTTCCACCACATCTGGCTCAACGAAGGCTTCGCCACGTTCTGCGAGTGCATTTGGGCCGAGTCGTTCGGCGGTATCGCGGCATTCCACTCACGCATGAACGCCTTCGCGTTCTACGGCGCGGGTAGCGTGTACGTGCCGGACTTGAACGACGCGAACCGGATTTTCAGCAGCAACCTCAGCTACCACAAGGGTGGCTGGGTGCTGGCGATGCTGCGGCACATGATGGGCGATGCGAACTTCTTCCTCGCCATGCGCACCTACCTGGCGCAGCACTATTACAGCAGCGCCACCACGGAAGACTTCCAGGCCGCGTGCGAGCAGGTGTCGGGGCTCGACCTGACGCAGTTCTTCCAGCAGTGGATCTACGGCGAGTACTACCCGCAGTACAAGATCAACAGTGCCTACCGGTCCTCACCCGGCGGCGGCTACGACGTGACGCTGCAGCTGCAGCAGATCCAGACGTGGCAGCTGTTCAAGATGCCGCTCGATGTTCGCATCGTGACCGGCAGTGGCACCTTCAACTTCGTCGTGCAGGATTCGACCGCACTGCAGTTGTTCACCTTCAACGTACCGAATCCGCCAACCTCGGTGACGCTGGATCCCGACCAGTGGGTGCTCAAGTCCGTGACCAACGTCACGGGTGTCGAAGCGGCCGTTGCAGGGCGCGCGCTCGAGCTGGCAGTGCCGAGCCCGAACCCGACGCACGGCGATGCGTCGATTGGATTCAGCACGCCGCGCCAGGGCGATGTCGACGTCGATGTCATCGACGCGGCCGGCCGCCGCGTCAGCCGCCTGCAGCACGGCGCTCTCGCCGCGGGCGAGCATCGCGTGACCTGGAGCGGCCGCGACGAAGCGGGCCACGCGCTCAAGCCCGGCGTCTACTGGGTGCGTCTCGCAACCGGCGGCGAGCAGCGGAGCCGGCGGATTGCACTGATCAACTAGCGCTGCGTCTCGAGTGCCGCCACTACGTGGCCCGCGATTTCGCGTCCTATTGCGAGCGATGCAGTCGCAGCGGGCGATGGCGCGTTGAGCACATGCACCATTCCCGGTGCCTTCTCGATGCGGAAGTCGTCGAGCAGCGTGCCGTCGCGATCCACGGCCTGCGCGCGCACTCCTGCTTCCGCTGGGCGCACATCTTCCACGCGCAGCTCGGGCACCAGCCGTTGTAGGGCCGCCACGAACGCCCCGCGGCTGCCGGCGCGCTGCATTTCGGCCATGCCCATTCGCCAATGGCGGGCCGCCATGCGCCAGAAGCCGGGGAACGCCATCCAGTCGAGCACGTCGCTTAACGACACGCGTGACGCCGTGTAGCCATGACGGGCCAATGCGAGAACGGCGTTCGGCCCGGCCTCGATGCCGCCGCGCGCCATGCGCGTGAAGTGCACGCCGAGAAACGGGAAGCGCGGGTCGGGCACCGGGTAGATCAAGTGCTTCACGAGGAACTGGCGCTCGGGGGCCAGTGTCGCGTACTCGCCACGGAACGGGACGATGCGCACGCCGGGATCGACGCCACACGCGCGCGCCACGCGATCGGAGTGGAGCCCCGCGCAATTGACGAGCACGCGGCAGCTCAGCGGTCCGGCGGATGTGTCGAGCGTGATGCCCGTGCCCTCGCGCCGCGCCTTACGCAGCCGGACTCCCGTGCGAATCGTCGCGCCGCCGTCACGAATGCGCCGCGCGTAGGCTTCGCACACGTCGGTGTAGTCGACGATCCCCGTCTCGGCGACGAACAGCGCGGCCTTGCAGCGGACATGCGGCTCGCGCGCGCTGACCTCGTCGGGGGTCAGCCAGCGCATGCCCGTCAGGCCGTTGGCGATGCCGCGGCGTTCGAGCTCGCGCAGGCGCTCGATCTCGTCGGGCTCGGTGGCGACCACGATCTTGCCGCAGCGCTCGTGCTTCACGCCGTTCGCGGCGCAGAACGCGTACATCTCGTCGCGGCCCTCGACGCACAGGCGCGCCTTGAGCGAGCCGGGCTTGTAGTAGAGCCCCGAGTGGATGACGCCGCTGTTGTGACCGGTCTGGTGCGCGGCGAGTTTGCTCTCGGCCTCGAGCACGATCACCGAGCGCACGCCTTGTTCGGTCAGCCGCAGTGCCGTCGCGAGCCCGACGATGCCGCCACCAACAATGGCGATGTCGCAAGAGCTCGACGGCGCAGCGAAAGTTGTAGGGGAATCCATGCCCATGAAGGTCTCCATGACCAGCCAATTGGCGCCACGGCGTGCAGCGCGGCGCGATAGTAGCCCGGCCGCGGCGCGCGTCCCAAGCTTCCGTAGCGGGTGTGCCGCAGCGCGGGCCCCAAGCCTCCGCGCAACATGCCGCTTCACGCGCAGGCGCCCCGTCTATTACAGTGCGACGATGCGCTTCCCTGCGGGCACCAAGCTTGGCCCTTATGAAATCATCGCCCCGCTCGGCGCCGGCGGCATGGGTGAAGTGTATCGAGCGCGCGACACGCGCCTCGGCCGCGACGTGGCGGTCAAGGTGTTACCCGAGCACCTGATCTCGAACCCCGACGTGCGCACGCGCTTCGAGCGCGAGGCGCGCGCGATCTCGAGCCTCAACCATCCGCACATCTGCACGCTCCACGATGTCGGCAACGAGGGCGACACCGAGTACCTCGTGATGGAGTTGGTCGAAGGGGAGACGCTCGCGCAGCGGCTGGAGCGCGGCGCGCTACCGCAGGCCGACCTGCTGCGGATCGGCACGCAAGTGGCAGACGCACTCGATCGCGCGCATCGCGCGGGGATCGTGCACCGCGACTTGAAGCCCGGCAACATCATGATCACCAAGTCGGGCGCCAAACTGATGGACTTCGGGCTCGCGCGACGCGCGGCCGAAGGGGGTGCCGCGGGCATCACGAGCGGCACCGGCGTCACGATCGCAGCACTCACGCAATCCCCCACGATGGCCTCGCCGCTGACGGCGCAGGGCACCCTGGTCGGCACGTTCCTGTACATGGCGCCTGAGCAACTCGAGGGCGGCGAGGCCGACGCGCGCAGCGACATCTGGGCGTTCGGCTGCATCCTGTACGAGATGGCGACCGGCCGCCGCGCATTCGAGGGCAAGAGCCAGGCCAGCCTGATTGGCTCGATCATGCATTCGGAGCCGGCACCCATCAGCGCTACGTCGGCCAGTTCTGCGCCAGCGCTCGACGCGCTGGTGCGCGCTTGTCTCGCGAAAGATCCGGAAGAGCGTATCCAGACGGCGCATGACATCAAGCTGCAGATGTCGTGGATCAGCCAGCCGGCATCGCAGATGAGCGGCGTGGCGCCCGTGCTGCCCAAGCGCGGCCCAAGTCGCGAACCGTTGGCGTGGGCAGTCGCAGGGCTCGCGATCGCTACCGCGGCATTCTTCGCATGGCGGGGAATGCAGGACGGCCCCTCGCACGCAATGCAGGTTCGCTTCACCATCCCGATTCCGCCGACCGTTCTGTCCGCCGACATGCCGCGAATTTCGCCGGACGGAAAGACGCTGGCATTCTCGGCGCAGGATTCCTCGAATCGCTCCATGGTCTGGGTGCGGCCACTCAATTCGCTGACCGCGAACCCGCTGCCTGGCACTGAAGGATCCAGCCGCCCATTCTGGTCTCCGGACAGCCGATTCCTGGGGTTCATCGCCGAAGGCAAACTCAAGAAGGTTGCGGTGAGTGGTGGGCCGCCCCAGGTGGTCTGCGATGCGCCGACGGGCTCCGATGGGGCGTGGAGCCGCAACGGCACGATCCTGTTCGATGGGCGCGCAGGCACCGACCCGATCATGCGCGTGAGCGCCGCGGGCGGCATACCGGTCATCGTGGTGCCAGGTGACTCGGCGGCCGGTGTGGGCTGGCCGGCCTTCCTCCCGGATGGGAAGCACTTTCTCTACGCCTACATCGCGTCCAATGGGGAAATCTCGGTCATGCATGCTGCCCTGGACGGCAAGCCCGGCGTGCCGCTCGGCATCAAGGGTTCGCGGGCCGAGTATTCGCCCGACGGCTACATGTTGTTCGCCCGGGATCGCACGCTGTTGGCGCAGCGCTTCGATGCCTCAGGCCTGAAGCTCGTGGGCGAGCCGTTCCCGGTGGCCGAGGACCTGCCAGTGTCCGGCAACGCCCAGGCAAATTTCTCGGTCTCCGATAACGGCGTGCTCATGTATCGCGCCGTTGGCGCGGTCGAGGCCCGTCTCGTTTGGATGGATCGCGGGGGCCGCATCCTGTCGGAAGTGGCGGGTGCCGCGGACTATCGTGCCCCAGCGCTGTCGCCCGATGGCTCACGGATCGCGATCCGCCGGCGTGGCGCCACGGGCGCCGAGACGGACGTCTGGGTGATCGAGCCGAGCCGGGGAACGACGACGCGTTTGACGTTCGATCCCGGGCCCGACGGCAACCCAATCTGGTCGCCTGATGGTTCGCGAATCGCGTGGACCTCGTTGCGCGGCGGAGTGGACGGCTTGTGGGTCAAGGCCGCGAACGGCGCCGGTCAGGACCAACTGTTGACGCGGCTCGATGCGAACAGCTCGGCCCTCGATTGGTCCCGCGATGGTCGCTATGTCCTGGTCGGAGTCGTTGATCCGAAGACACGCAACGATGTGTACGTGGTGGCACTGGATGGCGATCACAAGCCCCAGCCGGTGCTCCAGACGCTGTTCAACGAGGGCCGCGCCTGCTTCTCACCGGATGGGCACTGGATCGCCTACCAGTCCAATGAGTCGGGCCGTGCCGAGGTGTACGTCATCTCGTTCCAGGGCGCGCCCGGCAAGTGGCAGGTCTCCACGCGCGGGGGCGGCGATCCCTGTTGGAGCCCGGATGGCCACGAGTTGTACTACCTCACCACCGATCAGGTGCTCATGACCGTGCCCGTGACCACCACGCCGACGTTCCAGCCGGGAACGCCACAGGAGTTGTTCCGCGTCCGCGTCGAGACGGGTACGCGCCGCAACGTGTATTGCGTGGCGCCCGACAACAAGCGGTTCCTGTTCCAGTTGCCTGTCGGGGAGACGAGCACGCCGATCACCGCGGTGCTCAACTGGCGCGCCGGCACCGAGCACCGGTAGCGCGTCCCCATGGCCCAACTCCAGCCCGATCCTCACGCCGGTCCCGCCGCGACGCACGCCAAGATCGTGTGCACGCTGGGCCCGCCGTCGGCTTCGCTCGAGGCGCTCTCGGCACTCGTCGCGGCCGGCATGGACGTGGCGCGTCTCAACTTCTCGCACGGCACGCATGAGGAACACGCGGCGATGATTTCCGCCGTGCGCGTCGCCTCTGCGACCGCCGGCCGTCCGATCATGGTGTTCGCGGACCTGCAGGGGCCGAAGATCCGGCTCGGCAACTTCGCCGCGGGGCCGGTGATGATCGAGAACGGCGCGGAGTTCACCATCACCACCGAGGCTGTGGCAGGCAGCGCCACCATCGCCTCGACGGTGTACGCGGACCTCGCGCGCGACGTGGCGCCGGGCGACCCGATCTTGATTGACGATGGCCTGATCCGGCTCGAGGTGCTCTCGACCGACGGCACGAAGGTACGCTGCCGTGTGATCGAGGGCGGCCGCCTGTCCGATCACAAGGGCATCAATTTGCCGGGCGTCAATGTCAGCGCGCCCGCGATGACCGACAAGGATCGCGAGGACCTCAAGTTCGCGCTCGAGTGCAACGTCGACGCCGTGGCGCTGTCGTTCGTGCGCTCGCCGGGCGATGCCGTGGTGGCACGCGCCGCGATGGAGCGCTGCGGGCGGCGCGTGCCATTGTTCGCCAAGCTCGAGAAGCCCGAGGCCGTCGACAAACTCGAGGCGATCGTCGATGCGTTCGATGGGCTGATGGTGGCGCGTGGCGATCTTGGCGTGGAGATGGCGCTGGAACAGGTCCC
>JAYSRO010000408.1:0-2348 GCA_043720995.1 Candidatus Eiseniibacteriota bacterium
GTTGGTCTTGTAGATCTGGTACTTGAGCCGCGCGTCGGTCGACTGCGACAGGCGGCGGAACACGTCGGTGTCGTACTTCGACAGGAACCGGCGCGACTGGTCCACGTAATCGGGGTTCACGAAGGAGTGGAGCAGGTGCGCCAGGTAGACGTTGACGTCTTCGTCGTAGAAGTCCTGGTTTGAGACCAGCCCAGTCTCCATGCGGCTGTACAGGAGACAGTTGATCATGAAGTAATACGTGGGCTGCAGGTCGCGGGTGTTTTCTTTGAGGTCGATGTAATGGCGCGGATTCATGACACACCCCCCTGGCCTGTCGAGCCGAGCGAGGGGCGCTGGCCACAGGTGTTACCGGAAGGCACTGCATTGGCTGTGCCACCGGCCACCGTTCCGGGCCGCGAGGCCCAAGTGCGCTCATAAGGAACGCCCACGCGCCGTGATGAGCTGGTCCGGAACCCTCGTTGTGATGGCCACTTCAGGGCGGCGGTGCGGACTGATTGGGGAAACGAACCCGCGTCGCGGGCGAGAAACCGCTGCCTGCACCGACAGGGGGTGAGGTGCCGCATTGCGGCGCGGCCAGCACGATCACGCAATGCCGTTCCGCGGGCGCGCGTCGCGCCGCCCTGCGCATCACGCGCACCTCGCTGGCACCATGGAGGATACGAGCCGGTTCCGGCGCGCGCGGCGGCTCGCGTTCTGCACTGTCGCTCCCGAAAACCGCGGAACGGGCTTCCCACGGGCTCCTGCGAACGGCACATTCGCCCCTGCGCGCGTAGGGCACACGTCTTGCGCTTGAATTCCACCGGAAGGGTACGCCCGGCATCGCAATTCGCACGCACCACTCGAGGGACAGGTTCCGCTCATGCCACCCGAATCCCAACGATCAACGAAGCCGAAGCCGCGCGCGCGCCCGCGCCGGCGTGGCCTGCGGGCCAGGTTGTGGCTCGCTTGCCTGATGGGCGGGCTCGCTACTGCCTTGGCCTCGGCATGTGTGATCTCGGCGGTGGCGATGGCGGGGACGGCGCTCGATCCGATCGTGGTGATGCAGGCGATCGGCGGCGCATGCCTGTTCGGCCTCGCGGTATCGGTGATCGCCGGCTGGTGGGTCACGCGCGGCATTGCGCAGGGTCTGCGCGACATTGATGAAGGCATCGCCCGTGGCCACTTGCCCGAGTCGGCGCGTGGCGCCGGATGGGGCGAGATCGGAGATCTCTCGCGCGGAGTGCGCGCGCTGCTCGAAACGGACCGTGACCTGCGTGAGGATGAAGCGGAATTGCGCGCGCTCATGGCGTCGATCGAGCGCTCGCGCGAGACCGTCGAGCGCTGGATTCGCACCGAGCACTGGGAATCGCTTGCCCCCGGCGCGGGCAGGCTCGCCCCGCTGGCTGAGAGCCTCGACCATGGCATGGGCCGCGATGCCGAGCTGCAGGGACAAAACCTCGAAGCGGCTCGCCTCGCGCATGCTGAGCTCGCGCGTGTAATCGAAGAGGCGCGCGGCACCGCGGAAGCGGCCGAGCATGGCTACGTCGAAGTCACGGCATTGCTGACGACGATTCGCGAGATCGCCCGGCTGACGGGCGAAATCCAGCAGGCGGTGCAGGCGCCCGTCGCAGCACCCGCTCCCGAGCCCGATGGGGCCGAGTCCGCGTGGCGCGATCACGCGGCGCAGGCGATCGAAGAGTTGGTCGAGGTTTCGGGCGCCAGTGTCCAGCGCCTGGGTGAAGGCTTGCTGCGGGTGCGCGAGATCAACGAGCAGGTGCAGTTGATGTCGAATCGCGCCACCTTGATCGCGCTCAACTCGGTCGTGGCCTCGGGACGCCCGGATGCGCGCGTGATGTCGGCCGAGAACCCCAACGCCGAACTCAAGCAGTTGGCGCGTGAAGTGCGCGCGGCCACCGAACGCGTCGCGTCACTGTCTTCGGAGATCGACCGCGCGGTTGCCGCAGCGAACGACAGCATGCGCGACGCGCGCGAGCGCGTGATCGCCCGCTTCAATGAGATTGCCCTGCCCGCGGCACCCGCCACCGTTGCCGTCGCGCCTTCACCAGCGCCCGCGCTGCTCGCGCACTGGGTCGAACGCCTGCGCGAGATGGTCCAGGACGCGGCGCGCAAGGGCGAGCGCATGTCCGAATCGCAGGAGAAGGTGTCGAGCGCAGTGCAGCGCGTGACCCGCCGCATCGAAGACGAATCACGCGATCTCGAGGGCCTGGTCGCGCGGTTGACGCCGATGGGCGCGACCTCGAGCCCGGCGTCACCGTCTCGCGAATTCACAGCTCAGGACAGTCCGGACTCCCGCACGCTCAGGCTGCTCGATCCCGATTCGCAAGACTCCAGACGCCGCGATGATTCGT
>JAYSRO010000409.1:0-10461 GCA_043720995.1 Candidatus Eiseniibacteriota bacterium
CCCCGCGACCAGTGCCGCGAGGAATGACGTCCAGTTGAGCGCCTGGCCGATGTTCAAGACACCCGCGGCCGACAGCGCCATCGGGATGATGGCGGCGCCCGCGGCGATAGCGAGGGTACGCACGATGCTGGAAGTCGCGCTCATGAAGTGTGCTGCTTCTCGGCTTCGGCCTGGTACTTGGACGGGCACTTGACCAGCAACTGGTCCGCTTCGAACTTCTCCTTCGTGTAGCGCCCGATCGCCACGATCGAGATGGCCTGGTCGAAGTTGCCCGGGATCACGCCGCGGTACTCGACGTCCATGACCTCGCCTTGCGAGTCCTTCAGCTTGAACTCGAGGTACTGTTCGTCCTTCTTCAGCACGTAGTTCTTGTCGGCGAGCACGCCGTTGACCTGCACCGTGCCGCTGGCGCGGCGCGCTTCGGCGAAGGCGACATAAGGCGTCATGGTCTTCTTGAAGCTGCTGGCGCCGAAGATCCCGGCGATCACGAGCAGCACGAGGGCAGCTATCACCTTCACGTTCATCGCTTCTCCAGGTCCCGGATGCGACGCTCCAATTGCGTCAGGTAGATGAACACGATGCCCCACACCAGCAACGCGACTCCCAGCACGACCCAATTTTTGTCCATGTCGGACTCTCCCGTTTACAGGGCGGCGGCGGAACGACGCGCCAGCCGCATGACTCGCACGCGCAACGAAAACACCCAGGCGAACAGCCCGACGAACCCGAGGAACATCGAGTAGAACGCGATACGGATCTGCGGGTCCATTTTGATCTTGCCCGCCGTGTTGATCAGCGGATCGGGGTGCAGCGAGAAGTAGATGCGCGGCACGATGAACATCAGGAACGGCACCGTCACGAACGCCGTGGCGGAATAGATCGCCGACAGCCGTGCCCGGCGCTCTTCACCCTCGATCGAGCTGCGGAGTGCCAAGTAGGCGCCGTAGATCAGCAGCAGGAAGAAGATCGAGGTCTCACGCGGGTCCCAGTTCCACCACGAGCCCCACATGGACTTCGCCCACAGCGAGCCGCTGAGTGTCGCGGCAAGGCAAAACACCAATCCGATCTCCGCGGCGGCCGAGGCTTTGTGGTCGTGCTCGATGTTGCGGCTCTTGAGGTAGGCGATGCTGTGGCCCATCGACCACGCCAGCGCCACGAAGCTCATCCATGCAACCGGGATGTGGAAGTACATGACGCGCGTGGTCTCCTCAAGCGAGGGAACCAGCGGCGGCCACACGAGTGCGATCACCGTCCATGCCGCGAGCCACAGGAACAACAGGGTGCGGGCGATCATCTCAATCCTCCCACAGGTGATCGTAGAGCAGCAGACTCGCGGCCAGCAAGGCGAGCGTGATCGCAGCGAGCAGCCGCAGCTCGAACGTCACGGAAGCACCCACCCACTGCGCGCGCGTCGCGCCGACCGCCGCCGCCAGCACCGGCAAAAGCAAAGGAAACGACACGCCCGCGAACAACGCGCCGCGGCCACGCGACTGCGCGATCAGCGCGCCGACCAGCGTCGCGGCCGTAGCGAGTGCCGCCGAGCCCAGCGCGAGGATGCCGAGGAACACGCCCCAGCGCGGCGGCGGCCCGCCCATCAGCACGAGGAACAGCGGCACCGTCACCGCCTCGATCAATCCGAGAAACAGCAGGTTGAACAGCAGCTTGCCGAGCGCGATGGACATCGGGGCGGCGCACAGGCGCAACACCGTGAACGTGTGCCCTTCCACTTCGCGCACGAACGTGTGACTCAAGGAGGACAGCGCCGCGAACAGGATGACGATCCACAGCAGCGCCGCGAGCACATCGGTGCGGTCGCCCAGCCTGCCCACCGCAAAGCTCACCGCCGTCAGCGTGGTCACCGCGAACAGCAGTGCCGCGTTGAGGCCGTAGCGCGTGCGCCATTCGCTGCGGCATTCCTTACGAAGGATTGCCCACACCGCGGCTGAGCTCGAGTTTCGAGTCGGCAAGCGTTGTCTCCCGGGGGTCATTGGTCGCCAGCAGCACGAGTCCCGTTTCGCGATGCGCGGCGACGATCGATTCGGTGAGTGCGCGGCCCGGCTCGTCGAGGTGGCTGCCCGGCTCATCGAGCAGCAGCACCGGCGGCTCGTGCAACACGGCAAACGCCAGCCGCAGCCGCTGCTTCATGCCCGACGACAGTGCCGCAACGCGATCATGCTCACGCGGGAGCAACCCCACGCGCTCGAGCGCCTTGCGCACGCGCGCCTCGCGGTCGTCGAGTCCGCGCGCTTCGGCGACGAACAGCAGGTTCTCTGCGACCGTCAGCTCATCGTAGAAGGACAGCTCGGGCGCGGCGTAGCCCACGACATCGCGCCGCGCGGCCGGGGCGATGCTCTTGCCATCGAGCCGCAAGTCCAGGCTACCGCGCGTGGGCTTGAGCAACCCCGCGACGATGCGCAACAACGTGCTCTTGCCCGCTCCATTCGCGCCCAGGATCGCCACGCAACCAGGTCCCTGGTGCGCAAACGTGGCCCCATACAGCCCGCGGCCCGGCGAGAACTGGTGCTCCACGCCGCGCGCCTCCAACACGATTGCCGTAATCCCACTCGTACTCACGCTCCGTGGCCGGCGCCCGTGGTGACGCCGCTGCCCACCAGCCGCCCGAGCTCCGGCAGCACACGCGTGCGCGCCTCGGCGAGGCTGCAGTTGAGCATGGCGCCCGCGGCGTGCGGATGGCCACCCCCGCCTAAGCGGGTGATCACGGAATCGATCGCCACGCGCCCGTTGGAGCGCACGCTGACCTTCACCTTGCCCGTCTCGACCTCCGAGAACAGCACCACGAGGTCGATGCCCTCGATGCTGCGCGGCATGTCCACGAGCCCTTCGGTGTCGGCGCCGCGCAGGCCGTGGCGCTGGAACTGTTCCGGCGTCGCCGTCATCACCACGATGCGGCCGTCCTCGACCACTTCGAGGGCCGTCAACACTTCACCGAAGAACCGCAGCCGTCCCGGGGTCGCATGCGAGCTGACTTGCGCGTGGATCTTCGGCGGATCGAGTCCCAGTTCGAGCAACGCCGCCGCGATGCGGTGCGTGTCGCTATCGGTGTTCGAGTAGCGGAACGATCCCGTGTCGGTGACCAGCGCCACGTACAGCGCGTGCGCCATGTCGCGCGTCAGTGTGCCGCCCGCCTCGTGCACCAGGTCGAACACGATCTCCCCCGTCGCCGCGGCCTCGGGCTCGATCACGTTGACCTGGCCGAAACCCTCCGCGTGGCTGACGTGGTGATCGACGACCGCGATCGGCAGGATGTGGTTGTCGAGCAGGGCCGCGAGCCGGCCGATGCGCGAGCGGTTGCTCGTGTCCAGCACGATCAAGCCATCGGAGTCGTCCATCAACTGCTCCGCCAGCTCCGGCGTGAACTCTTCGATCGGGTGCATGGCCGCAAGAAACTTGAACGCCGGCGGCAGCGGCGAGTCATTGAGGATGCGCACCGTCTTGCCCTGCGCCTTGAGCCACAGCGCCGTCGCGATTTCGCTGCCCAGTCCATCGCCGTCGGGATTCACGTGCGTGGTGAGCAACAATCGCCGGTGGCTCGCGACGAAGGCGTGGAACTGCGGGCGGTCAGGACTGGGCGACGTGGTCATCTCGGCAACTCCTTGGGAGCGTCGTTCGCGGGGACCGCGGCGTGGATCTTCAGTTGCGCAACGTCTTCGAGGAACCAGCGGTGCAGCCGCAGGTCCTGCGTCAATTCAGGGTGGAACGCGATGCCGACGGTCTGGCCCTGGCGGACCCCCACCGGCTCCTCGCCGCGCCGCGCGATGACCTCGACGCCCTTGCCGACCTCGCGGATGCGCGGCGCGCGGATGAACACGCCCTGCAGTGGCGCTCCCAAGACGGGCGTGTCGAGCTCCGCGGAGAACGAATCGATCTGGCGTCCATAAGCATTGCGCTCGACCGCGACATCGAGCGCGCCAAGCGTGGGGAACGGCAGCGTGCCCGCTTCGCGCGCAAGCAGGATCAGCCCCGCGCAGGTGCCGAGCACCGGCTTCTCGCGCACGAACTGCTCGAGCGGCGCGCGCAGCCCCGTCGACTCGAGCAGCCGCAGCATCGTCGTCGACTCGCCGCCCGGCATCACTAGCGCGTCGAGCCCCGCGAGATCCTGCGGCATCGAAACGCGCACGGCTTGAACGCCGAGTGCTGCGAGCGAGCGCTGATGGCAGGCGAAATCCCCCTGCAACGCCAGCACTCCCACCCGCGGCAGCGTCACGTTCACCAGCCGCGCTTTGCCAGCTGCTGGTCGGGAGCGATCGTCTCCATCGAGATGCCACGCATGGCCGGCGGCAGCCCGGTGCTCACCTCGGTCAGCACTTCCGGCCGGTTGTAGTTCGTCACCGCCTTGACCACCGCCTGCGCCATGCGCAACTGGTCGCGGCGCTGCCCGGCCTCGGTCTTCTCGTCCATGCCCACTTCGAATATCCCTGAGCCCACGAACACCGCCTCGGCGCCGAGTTGGACCATCAGCGAAGCGTCGGCAGGAGTCGCCACGCCGCCCGCGGCGAAGTTCGGCACCGGCAGCTTGCCCGTGCGCGCCACCTGCTGGACGATCTCGAACGGCGCGCCCAGGTTTTTCGCCTCGGCCATCAACTCGTCCTCACGCAGCATCGACAGGCGCTTGATCGACTTCTGCACCGAGCGCATGTGGCGCACCGCCTCGACCACGTTGCCCGTGCCCGCCTCGCCCTTGGTGCGGATCATCGCCGCGCCCTCGCCGATACGCCGCAGCGCCTCGCCCAAATCGCGGCAGCCGCACACGAACGGCACCTTGAAGTCGTGCTTCCAGATGTGGTGCTCGTCATCGGCGGGCGTCAGCACTTCGCTCTCGTCGATGAAGTCGATCCCTAAGTGCTCGAGGATCTGCGCCTCGGCGAAGTGACCGATGCGGCACTTGGCCATCACCGGGATCGACACGGCAGCCTCGATCTCCACGATCATCTGCGGGTCCGACATGCGCGCGACCCCGCCATCGCGGCGAATGCGCGAAGGAATGCGCTCGAGCGCCATGACGGCCGAAGCGCCCGCCTCTTCGGCGATGCGGGCCTGCTGCACGTTCATGACGTCCATGATGACGCCGCCCTTGAGCATCTCGGCGAGCCCTACCTTGAGCCGGAACTGTTCCTGGTGATTCACCTCTCGCCTCCTCTCATGGGATTCATGTGCGCGAACCCGCGACGCGGGCCCCGCCACCCGATTCACTGTGTGCCTGTGGCGCCTGAGCCAGCGCGCGTAATGTCACGATCGCCTGGGTTACGGCCTGCGCCGCGAGTTCGACCTCGGCCTCGCTGGTGTCATCGCCGAGGGAAAACCGCACCGTCGCGTGCGCCTCGTCCGCCGAGAGCCCCATCGCCAGCAGTACCGGCGAGGGCCCAGGCGACGCGGCGCTGCACGCCGAGCCCGTCGAGACCGTGATGCCACGCGCGTCGAGTTCATGCAGCATCGCTTCGCCTTCGACGCCCGGGAATTCCACGCTCAGGATCGAGCCGAGCCGCGGCCCGTTCGCGCCATGCAGCTTCGCGTTAGGAGCGGCCGCCTGAAGGCGCGCCCACAGCCTCTCCCCCATCGCCGCAGCCGCCGTGCGTCCGTCCGCCAGCCGCGTCGCAGCGCGCGCGCAGGCGAGCCCAAACCCCGCGATCGCCGGGAGGTTCTCGGTGCCGGCGCGGCGCGAACGCTCCTGGTGCCCCCCCGTGATGAGCGGCGCAAGCCGCACGCGCCGGCGCACGATCAGCGCTGCAGCACCCAGCGGGCCATTGAACTTGTGCCCCGCGATCGTCAGCAGGTCCACGCCCGCCGCCGTCACGTCGATCGGCAACTTGCCCGCCGCCTGCACCGCGTCGCAGTGGAACCGGGCCCCCACGCGATGCGCCAACTCCTCGAGCGGTGCCACCGGCTGGATCGTCCCGGTCTCGTTGTTCACCCACATCACCGAAACCAGCGCCACATCGTCGCTCAACACGGCCGCGAGCCGCGCAGGGTCCACGACGCCGTTCGCATCGACGGGCACGATCGTTACCGGAAATCCGCTCGCCTCGAGATCACGCGCGGTCTCCAGCACCGAGGGGTGCTCGACCGCCGAAACCACCAGCCGCCGCCGCTTAAGAGGCGCGCCCGCGAGCAGGCCACGCAACGCGAGGTTGTTCGCTTCCGAGCCAGACGCGGTGAACACGACTTCCTCGGGCAACGCTCCCACCAGCGAGGCGACCTGCGCGCGCGCTGTGGCCAGCACGTCGCGCGCCTCGTCACCGCGGCGGTGCACCGAGGACGGATTGCCGAAGCGCCCCTCCATCAACGGCAGCATCGCCGCCACGACTTCCGGTGCGACCGGCGTCGTCGCCGCATGGTCAAGGTAGATCTCGCGGCGCGTCGTCATGGCGTGCCTGCGGGAGCCGCAACCGCGGCCGCGGCGGTCATGATGGACACGCGCTGCGCCAGCTTCCCGGCGATCGTCGAGAAGGCGCGCGCGTAGTCGGTCGTCGGCTGGTCCGCCACGACCGGACGGCCCTCGTCGCCGCCCACGCGAACCTGCGGGTGCAGTGGGATCGCGCCTAAAAATTCGAGATTCATCTCGCGGGCGCGCGTCTCGGCGTCGCCCGAGCTGAAGATGTTGTGGCGGTGGTTACAGTCCGGGCACATGAAGTAGCTCATGTTCTCGATCACGCCCAGCACCGGCACCTGCAGCTTGCCGAACATCGACACCGCCTTGACCGCGTCCTCGATCGCCACCGCCGACGGCGTCGTGACCACCACCGCGCCCGCGACGAACGTCTGCTGGATCAGCGAGAGTTGCACGTCGCCGGTGCCCGGCGGCAGGTCGACCAGCAGGTAGTCGAGCTCGCCCCAATCGACATCGTGGAGGAAGCTCTTGACCGCGCCATGCAACATTGGCCCGCGCCACACTACCGCTTCGCCCTGCTCGACGAGCAGCCCCATCGACATGAACTTGAGCCCCCAGGCATCGACCGGCAGGATCTTGCCGTCGCGCTGCGAAGGCTGGCGGCGCACGCCCAGCATGCGCGGCAGGTTGGGCCCGTAGATATCACCATCGAGCAGCCCGACCTTGGCACCCGTGGCGGCCAAGGCCACCGCGAGGTTGCAGGCCACCGTCGACTTGCCCACTCCCCCCTTGCCGCTGCCGATCGCCAGCACATTGGCGACGCCCTCGAGCGACTTGCGGTCGGCCGAAGGGTCGCGCGGCTTACGCACGCGCGAGGTCGTCTTCATGTCGAGCTCGCTCACCCAGGTGAGCCTACGCACCGCCGTGCGGCAGTTCGCCTCGATCTCGGCCTTCAGCGGACAGGCCGAGGTGGTGAGTACCAGCGTGAAGGAGACGCGGTCACCCACGACATCGAGCTCCTCGATCATGCCGAGCGTGACCAGGTCACGGTGGAGATCGGGGTCCTCGACGGTCGCCAGTTGCGCCCGGACTTCGTCGATGCGGGTTGCGCTCATTTTGAGTTGGATGGTCCCAAAGGGGTGGCCGATGCGGGTGTTTCAGCCCTCATGCGAGAGAACCATCGAGAGTATGCGCCCTCTCCCCCTGCGTCAAAGGACGCGCCATGACCCAAACGACAAGGGGCCAGTCCCGTGAAGGACCAGCCCCCGTCTTACTGAGTGCGATTCGCGCTTAGTGCGTGATCGCGATGCGGCTCACCAGCTTCTTGTCCGGCGTGATGAAGCGGACGAAGTACAGACCCGCCGGCACCGGACCACGATCTGAGCGGCCGTCCCAGTTGATCTGGTAACGACCCGCCTTGAACTGGCCATCGGCGAGCGACGACAGCTCACGGCCCTGGAGATCGATCACGCTGAGCGACACGTGAGCCGAACGCGGAACCGAGAACGTCATCGCCACAGGACCACGCGACGGATTCGGCCAGATTGCGCTCAGCGCGAACTCCTTCGGAGCCCCCGCCGTGCCCTTCACCGGTCCGAAGGTGGCAACGTTGCCCGCGGCCGTCGTGCCACGCAGGCGGTAGAAGTAGGTCTGGCCCGACTCGGCCGAACGATCCACCGCCACCGTCGCTTCACCGACTTCATTCATTTCAGCAGCGACCGCGACCCACGGTCCGGACTCGGACGGCGAGCGCTCAAGCACGACGGTCGTGAACGCATTGCGCGTCGCAAACGCCCACTTGATCTGGACTCCAAGATCGACAGCTTCGACATCGAGCTCCGTGATGACCGTGGCCACCGCGCAGTCGTAGATCGAGAACGGTCCGTCGCTCTGGTCCGAACCCGTCACGCCCGCGTTGTCGGTCGCCGTCACCCGGAACAGCGCCGAGTAGACTTCGGTCCTGTCCACGTTCGTACCCGGATTCGTCACACGCCACACGTAGCTGCCCGTGTTCGGCATGCTGGCCACCAGGGTCTCCCAAGTTGCGCCGTTGTCGCGCGAGATCTCGAGCTGGACCGAGGTGATCGCCGTGTTGTCGGTCGCCGTCCACACCAACTTGACGTCGCCATCGATGCAGATGGTCTCGTGATTGTTGGGGAACAGCACCGTCACCTGAGGCGGTGAATCCGCCGTGATGTCCTGCTGCAGCGTGCCGGTGGAGCCACCGTTGCAACCGTCACCGCTGTACACCGCCGACAGGCTGTGGCTGCCGGCTGCAAGCTGCGTGGTGATGGTCAGCGAGGCGGAGTTGCCCACCAGCGGGAACGAGCCGAGCGAAGTCGCGCCATCGAAGAACTCGACCGTGCCACTCACACCACCCGGCGAAACCGTCGCGGTCAGGTGCACCGTCGCACCGAACTTCGCCGGGTTCAGGTCGCTGGTCAGCGCGACCGAAGTCGGCACCGCGTTCACAACCTGGCTGTACGGAGCCGCAGAGCTCGGGATGTAGTGCGAATCACCCACGTAGTCCACGGTGATGACGTGCTTGCCCGGCAACATGTTGTTGGAGGTCAGCGACGCCAGCCCCGTCGAACCACTGAAGTTCGCCGTACCGATCAGGTTGCCGTTGTCATAGAAGCGGGCCTGTCCGGTGGCACCCAGCGGCGTGACACTGGCCGTGATCTTGATCGTCTGGCCACACAGGCTCGGGTTGATGTCCGTGCCCACCGAGACCGACGACGCAGCGCGGTACACCAGCTGCGAGTAGTTCGCGGAGGTCTTGGTCAGATAGCACGCATCACCGTTGTAGGTCGCGGTGATCGCGGTGTGGTTACCCGTGTAGAGGTTCGACTTGACGAAGTTCGCCGTGCCACCCGAGAGCGGCAGCACTGCCAACGTCGTCAGCGAGTCCTTCAGCGTCACGCTCCCGGTCGCCGACGCCGGCACCACCGTGATCGTGAACGTCACCGGCTGGTTCCAGATCGACGGATTCGGCGAGCTCGTCACCGTCACCGTCACCGGAGCCTTGTTCACCGTGTGCGCCTTGTTCGGCGACGTGCTGGCGAGGAAGCAGCCCACCGGCGTATAAACCGCCTTGAGCGTGTGCGCGCCGACCGACAGCGCGCCGGGTGACAGCGTCGCCACACCCGACACGACCGGCGAGGTGCCGAGCGACGTGACACCGTCGAAGAACTCGACCGTACCCGTGGCCGTGTTCGGCGTGACCGTCGCGGTCAGCGCGACCGGCTGCTGGCAAACCGACGGACTCGGCGCAACGGCAAGCACCGTGGTGGTGGCCTGCGTCGTCGAGACAAATGTCGCGGCGATGGTGTGGTTGGTCTGCACGTTCGAGAACGTGTAGCTGGCCACCGCACCGACCGAGACACCGTCGACCTTCACATCTGCGATCGCGAAGCAGGTGTTCGGCGTGATGGTGAACGGCTGGTTGGTTCCACAGTTGACCGCGACCGCGCCTGCCGGGCTGATCGAGCCACCCGCGCCGGACGAGGCCGTGATCGTGTAGACGTTCAGCGAGAACGTCGCGGCGATCGTGTGGTCGGCCATCACGTTGCTGAACGTGTAGGACGCCACCGCACCGACCGAGACGCCGTCCACCTTCACATCGGCGATCGAGTAGCAGGGATCCGCGGCGATCGCGTACGACTGGCTGCCGCCGAAGCTAACGGAGGTCGTGCCATTCGGGGTGATCGATCCGTTGGGACCGGCCGAGGAAATGATGACCGGGTCGCGGACAATGAAGTCCGCGTCGCTGGCATCCACACCGACGCCACAACCGGCATCACGCGCCGTAACGCGGATGCGGCCCTGGGAAGTCGGCGGTCCCGGCACCAACCAGGCGAACGACCCCGAATTGGCAACGGCCGTGGCGATGTTGACCGGATAGGTCGCGCCGCCGTCGAGCGAGTAGTCGATATCGACGCTGGTCACCGCGACGTTGTCCGTCGCGGACCACACGATATTCTGCGTCGAGCCCGGGAACCACACTTCCCCGCCGTTCGGTAAGATCACCGTGACGACCGGGTTCTGGTTGTCGATCGGCACCGTGCCCGCAAGACCCGCGATGGCGGGCAGGACACCGTTGGCGCAATCACGCA
>JAYSRO010000410.1:0-4698 GCA_043720995.1 Candidatus Eiseniibacteriota bacterium
CACGTCACACGCAGCCCGTCGCAATCGTCCGGATCAAGCCGCCAGCAGCTGCTCGGTATCCGTCTTGTGTTCCTCGGGCGGAAGAACTTTCACCACGGACTCGGTGGCGGGCATGGGCTCCCACAGGTCGTGGTCGCCCTCGGCAGGCGGTGTGCCATTGGGGCCGAGCAGGACTCGGCAGGCGGGGCGCGTGACGTCGGCGGGGTTCGGGGTCATGGCAAGCACGACGTGGCCGCTGGTGGTCTGCATCACCGTGCCGGCGGGATACAGGCCGACGGTCATTATGAGCGCCCACAGCACCGCGGGATCGAAGTTCACGCGGTTCGGACCCATCAAGACTTGAAGCCCCTCGAACGCCGTGCGTGGACGCGTGAAGTACGCGCGATGCGCGGTGATGGCGTCGAAACAGTCGGCCATCGCCACGATGCGCGACAGCGTCGCCTGACCCCACTCCACGGACGTGTCGGGGTATCCGGTGCGGTTGTAGTTCATGTGGTGCTCGAAGCAGGCACGCATTGAGTCGATCATGACCTGCGACAGACCGGGCATGCGCGCCACCATCTTGGCGCCCTCGATCGGGTGGCGGCGCATCTGCATCCACTCGTCGCTGGTCAGCGCGCCGGCCTTGCGCAACACGGCGCCACTCACCAGCATCTTGCCGAGGTCGTGCAGCAACCCCGAGACGCCGAGGTCGGCGAGTGCCTGGCGCGGCAGGCCGATCGCCTGCCCCATGCCCACCGACAGGACCGCCACATTCACGCAGTGCGCGTAGGTATATTCGTCGTGGTCCTTGAGCGCGGTGAGTCCGACCAGCGAATATTCACTCTTCAGGACACTGTCGACGATTGGTTGCACGACGCGCTTGGCGTGCCGCAGATCGGGCCGGCCGGTCTGCCTTGCGCGCAGCACGATCTTGCGCGTGCCGACCATGGCGCGCCAGAACACCTGACGGGACTTGGCGCGCTCCGCCTGCGGCTTTGGCAAGCCATCCAGTTCGCGGGCGATATCCTCCGGATCCATGTGCGCGGCGGGCAACGGCACGATGTTGTGCACCGATGCTTCGTCGACGGTTTCGGGCAGCTTGGGTGCGAGCGCGGGATCCTCTGCGGCCAGGAAGATCTGGAAGAAGCGCTCGACCTCGGCTTCGTTGACGCCCTGCAGGAAGCGCAGCCCGCCGGTCTGGCGGCGCTCGAAATCAGCCAGCAGCGTGTGGTACGGACCCATGAGCGCGGTGCTGACCTTCACGCGCACACCATTCAGGTAAAAATAATCGGCCACCGCGACCAGCGTGACTTCGTCCTCTTCGTCGAGCAGCTGGCGCAGCACTCCGATGAACTCCTGCATCTGCCGCTGGAACGCCATGTTCGACACATCGTAGGTGCGCGCGGTGCGCATGAGCGCGACGATGCGCTGCACGAGCGACGCCCCAAGCTCGGACAGCTTCTGCGCATCGCCGCGTTCGTTGGGAATAAGCTCGCTCATCGCGGCCTCTGCTTGGCGGTGCACGCCGTACCGTCATGGATGCGGCCGGCGCTCATGCCGCCATCCGTGACTGCAGCGCCGCGACACACGCCTGGCGCACCGGTGCGCGGCGCGATCGCGTGCCGGCTTCAAGTGCCTGCAGTGCCCCGGGCGTGCCGATGCGCGCCAGGCAGCGCGCCACGGCGTGGCGATGCACCTCCTGCTCGCGATCAAACCAGTTGCCGCCGTTCATGGCGGCGTCCAGTTCAGGCACCACCTCCTCGCCGCCGGTGCTGGCGATGGCGGCGTAGATCGAACGGCGTTCTTCGATGTGGCGCTGCAGGAACTTGTCCTGGGAGATAAACGCCGTCACGTAGCGCGCCACGGCCGGGTCCCGCGCAGCGGACAGCTGTTGCAAGATCTGGCAGAACAGCTTGGTGTCCGCGCTCTCGAGCGCCCGGATCAGTACCGGCCGCGCCAACCGCAGCTCGACGCCCTGCAGCGACGTCACGACTTCGGCAGTCACACGCGGATCGGGGTAGCGCACCGCGATCTGCAGCAGTGGCACCACGGCGGGCCCGCTGATCCAGCCCAGGATGTGCACGACATTGCGCACCACGTACCAGCGCGGATCATTGAGCCACGGCGACAGCTTCGTCGGGTCGTCCTGAACGCGCAGCGCGATGGCTTCTGCCACCAGCTGGCGCGTCATGCGCGCCTGGCTTTCGGACAGCGCCAGCGTGAGCCAATCGAGCGTGGCCGCACCCAGGTCGTGCGCCAGCGCCAGAAACTCCGCCACCGACGCGGGGCCCTGGCCGTCCAGCTTCTCGACTGTGCGCGTGATGCTCACCGGCTGCAGCACTTCTTGCGTGAACGTCTCCTCGGACCATTCGCCCGTGTTCGAGTCGCGCACCAGCCGCAGCGCTTCGCGTGCGTCCGCCCACGCACCGGCCGTCATGGCGGCGCGCAGGATGCGCGGCAGGAAGCGCGCCATCTCCTTGCGGTCGTCGTCGGTGATCTCGGTGTGCAGGCAGGCATGCGCGATTGCCAGCGCCGCGGTGGCAGGTGGCACGCGGCGCTCGGCGGCGTACTCGTCGAGGAAGCGGCGCGCCTCGGTGGGCGCCATGAAGTCGAGCTCCGCGAACGTGGCCTCGACCTCCTGTGTGACTTCGCCGAGCGCCCAATCCTCGGAGCGCTCCGCGCCCGGCGACGTGTCATTGGCGCCGACGCCCGTGGCGGTCGTGCCTGATTCGTCCTTGGCGGGATCGGTCGTGGGCCATGGCAGGAGCGGGCCGGCACCGTCCTCGGGCAGACTCGTGGCCGCGCCGTCACCGCTCCCGGTCTCACCCTCGGCGGGGATGTAGTCGATGTCGATGTGCCGGAGGTTGGCTTCCCATAGCAGCGTCACCAGATCATCGCCATCGAGATTCTGGCCGGTCACACTGAGAACGGCGTCGATCAGGGCGTTCAACTCGCGCTCATCCGCACCCGGCTGGAACGTCAGTCCGCGCACGCCGTCGCGATAGAACGCGAACGCCAGATTGTCCTCACGCGTGCGCGAGCTGTAGACCGACTGGCCTTCGCACGTCACGTCGTCCGCCGAGAAACGATACGTCACGGTGCCGTGGGTGGCCAGCAAGCCTTCGAGCGCGCCTGCCAACTCCTCGCGGAACCGACTCACGGTGGGGTTGCTGGCGTCGTAGAGCCGGCAGGTCTTGAGCGTGCGCGAGAACATCGACAGCCAGATCCCGGCTTCCTTGAGCGCGGGGTCGAGTGCGCGCGGCGAATCGGACCCTGGTCCACCATCGCCCGATTCGGGATCCGGGTCGCTCAACGAAGCGAAGGACAGCGAGTCCTGATCGGCGAGCGGGGGCGGGAGCACGCGGAGGTTCGCCGGGTCGCGCCGGTGCGCAGCATCGCGCAGCAGCGCCGGCTTCTCCATCAACGGGTCGTCCCAGCCCGGGGACGATGCCGCCCAGGGCGCGTCATCGCGCCCCTGCGCCTCGCCGCCCCCGCGGGATTCGTCGTCCATGCTATGTGGCCCTCCGTGGCGGGGCTCGGTTGGGCCCCTGCGCGCGGTTATCGGCCTTTGCCTGCAAGCACTTGAGGCATTCGATCCACCCGCCCGGCGGCTGTTCCGCTGCACTGGGAAGGCAGAGCTTGACCAGCCCCACAGCGCTCCCGAGACTGCGGCGCTCGCAAACTCACCCTGGACCCCTGCAACGGAGGCCACACCCTCATGGTTCCCCGCTCGTTCCGCCGCACCCTTGCCCTACTGGCTGCCTGCGCCGCCTGCTTCACACTGGCCGGGCCGCTGGCCGTTCCGGCTGCCGCGCTCGAGGAATGTCGTCTCATGCGCATGCCCGACATCCAGGGCGACCGCATCGTGTTCGTTTACGCCGGTGACCTATGGACGGTCACCCGCACGGGCGGCACCGCGCAGCGGCTCACCTCACACGAGGGGCTCGAGGTGTTCCCCAAGCTGTCGCCCGACGGCAACACGGTGGCGTTCACAGGCGAGTACGATGGCAACACAGACGCGTACACCATCCCGGTGATCGGTGGCGAGCCCAAGCGGTTGACGTTCCACCCCGGCAACGACCTCGTGGCCGAGTGGTACCCGGACGGCAGGTCGATCCTCATGCGTTCGTCGCGCGCGTCCAACATGCAGCGCTACGACCGCTTCTTCAAGCTGCCCGCAGCCGGCGGGCTCGAGGATCTGCTGCCGTTGCCGACCGCGGGCTACGCCAGCCTGTCGGCCGATGCCGGGCAGATCGCGTTCGTGTCGCCGTCGTACGACCGCCGCACGTGGAAGCGCTACAAGGGTGGCAACGCGCCCAACATCTGGGTGTATGACTGGAAGGCGAACAAGTCGCAGAACATCACGGCCGACTGGGAAGGCGCGGACGAGTGGCCGATGTTCCATGGCCGCACCGTGTACTACTGCTCGGATCGCAACGGCAGGACCGCGAACCTGTGGGCCTACGACCTCGACAGCAAGGCGCAGCGCCAGATCACGAAATTCACCGACTACGACGTCAAGTGGCCGAGCATCGGCTCGGACGCCATCGTGTTCGAGAACGGCGGCTGGCTGTGGGTGTTCGACCTGGCGTCCGGGAGCACGACGAAGCTCTCGGTGCTGGTGCCCGACGACAAGCCGGCCACGCGCGCCGAGTACCGCAGCGTCGCCGACTGGACCGGTGCGATGGACCTGTCGCCGTCGGCCAAGCGCGCCGT
>JAYSRO010000411.1:0-2328 GCA_043720995.1 Candidatus Eiseniibacteriota bacterium
ATCTTGGTCAGCATCGCGCGCACCTCGTCCGGCGTCAGCGGCGGGATGCCGCCGCGGCAAGGTTCGCAATGGGATTCAATCAGGGATGCCATACTTGAGCCTCCAACAAAGGGGCGTTCGCCGGGGTGAATGATCCCTTGAGGCTAAACGACCCGGGCACGCGGCGCCAGCGCTGCCGGAACGCCCTGCTTGACTGCGCGAAAACCATCCCGTTTGCTGGTCACTACCCGTCCCCACCGCCCTTGGCTTAAGGCCCCTCACTCCCGCTCGAGGTCACACGTCATGACGACCCCGCTGGTTCGACTCATCTCACCCGTCGCCGACTTCACCTCACCTGAGGTCTCGCTCTACTACGCGCAACTCGAAACGCTCACCAACAGCCTGCGCGAGGACGTGAAGAACGCCACCCCCGAACAACTCGAATGGCAGCCCGCCCCCGGCATGAACACGGCCGGCATGCTGCTCGCGCACATCGCGGTCGCCGAGGCCTACTGGGCCTCGATCATCGGCGAGCGCGCGTTCCTGTGCGAGCAGGTGCTGGGCATTGGCGCCGATGACGATGGGCTACCGTGCGCGGAAGGCGCCGGTCCGCCGGACACGCTCAAGGGGAAAGCACTCCCCTGGTACTTCGACCTGCTGATGAAGGCGCGCGCCAGCACGCACGCCATGATTTCACCGCTCACCACGGCCGACTTGACGAGGGAAATCGAAGTGCGCGGCTCACGCGGCGTACGCATCATGAATGGCCACTGGATCCTCTACCACATGGTCGAGCACCTGGGCGGGCACTACGGGCAGATCAACCTGCTGATGCATTTGCAGCGCGCCGGAGCGGCGAAGCTCGCGAAGTGACGGCGAGCTCCGAGCATCAATCCTCGGGCAGAGTCGCGTTCTGGTGAAGCACCGTGGGATCGATGTCCGCACCATTTGGCCAGACAATGGTACCCAGCTCCGCATCAACCCGAACTTGCGCAAAGACACCACGGTCCTTGAGCGCCGCGAACACGCCTTCAAATGGCACCATGCGTGCGACGTCCACGACTCCCTCGGTGCCGTCATCAAAACCGAGCCGAAGGCAATAACCATCCAGTACCTCGACCCGAACAACATCCACGATCATGGCTACCTCAAAGGATCGATACGTTTCAACGGTTCTGCCCTTGCAGCGCGCTCCCAATCCTCGCGAAGCTCAAGCCGGTGAAGACTCGCCCACTCCATGACGAGGCCAAGCACTCGGGGTGGGAGTCGCCCCTCCATTAGTCCGAGAGGTTCAAGGGCAAGGCTCGCACGATAGCTCGCGTACCGCACATGAAAATGGGGCGGTGCATGGTCGCTGTAGTACATGGCGATGATGATCCCGAAAAACCTGCAAATCTCAGGCATCCCGATGGCTCGGCGAGGGCGGTCCGTTCGGGGGCGAATCCAGAATACTTCAATCGGCCGACCATTGCCTGTCGAAACACGGATACAAAGCGGGCGCTCCCAGCACGTTTCCCGTGCTATCAAAAGGGCAGAACGGGTAGCCGCCTCACTTACGCCGGTCCCTTGCTCAGCAGGGACGCGATGTCCGATCGGTGCAGCGCGCCATCCCAGATCAGGATGACGTGCGACTCTCCGGGCGCCGGGTGGTACACGTGCGGACCCGAACGGAGCACGCGGGCTGCCCGGTAGGTCGCCCCATCGAGGCGGCCGCGACCGGGCAAGCCGTCGGCGAGGATCGCGAACTTTTCGGAGTAGCTGACGTCGAACGGCCGCGAAGTGGCGCGCCGGTCCGAACCGAGGTCGGCTCCCAGCACCCGCAGCGAGCGATCAGGAACGAAGTGAGCGTTCAGGAATTCGCGCGCCGCGGGTGGAAAGCCCGGATTGTCCGGCGTGGCGAAGTGCGTTCGCGCATGGCGGACATCGCTGGCGATGCGGTCGGGGAGCAAACCCAACGCGAGGCGGCGCTTGGTCACGCCCTCGAGCGCAAAGTAGTACGGCCGCGGCCGGAACACCGTCTCACCCTTGAGATCCATGATGGATTCGTGCGCCCGAGTCAGGCGCAGCACATCGCCCAGCAGCTGGACTTGCGGGTCACTCGAACTGCGCCAGATCGGTTCCACTTCGAACACCGAGAACATCTCGAGCGCCACGATGAGTCCCAGTGTGCACACCATCCCCCGCCTGCCGATTGCGGATCCATCCCCTCGCCGGCCCCACCTCCACGCCATGCGGGCGGCGGCGGCAATGACCAGCGCGAGCATGGGAATCCACGGTAGATAGTCTTCCCGGGTGATCAGCGGCCAGCAACTCTCGAGAAACCCGATGAAGCATCCGGTCGACAGCAGC
>JAYSRO010000412.1:0-2323 GCA_043720995.1 Candidatus Eiseniibacteriota bacterium
CACGCACCGGCGGCACTGAACATGGCGGGCGACGCGAACGAGTCCGTGTGCGCGGACATCATCGCAGCGCTCCGTACGCTGCGCTTCTCACTCGCGGAAGCACATCGAGGCGTCGAGATCACTGCGCACATGCCGGGTGCCAGTGCCGAACAGCGCGTCCGCGCCGCGTTGCAACAGCTGGGCCGCGCACCCGCGCATCGCATTGCAAGAGAGTAGCGGAGAATCGACACCTCCCCGCGCAGGCCGTACCGCGCGATCGACACGCCGACCGCGCCCGTCAGGCCAGGCCCGGGCACGAGGTGGGCCGTGCATGAGGCGAGTCGCGACCAGGCCGCAGCCATTGCCACGCTCGCGCACGAAGTGCCGCGCGATCGACACCCCGACTGCGCCCGCCAGACCAGGCCCGGGTACGAGGCGGGCCGAGCATGAGGCGAGTCGCGCCCAGGCCGGAGCCAGGGACTGGCGTAGGCCGTCAAGGGCGCGTCAGTGAGGTGAGCCCATGGAAGGCCGAATCGAGCGTTCGCCTCATCCACGGCCCGCCTCGTACCTGGGCCCGTCCGGAACGCGAGCAGTTGCAGTCGCACGAAGTGCCCGGGCCGTCCGGAACGCGACGCTGTCCGCAACCCGCCGCCGTCCCGAACACATGAACGAGCGAGCCAATGAACGGACACAACGCAGTCCGGCCCCGCGAGTCGTGCGACTCACGAGGCCGGATCGAGCGAAGCAGCGAAAGCTAGATGTGCTTCGACACCAGCTGGGCCAGCTCGGCCTTCGGCCGGTTGCCCATGACGCGCTCCACCAGCTCGCCGTTCTTGAACACCATGAGCGTCGGGATCGAGCCCACGCCGTACTTGATGGTGACCTGCTGCTCTTCATCCGTATTGAGCTTGACCACCTTGGCGCGGCCCTCGAACTCCGCGGCGACCGCGTCCACGGCCGGCGCCACCGCACGGCACGGTCCGCACCACGGGGCCCAGAAATCGACGAGCACGGGGACGGTCGACTTGAGGACTTCGGCCTCGAAGGTGGCGTCGGTGACCGGATTGGCGTTCGACATGAGGTTCTCCAGGAAAACAGGTGATGGCCGGGGGCCAGAGCGTCGATGGGTCCAAGACCGGGGCCGCGGGCCCCAGCGGCCTACTGGTGCATGACTGGAAGGCTTTCGATGCGGCAGCACGCGGGAAGTTGCAGCCAGCCTGCTCGCAGGATCGCGGCCGAACAGGCAGGATAGGCAACACGACAATGAAACGTCAACGCCCGGTCCACCCCTCCCATCTCCATGCCGAGGCGTGAAGAATGATCCCGCTCCGCGACGACAACCCCGCTCAGCGAGTTCCCATCGCCACCCGGACGCTGATCGTGCTCAACGTCCTGGTGTTCCTGGTGGAGCTCTCGCAGGGCGAGATGCTGCCCGAGTTCCTTCGGGATTGGGGCGTTGTTCCCGGCCGGCTATTCGCGTCGTTCGCGGGTGAGACCTCGCTCCCATTCGAACTTGGCACCATCGTGACGTCATTGTTCCTGCACGCAGGCTGGCTCCACCTGATCGGGAACATGTGGTACCTGTGGATCTTCGGCGACAATGTCGAGGACAAGATGGGCTCGTGGCGCTTTCTCGGATTCTACTTGAGCGCCGGGCTGGTGGCCGCACTGGTGCACTCGGCGTTCATCCCGGGCTCCGCGATTCCCACCGTGGGTGCGAGTGGCGCGATCGCCGGCGTGCTGGGGGCCTACGCGATGGCGTTCCCCCGAGCCAGAGTGCTCACGCTCATCCCCATCTTCTTCTTCTTCCAGGTCATCGCGGTGCCGGCGCTGCTGCTGCTCGGCATCTGGTTCGTCCTGCAGTTCATCTCGGGGACGTTGTCCGTGGGCAGTGGCAGTGGCGGCGTCGCCTGGTGGGCGCACATCGCCGGCTTCGTGTACGGCTTCGTGCTCATGGGGCTGATCACGCGCCGCGAGCGCGAACGCGACCGGCTGAGGCTGGTCGTCTAGCCCGCCTCACCCCCATCAAGACCCGCGACGTGCTTCTAACGGGCCCTCGGCCGTGGTCGGCGCTGCCTGCTTCGTGAACTCGACCCACCGACGCGTGTTCCGCATGCCGAGTCGGTCGTGGACGCTGACCTCGAGCTTGTAGCGCCCCGGCGGCAAAGCTCGCATCGGCACCGTGATGTACTGGCGCCGGGTCGGGCTCCTTCCATCCGCCGGACTGCGCACACTGATCTGGTCGGACCATTGCTTCGGGAACAGTCTGCGCAGCGGGTTCGATTCGCTGCGCACCGGACGCACGGTGTACTCGTAGTCGAACAGCGTCACACCCTGCGCATCG
>JAYSRO010000413.1:0-2317 GCA_043720995.1 Candidatus Eiseniibacteriota bacterium
CCCGAAGACAGCAACACGACTGCGGCGCACACGAGCACAGCGAGAACAGCAAGACGAACGCGGGGACGGCGCACGCGACTCCTCCGGGACGGGGGGCTAAGACTGGGGCTAAGGGCAAGGCGCGCAGTGTACGCGAGCGGAGCAGCGCGGCGCAGCGGCGTTGGCGACCAGCGCGGGTGCACGAACGCCCGGCGAACGCGCAGTCACGCCCTCCGCTGTTGTGTTTTTGATTCGCGGGTCAGCGGACGACGAGCAACCTCTGGATCCGCGACTCCCCGCCGGCGCTCAGCCGGCAGAAGTAGAACCCCGGCCGCCAGGCCTCGGTGCTCAGCGCCACCTCGTGTGGACCCGCGGCTAGCGTCTGTCCCGCGAACAGATCGGCCGCCCGCCGGCCCTGGATGTCGTACACGTCGAGGTCGACCACGCTGGTCGTGGGCAGGGTGAATCGCAGCAGCGCGCGCGAGGCCACCGGGTTCGGGACCACGGGGGCCATGGAGAGCCTGGCAGCCTGCGCGAGCACGGGAACCGCGCCGCCACGCCTCGCGGGCGTTCGCAGCACGAACGCGGCGATCCCGCTCTGGGGCTGACCGCCGATCTGTTGGAAAGCCCCGGCCACGAACATCGTGTCGCCGCTCGCCAGCAGTGCTTCAACCGCGCCGTTGCATCGAGGCCGGAAGTCGGCAAGCTCGCCGATCGCGTCATCGACCACGGCCAGATAGGGAACCGCCTGACTGCGAGTGCTCGTGAACGTGCCACCGACCCACACCTCGCGGCCGTGCATCGCCAGGGCCTTGACGTGCGTGAGATTGCAAACGTAGCCCTCCCCGTCCACCTTGGGATCCCATGGCAATACGGCACTGGTCGCGGCATCGATCGCGGCAGCGTCGATGCGGTCTTCACCCCCCACGCGGTAGAAGGCGCCACCGAGGTAGAGCGCGCGCCCCTTCGTGGCCATGGCTTTCACCAGCGCGCCGCAACCGCCGTAGAGTTCGGGCGCCCATGGCAAGGGCGAGGCGGTCGCCGGATCCAGGGCCGCGAGCGAGGTACGAGCGACACCACCGATGTGATAGAAAGCCCCGCTGACATAGACTCGGTCACCGGTTGGAAAGACGCCGAGTGGCGCGCCATCGGTGAGCACACTCCAGTCGGACACCGCCGCGGTGTTCACATCGAGCGCAGCAACTGAATAGCGAGGCGGTATTCCCGGGCTCGAGAAGTAACCCCCGATATAGAGCCGCTCGCCTTGCACCGCGAGCGAGTAGATGCTCGAGGACAGCAAGCCGGGTGGCCCCAGCGCCCCGGCGTCCCATGCATCCAGTGCCCCTGTGGTGCCATCCAGTGCAACGAGATTCAGTCGTGGCACGTCGTTCACCATGCTGAACGAGCCCTCCACGAATACGCGATTCCTCGAAACGACGATGGTTCGCGGCCTGCCATTGGTCCGCGGAGCCCAGGATGTCGCGCGCCCCGTGGCAAGGTCGATCGCGGCGAGCCCGGCGCGGGGCTCCCAGTCGTGAACACTGCTGAACCGGCCGCCTGCGAACAACTGGTTCCCACTGACCGCGATCATCTCCACCGGAGCATCGACGCGCGGGTTCCATTCCGTCGCGCGTCCGGTCCTTGCGTCGAGCGCGGCGAGATTGGGTCGGATCGCGCCGCCGATGTTGTACAACGCGCCGGCCACGTAGAGGGTGTGGTCGCGCACCACCAACGACAACACGGCCCCTTCGGTGAGCTCGGGATCGAAGGGCATGGCGTCCCCGGTCCGAGTATCGAGCCCAACGAGTCCCGGCCTTACCACACCGCCGGCGTCCGAGAACGAACCCCCGATGTACACGGCTTGTTTGTGCACGGCCACCGTGCTCACCATGGGCCACACCCACGTGCCGTGAGCGACGTAGTGACGCGTCGGGCCAAGCCGGGCATCCCATGGAGTCGCCCGGCCCGTCCGGGCATCGAGCGCCGCGACCGAGTTGCGAGGCCGCCCGCCAATCGAGTCGAAGTCCCCGCCGACATACACCAAGCGGCCCGAGACCGTAAGCGATCGCACTCGGCTGGGCGCGGGCAATGCAGGCGAGTGGATGACCGCGTTTGGGTTCCACGACCGCAACCTCCCCGTCCGCGCGCTCAGCGCCACGATGCCGTTGCGGACCTCGCCCGCCACGCGGGTGAAGTCCCCTCCGGCATAGAGCACTTCTTCGCGCAGGCCCAGGCAACGGACCTCGCCATCGGCGCCCGGATTCCAAGGCAGAACCGCGCCACTCACCACATCGATGGCGGCAAGGTTGCTGCGCGCACTTCCAGCAATGGTGTGGAA
>JAYSRO010000414.1:0-10339 GCA_043720995.1 Candidatus Eiseniibacteriota bacterium
GGCGAGAGCCGCTCCGGCGAACCACACATCCAAGGTGCGCCGCCCGTCCGCGGGTTCTTGGGCATCGAGCCGCGCCGCGGCGTAGACGCCCGCGAAGGCGAGCGAGGTCAGCAGGCCCTCGTGCTGCTCCTGCTCGCCGAACACGCTGAGCCATGGCGCGCTCGAGAACACCGTGGCGAGACACTCGACGCCGAGCCACGCGATCACCGCAAGATCGAGCGGCGAACGCAGCCGCGCGCGTAACTCACCGCCGCGCGCGAGCGCCATCGCCAGCAACCCGACGCCCGCCACGCGCAACACTTCGACTTTGGCGGTCTCCGAGTACTCGACCATTTTGGCACCCACCACCACGAGCACCGCGAACAGGGCCAGCCACAACACGCGGCGGGTCACGGCGTGGTGTGTGCCGTGTCCTTAGGAGCGCCGCCGAAGAACCCGCGCAACAGGTCTCCCGCCTTGTGACGCAGGCTGTCCTTCACCGCCTGCTCGAGCCGGGCAGCACTACGCCGCACGCTGTCGGCCGCCATCTGCTGGCGCTCCTGCACGGCTTGCCGCAACTCGCCCTCGAGCTTCTGCTGCTGCGCCTGCAACGCCTGCGACACGCGACCCTCGACGCGATCCCTCATCGCAGAAGCATCCCACGTCACGCGCGGCGACTTCGCCGTGCCACCCACGTGCAGGTCGAGCAGCACATTGCCCTGCGCATCGGCCAGCGCGCCCGCGGCGAGCGCCGAGCGCGCGCTGATCGCCTGCGTCACCGACTGCGGCAAGGTGGCGCTCACGGCGTAGTCGAGCGCGCCGTCGAAGCCCACCGCACCGGCGATCCGCCATTCGCCAAAATTACCGTGCAGCACCACCGGGTCGCTGACGACACGGCCACGCTCCACGCGAAACGGCAGCTTCGCGTCATCGAAGTGCAGCCGCTCGAGTGCCGGGATCTTGACCACCTTGGCGATCTCGGTGAGCACCGGCCCGGGGCCCATCTGGCCGCGCAGCATCTGCGCCACACCAATCGCGGTGATCGAACGCATCATCTGCTCGCGAGTGGCACCCGTGACGGAGAAGTCGAGTGCGGTGTTGAGCGAACCCTGCAGGAAGTTCTTCGCTGGCGTCCACGTCGACAGCAGGTCGTTCGCCGACAGGCTGTCGACCCTCGCCTTGAGCGTCACCGCGGGATTGGCCGGGTCGCGCAGGTCGAGCCGCGCGCTGCCGCCCAACTCGCCACCGTAGGCATGCGCCGAGAACGAAGGCGCGTTGATGATGCCCGGCTCGAGCGAAACATTCGCGCGCACCGCGGCCACATCGAGCTTCTGGTTGACCAGGCGATCGATCGCAACGCGTCCGCCGCCTAAGGCGTTCAGCATCACCGGTGGTCCCGACTGGGGCGGCAGCACTTCCGCCAGGTCCAGCCGCGGCGAGCGGAAGTCGAACTCGACATTTGAGGGTGCCGCCGTGCCCGGCTTGGACAGCAACGCCAGTGGCCGCGTCGCCCTGGCGGACAACACGAACGAACTGGTGCCGGCCTTCGCGGTCAGCCCCTCGACCTGCGCGTTGCCAGCGTTGAACGCGATGCGCCCGTTGATGGCCTCGACGGGCTTGGGGATCAGCGGCGAAGCCACACTCACCTGCGCCAGCGTCGCCGTGCCGCCCAGCACCAGGGTGCTCGGGTCCTTCGCGCGGCCGCGGCCATTCATATTGAGCGCCACATGCCCCGCGAGCCTCATGTCCTTCGGCACCAGCATCGGCGCCACGACCGCGAGGTCGAGATTGCCCTGCACATCGAATACCACCCGCGGATCCTTGAACTGCACGAGCGACAGGCGGGCCTGCAGCGGTTGGCCCTGCACGCGCGCGGTCAGCTTGGCGATGCCTAACGAGTCGGGCGCGAACCGCGCGGTGAAGTTGAGCGCATCCACCCCGGCCGGAGCGCCGGGATAGCGGAACGACGCGTCGGCCACACTCAGCGTGCCCTGCACCGTCTTGGTGGCGTGGGGTCCCATGCCGCCGCGGATCGCCAGGTCGAAGTCTAGCCTGCCTGAGCCCTTCACGCCGTGGAGTGCGGTCGCATCGGCGGCGGCGAGTGCTTCGAGCACCTCACCAAAGTCGATGTGCTCGCCGCGCGCGCGCAGGTCGAGGCGCGCCTGGGGGCCAGGACCATCGACAACACCCACCAGCCCGAGCTTCGCGGCACCCAGTCCCAGATCGAGCCGTTCGAGCGCGAGGCGCTTGCGGCCGCGGTCGAGCACGCCCTTGTGCGTGGCGGTGAGCGTGAGCTTGGCGAGTGAGCTGTTGAGATCGGACAGCCGTGCATCGCTGAGCTTCCCAAACGCGTACTGGGACAACTGCGTGGTTCCCGAAGTGGCGAACTGCTTGGCCCCCTGTTGCGTCGACACCGCAATGCGCGAGTCGATCACCAGCGTGCGCCGCGCGCCCACCTTCACGTCATCGATCAACACGCGCGCGCGCCGCAACGTGAGCGCGTCGACGGTGAAGTCCACGCCTACGTCCGCCTGCTGCGATGGCGGCGCGGGCTTCATGATGTTGTCCAGGTTCGTGGTGCCATCACTCTTGAGCACGAGGTGCAGGCTCGGCTCATCGAGCGTCAGCCGCTGGACGACCACGCGGCGCGACAACAGCGCGAACACGTCGAGGTCGAGCTCCAGCGCCTTGCACTGGAAGGCAGCGCCGTTGGCGAACCCGCCAGCTTCCGACAGCGCCAGCTCACGGACCGTCAGCCGCACGGGCGGGAAGAGGCCGAGCCCGGCGTTGGCGAAGCGCACCTGGCGATTCAGCCGTTGCGACAGCTGCACCTGGACGAGGTCGCGCACCTTCGCGGGCGGAAACAGCAGGGTCAGCGCGCCCCACGCGAGGCCCACCACGGCGACGACGATGAGCGCCACGAGCAGCAACCAACGGAGCGGATTTCGTGCCTTCGGCAGAGTGGAATCGGTCATGCGCGACATTCTGCCACAGCCCCGCCCACGGGCGGGAGGCGCCGGGTGAATCCTCGACGACCGCGCTGCTCCTTGCACGCCCCACCGCACGCCCCTCGCGCGACAGCGCCCGCGCGCATGCGGTAGGCTTGGCCCCCCATGAACTCCGTCGAACCCGAAGCCTTCGCTGAACTGCGCCGCACGCGGCTCGTCGCCGTGATCCGCGCCGCCACGCCGGCCGCAGCACTCGCGGCCTCGCACGCCGTCGCCGATGGCGGCCTGACGCTGATCGAGGTCACTTACTCCGTGCCGGACGCGCCGCGCGTCATGCGCGAGCTCACCGCGCGCGAGGGCATCATCGTCGGCGCGGGGACGGTGCTCACGCGTGACCAGGCCCGCGCGGCGCTCGATGCCGGAGCGCGCTTTATTATCGCCCCGAACTTTTCCGCCGCGGTGGCGCACGAGGCGCTGGCCGCCGGCGTCTTGTATTGCCCCGCCGCCTACACCACGACCGAGATCATCACCGCGCGCGACGCCGGCGCGCATGTCATCAAGGTGTACCCGGTGGGCATCGCTGCCGGCCCTGCCTACATTCAAGTCATCCGCGATCCGCTGCCGGACATCCCCATGCTCGCCGCCGGCGGCACGAACCTCGACAACGTCCTGCCGTTCCTGGACGCCGGCTGTGTCGGTGTGGGACTGGGCGCCTCGCTGGCCGACCCCAAGCTTGCCGCCGCGGGCGAGACCGCCGAGATCACGCGCCGCGCCCGCGCCTTCGCAGCGCTCGTCGCCACCGCACCCGCCGCGCGCGCATGAGAACCCGACGTTTGGCCGGTTCGCCCGGGCGAGCGCGGCGGTTGGCGGCAACGCTGACGTGGGCGGCCGGCCTTCTGCTCGCGCTGGCGGTCGTACCGCAACGTGCGCACGCCGGCACCGAGGAGTGGTCGACGTTTGATCCGGAGGCGCAGGAATTGGACGACGAGAGCACGCTCGATCACCTGCTCAATCGAGCGCAACCCCAGTGGCGCGAGACCTGGGAACATTCCCCGCGGGCGTTCCGCACCGCGCAGGGCTGCCTGACGGCGGGCGTGTGGTACATCCAATCGGAACTCAAGCTCGACACGCCGCTCGGCAAGCACGCCGAGTTCGGCCTGTACTACCGCCAGAACGAAACCGACGCCGAGTCATTCAGCTACGCGGACTTCCAATTGCGCTACCACACGCGCTGGGGCACTCCCGGCGGCTGGTTCCGCCCGCTGAAGGACAAGAGCCGCCAGGACTTCGCACTGACGTGGGCGGCCGGCTCCGACACTTCGGCCGAACAGCTCGAGCTGGCATTCGTGCTCGAGGACGTGTTCAACAACCTGTGGGCGTTCCGCCAGACGCAGGTCGGCGGACTGTCCGAGCCCTACCAGCGCCGGCCCTACGAGCCCGGGCTCCGCTGGGTGTCGCGCCACGATCACCTACGCGCGGAAGTGTCGGGGCGCTGGCTCACGCCGAGCCGCAAGCGCGTCATCGACTACAACAAACCGGATCCCGATCGCGTGGTGACGCTGTGGGGAACGCTCGCCGAGGCTTCCCTCGAACTGCGTACGGGTGCATGGCGGTGGGAACTCGCCACGGCGAACCAGCAGGCACGCAGCACCGACGCGCCCGCCGACAACTCGGCGGGGAACGCCCTGAACTTCCGCCGCCGCTGGTCGGCCGAGGCGGCGGTCGCGCGCCCGATTGCCCCGGCGCTCAGCGCGGAGTTGCGCGTGCTGTACCAGGATCGCGACGCGCGACGGGATCCCCCGATCGGCCCCACGGAATTCGGCGCGCTCGATCGCGTGGCGATGCTCAGCATGCACTGGCAGGCGCGGTCCAGACTGGGCGTCAAAGTGGGCGGCATGTTCGACCGCGTCAATGTCGGCGAGCACGGCCCCTACCGTCCGCGCAGCGACGGCACCCGCAACGAGTCGCGCGGGTTCGTGGGGCTGGATGTGCGCTTCGGCAATGTCACATTCGCGGGCTATGAAGGCATCGAGCTCGATCCCGAGCCCTACCCAGTCTGGATGGTTCACGACAAGGGATTCCTGTCGATGCAGGCGAAGTTCTGACCCTGCCCGCCATTCCGTTCACGCGCGCCACACGCCGCGCGCCATACGCGGGTGGAGCGCGGTGTTCTTGCCTGATCCGCACCGTGGCGGCTATCGTCCTGTCCTTGTTGCGCGTCCCGAGTCTGCGCGGAGCGCGCTTACGCTTTGATTGGAGGCTTTCATGCGCGCGTGTTCCGTGATCGCCCGGCGCCACAAATGGTTGCCGGCTGCGTTCACCGTCGCCGCTGTCACGGCGCTGGCGCTTCTCATGTCGTGGGGCAACCCGGGCGCCGAACCTTTGGGATCCCACTTCGAATTCACGCAGTTCGGCGGCTACACGTCGTTCGACCGCGACCGCAACGCGATCTCGTCATACGAGCTCAAGAACGGCCTGTACCTGGGTGGCCGCTTCGGCTGGCAACGCGAGCGTTGGCTGGGCCTCGAGCTCGCCGGGGGCTTCACGCCGACCCAGGAAGTCGCACCCTCGGGCCGCGACTTCGACTTCTTCCACACCTCGGGCAATCTCGTGCTGCGCCCCCTGCGCGCCACCTGGGGATGGCCCTACGCCTTTATCGGCGCGGGCTACAGCCACATCAAAGCCTCGGCCGGCCCACCTAAAATCCGCCAGGGCAATGCCGAGCTGGGCGCCGGGCTGCAGTTGTGGCTGAACGACGCCATCGGCGCGCGCCTCGAGGCGCGCAATATCAATTGGCTGCCCAAAGACGATCTTGGGCATCCGCAGAGCAGCGACTGGGTGTTGGGCGCGGGCCTGACCTTCGCGCTCGGCGGCCGGCCGCGTGACACTGACAGCGACGGCGTGCCCGACCGCCTCGACCTGTGCGCCAACACGCCCACTGGCGCCAAGGTGGATGGCAAGGGCTGCCCGCTCGACTCCGATGGCGACTCGGTCTATGACGGCCTCGACCAGTGCGAAGGCACTCCCAAGGGCGCGGTCGTCGACACCAAGGGCTGCCCCGTCGATGCCGACGGCGATGGCGTCCCGGACGGCCTCGACCTGTGCGCCAGCACGCCGAAGGGCGCACGCATCGACAGCGTGGGCTGTCCCATCGACTCCGACGGCGATGGCGTGTTCGACGGGCTCGACCAGTGCGCGAAGACGCCGAAGGGCGCACACGTCGATGCATCAGGCTGCCCGGTCGATTCGGACGGCGACGGCGTGCCCGACGGCATCGATGTCTGCCCGGATACGCCGAAGAACCTGCGCGCCGATTCCACGGGCTGCCCGATCGAGATCGCCGAGCGCGAGACCGAACTGCTCGATACCGGCATGATCCGTATCGATGACGTGCGCTTCGAGACCGGCAAAGCGGAGTTGATCGACTCCTCCAAGGTGTCGCTCGACATCGTCGGCAAGGTGCTGGTGAAGTGGCCCGAGCTGCAGATCGAAATCGGCGGCCACACCGATTCGCGCGGTTCGGCGAAGCGTAACCAGCTGTTGAGCGAGGCGCGGGTCAAGTCCGTGCTCGATTACCTGCTGCAGACGTTCCCCGAGCTTAAAGCCCAGCAGTACGTCGCCAAGGGTTACGGCGCGTCGCGGCCGCTGGTGCCGAACGTTTCGCCCGAGGCAATGGCGCGCAACCGCCGCGTCGAGTTCAAGGTAATGAACAAGGACGTGTTGCGGCGCGAGATCGAACGCCGCAAGCTGCTCGAGAAGAGCGAAACGACCAAGTAATTCGGCGGTTCAAGCGCGGGGCGGCTTCCGGTACCGGAGGCCGCCCCGTTGCGTTGGTGGCCCGCGCTTCCTGAATCGTCCGTGCTAGAATCGCACTTCCCCCCTTCGCCCCAGGAGCGCCCCTGATGCCTGCGACGAGTTTCGCACCACCCGACATCGAACAGCTGATCGCGACGCGACGCGACTTCCACGCTCATCCTGAGCTGGCGTTTGAGGAGACGCGCACCGCCGGCATCGTCGCGGAACGGCTCAAGGGCCTTGGGCTCACGCCGCGCACGGGCATCGGCCGCACGGGAGTGATCGCCACCATCGAAGGGGCGCGCCCGGGCAAGACCGTCCTGCTGCGCGCCGACATGGATGCGCTGCCGATCCTCGAGGAGAACGAGACGGCCTACCGCTCGCAGAACGCCGGCAAGATGCACGCGTGCGGGCACGACTGCCACACCGCAATCCTGCTGAGCGTCGCGCAACAGCTGAAGGCGTCAGCCGCGACGATGCCTGGCAGCGCGCGGCTGGTGTTCCAGCCCGCCGAGGAAGTCGGCGGCGGCGCTCGCTCAATGATCGCCGACGGGGCACTCGAGGGGCCACGCCCCGATGCGGCGTTCGGCCTGCATGTGTGGCAGGACCTGGACCTCGGCAAGGTCGGCGTCACCTCGGGCCCGATGATGGCCGCGGTCGATTCGTTCAAGGTGACGGTGACGGGTGTGGGCACCCACGCCGCGATGCCGCAGCTCGGCGTCGACCCTGTCGTCTGCCTCGCGCACATGATCACGGCACTTCAATCGATCGCCAGCCGCGAGGCCGACCCACTGCAGGCGGTCGTCGTCAGCGTGACACAGCTGAACGCCGGCTCGGCGTTCAACATCATTCCGTCGAGCGCCACGATGGTCGGCACCGTGCGCGTGTTCGACGCGGCGCTGTGGGAGCGGCTGCCCGGTCAGTTCGAACGCATCGTCCAGGGCGTGGCGCAGGCGTTCCGCTGCACCGCCGCGATCACCTACGACCGCTGCAACGGCCCCACGGTCAACGACCCGAAGATGGCCGCGATCGCGCGCGCCGCAGCGATCGAAGTGGTCGGCGAGGCCAATGTCACCGATTCCATCCGCACCATGGGCGGCGAGGACTTCTCGGCGTTCCTGCTCGAAGTGCCGGGCTGCTTCATCGCCATCGGTTCGCGCAATGCCGCGCGCGGGCTGGTCCACGGCCATCACCATCCGCGCTTCGACGTCGACGAGGATTGCCTCGCCATCGGCGCCGAAGTCCTGCTGCGCACCGCGCAGAAGTTCCTGGCCACCTGAGGCGTTCATGAATCGATTGCTGTTCCGGATGGTGCAGGGCGTTCTACTTTTGTTGACGGGGCTCACCGCCGTGGCCCATGCCGAGTGGCTCCAACCCGACCCGTCGTATCGCGAGGCGCAGCAAGACCTGCGCTACGCCGTGCGCGACACCATCGGGCACCCGAATGACTTAGGGCGACTCGACTCGGTCGGCGTGGGTCTGCTGCGGCTGGCGCGGCTGGACGATGCCGCACGCGTGTTCAACCAGATCGCGTCGATCGACCCGAACGATGCGGCATCGCGCGCCGGGCGCGGCAAGCTGGCGCTGTTCGCCGGCCAACCCGCACTCGCCGAGAGCCTGCTCTCGGGGCTGGAAGCGAACGATCCCGGAGCTGCCTCCGACCTGTTCGCCGCGCGGCTTCGCCAGGGCAAGTACGCCGCCGCCGCGGAGATGACGGGCCTCGTCAACCAGGAGGGCCGCCATGAATTGCTGACGCGCTTGAGCGAGCGAGCGCCCTACGAGCTCACCGCCGGGCCCGAGCGCGCCACGGTGCCATTCGCGCGCAGCTATCCCGTGGTGCTGGTGGGCGTGAAGCTCAACGGCCAGCGCGTGCTGATGGCCGTCGACACGGGCGCATCCGACCTGATCCTCGACGACATGGCGTTCCGCCACCTCAAGGCCCAGCCCGTCGCCGGGCAGAGCGTGGTGTTCTGGAGCGGCTCGCATGTCGCGGTGCGCAATGCGCTGGTGCAACGGCTGGAGATCGGCGGCTTCAAACTCGAAAATTGCCCGGCGGGCGTGATGAAGCTCGGCCGCTGGAGCCTCGATGTGAACCCGCAGTCCGAGCGTGTCGCCGGCATCATCGGCATCAATCTGCTGCGCCGCTTTTCGGCGACGCTGGACTACGAAAAGCTGAAGCTTGAGCTGCGCCGCCCGGGCACGGCATGGGCCCCGACGGCGGCCACCGTCACGCGGGTGCCGTTCCAGCTGTGGGGCGAGAGCGAATTGACGGTCTACGGCACGATCGGCCAGGGCCGCAAGATGGCGATGGTCGTGCAGACCGGCGTGCCCGGCTGCGGTGTCGGTGCGCCCCAGGAAGTGTTCGACGAGGTGGGCATCAAGCCGGGTGCCGTCTCGCGGCTGGCGAAGGGCGCGGGCTCGTTCCTGCAGGGCCACGCCTGGGCTTCCGTCGTCGCCCCCACCGTGACCGTGGGCGCCATCGCGCGCGACAAGGTCGCAGGCTGGAGCGGCTCGCTCGACTCGAGCGAGTTGTGGCGTCATGGCGTGCGGCGCGATGCGCTGCTGTCGAACGACTTCTTCCGCGGCCGCCGCGTTACCTTCGATTGGGAACACCACGAGCTGGTGTTCGAAGAGGACTGATCGCGCGCCTGACCTGGCTTTTCATGAAGCGTGAGCCGAGAACGCGAGACGATGGCCGTCCACAAGGCGCGGGATCGGACCGCACCGGAGGCGTGTCTGTAGACACGCCGAGGAGCGCCCCGATCTCGCAACCCAGTGGCCGGCCGTCGGATCGCGTTCTCGTTACCAGATCTGGGCGCGCTTTTCTTCCGGCCGCACCATGCCGTCGCCTTCCTTGCAGCCGAACGCCTTGCGAAACTCGAGCGAGTTCGACAGCGAACCGATGATGCGCCAGTTGTCCGGCGAGTGCGGGTCGGTGAGGATCACCGTGCGCTGGATCTCGGGGCGCATCTTGCCGCGCCACAACTGCGCGTAGCCGAGGAAGAACCGCTGCTCGGGCGTGAAGCCATCGATGTCCTTGCGCCCATGCTTCTCGAGGAACTTCTGGTAGGCGTAGTACGCGATCTTGACGCCGCCCAGGTCGGCGATGTTCTCGCCTTGCGTCAGCTCGCCGTTGACGTGCAGCGTGTCCACGCCGACATAGCCGTTGAACTGGTCGACGACGCGCTGGGCCTTCGCCTTGAAGTGTTCGTTGTCGGCGTCGCTCCACCACATCTTGAGGTTGCCCACCGAATCGAACTTGCGGCCCTCATCGTCGAACCCGTGCGTCAGCTCGTGACCGATGACCGTGCCGATGCCGCCGTAGTTCATGGCGTCATCCGCCGTGGGGTCGAAGAACGGCGGCTGCAGGATCCCTGCCGGGAACACCACTTCGTTGAACGTCGGATTGTAGTAGGCATTCACCGTCGACGGCGTGATGCCCCACTCCGCGCGGTCCACCGGCGTGTCGATCTGCTTCCAGGTGCGCTGCTGCTCGAACGCCACGGCGAGGCGCATGTTCTCGTTCGCCGACTTCTTCGCGTCGATGGCCAGCGCCGAGTAGTCGCGCCACGTGTCCGGGTAACCGATCTTTTCCATGATGGCCGTAAGCTTTTTCT
>JAYSRO010000415.1:0-2316 GCA_043720995.1 Candidatus Eiseniibacteriota bacterium
GGCGTGCTCGGCGTCATCTCGGCGCCGGCGGCGTTCACGCTCGCGAAGGCGGCGCACAAGAGCGCCGCCGCAGCACTCGACATCGCGATCGCGGCCGCCGCCAGTGGCCCCACCGCGGGGCAGATGATGCTGATCCGCGGCGCCGAGTATGGGCTGCTCGGCCGCGCCGCGGGAATCCTCTCGCGCAAGCCATGGGGACGCCTGCCCGCTTACGCAACGCTCGGGCTTGGCATGGGAGCCATTGCCGCGACGCTGGTCCTCATGGTCACCGTGCGGACTTCGGCGGCCCCGCCGCCACCGCTGGCGTTGGTCTCCAAGGGCATCAACGAGGTGCTGTTTCCGCTCGGGTGCTCGATCGTGTTGTTCGCCGCCAACACTCTCGGCGAGCGCACGCGGCTGGCCGTCGCGACCTGATCGCCGACGCGCCCCAGGGCGTGTTCGTGGCCAACATGCGCCGGTGCGTGTTCACTTCGCCGGCTACGGCAGCTCTTAGTGATCCGCCGCTATTGGAAGTGGCGCATCCCAGAACGAGACCGCGCCGCTGGCGAGTTCGTAGATCGCCGGGATGATGGTGACGGTGCCGCGCTCGACGCCTTCGCGGATGATCGCCGAGCGGCGCGTGAGGCCGGTGCTCATGGCGTCGACGTTGGCGCGGACGGGGAGATCGAACGTCTTGTCGTCTGCGCGAGGCGCGCCGAAGGCGGCGATGGCCGGTCGGATCTCGTCGAGCAAGGTGTTCAGGTCTGGCGAGCCGCCCTGGCCGGGGGGCGCTGTGAGGGCGGCCTTCACGGCGCCGCAGGACTGGTGGCCCATCACCACGACCAGCGTCGCGCCAAGATGTTCGATGGCGTACTCGATGCTCGCGGTCGACGAAGCGTCGAGCGCCTAGCCTGCGACGCGTACCACGAACAAGTCTCCGAGGCCCTGGTCGAATACGAGTTCCGGCGGTACGCGGGAGTCCGCGCACGACAGCACAATCGCCCGAGGCTTCTGGCCCAGCGCAAGCTGTTGGCGCACGTCGCGTCCGGCGCGCGGGTGGAGTGGGCGGCCGCTCACGAAGCGTTCGTTGCCGGCGATCAGCCCGGCGAGCGTCAGCACGTGGGACGAGCGGGAATCCCGCTTGGCTACCGCGCCATGATCGGCGCGGGCGGAGACCGTCGGCACGACGGTGAGCAGCATCGCCAACGTCGACACGCGGTGAAGGGATCGCAGGACAGCGGTCATGGAGAGTCCTCGGGAGGGATGGTACGGGGATGCGCAGGTTTCCCTGTGGTTATCGACCCGCGCACGGCGTCGCTTGAGTCGCCCTCGCTTCCCCGCCGTCCGGGCCGCGCCACGTGCAAAGCGTCCCCGTCGGGCTCACGCGACCCCCCCCAGCACCACTGGCCGCCTGCCAACGGCGGCTCTATGATGTGCGTTCATCCTCAGGAGACCATGAGCACATGAGCGCAAGCGCAGCCCCCGCCTTAACCCCCCGTACGCCCGCGAAGTCCGACAAGCTCGCAAAGAAGCCCGTCTCGTTCAAAGCCGTGTGGCCCATGATCTGGGGCCTGGTAAAGCCGCGAGGCGGCCTGCTGCTGGTCGGCTTCCTGCTGGTCATCATCAAGAGCGTGTGCGGGCTTGTGCTGCCGGGCTCCTCCAAGTTCCTCATCGACGACGTGCTCGGGCTGCGCTCGGTCGGAGCCTCGGGGGCAGAGGCCGGTCACGCGATCGCGCAGGTCCGCACGGGGCTGCTCGATCACGCCTGGGCGCCGCTGCATCATTGGTTCGGCACGGCGCCGAACAACGGGGGCCGTCATCCCGAACTACTGCTGCCGTTGGTGGCGGTCGTCGTCATCGCCACCCTGATCCAAGGCGCCTCGTCGTTCGCGCTGACGCAGTTGCTGTCGAAGGAAGGCCAGCGCCTGATTGCCGAGTTGCGCAGCATGGTCCAAGCGCATGTTTCGCGGTTGTCGGTGTCGTACTTCGACGCGAACAAGACGGGCTCGCTGGTGGCGCGTATCATGAGCGACGTCGAAGGCGTCCGGAACCTCATCGGCACGGGCCTCGTTGAATTTGTGGGCGGTGTACTGACGGCCGCGCTGTCGCTGTACGTGCTGTTGCAGATCAACATGGTGATGACGTTGATCGCCGCGGGCGTGCTGGTCGGTTTCACGCTGGTGCTGAGCCGCGCGTTCATCGTGATCCGCCCGATTTTCCGTGAGCGCGGCAAGATCAACGCCGACGTGAGCGGCCGCCTGACCGAATCCCTGGGCGCCATCCGCACCGTCAAGGGCTACCACGCCGAGGAGCGCGAGACGCGCGTGTTCGCGGCGG
>JAYSRO010000416.1:0-10324 GCA_043720995.1 Candidatus Eiseniibacteriota bacterium
CACTTGGTCAACGGGCACCGGCGGGCGCAATTGTGCCACACCGAGTTGCGTCGAATTGACTGCGACACAACCGGCAAGCATGGCGCCACAGAGGATCGCGAAGATGAGACTCGTTGATCTTGTCATGTTTTGATCTCCCGTTCTGTGATGCTTGTGTTTCCCAGAACCGCGGCGGGACGGGCAGCGGGGTCGCCTGCGGTCGAATGCGAATGGGACTCCTGCTGCGACGTAAGCTCTGGAAACCTACACGATTGGGTGCCGACATGCGCTAACGCAATGAGGTCGGGCGCATGCGCCGCGGCAGCCAGCGGCGGCACGGTTGCCGCCCCCTCAGCGCCCGGCGGAGTCGTCGCCCGCGAGCACTTCGAGCCGCACGCGCGCGGTGCCCTCGCGCACGAAGCCCAGCTCGTTCGCGGCGCGCTTCGACACGTCGATCACCCGCCCGCGCTTGAACGGCCCGCGATCGATGATCGTGACGACGACGCTATGGCGGTTGGCCACATTCGTCACCCGCACCCGCGTGCCGAACGGCAGCGTGCGGTGAGCGGCGGTGAGGCGCCGTTCATTGTAGCGCTCGCCACTCGCGGTCGGCAGACCGTTGTAGCGGCTGGCGAAGTAGGACGCCAGCCCAAAGGCTTCCGTCAGTCGCCCCACGCTACGGGCGGGGCCAGTCGTCGCGCAACCGGCGACACCGGCGAGCAGCAGCAGGATGAGAGCGAAGGGGCGCATGGCTACCCTTGGATATCGGCAGGCCGGCCCCTGAGCCGTAGCCTCGCGGGACGTTCCTCGCGCAGTGTAGAGTGGGCGCGTAGCGCAAACCGTTCCACCGCCTTGGCCTTGTGCCCATTGGGTGAGGATCACCAATCGATGATTCCAGCACGCGAAGCGTTGCAAAAGCTGCGGGAAGGCAATCGCCGATTCGTCTCGCACATCGAAGGCGAGGAGGTCCTGTTGGGCCCCTCACGGCCTGCGGAGTTGCCCAAGGAGCAGAAGCCGTTTGCCATCATCCTTGGCTGCGCCGATGCCCGCGTCCCCGCGGAGATCGTGTTCGACCAGGGTCTCGGCGACCTGTTCGTCATTCGTGTTGCCGGCAATATTGTGGCGCCCTCGCAGGTCGGCAGCGTCGAGTTCGCCGCCTCGCGGTTCGACACGCGGCTCGTGGTGGTGCTCGGCCACTCGCAGTGCGGGGCGATTCTGGCGACGCTCGAAGAGCTCAGGCGCCCGACCGAGAACCAATCGCGCAACCTGAGTTCGATCGTCGACCGGATCAGGCCCTCGGTCGAGATGCTGTTGAAGTCGGATCTGGGCCTCGATGAGGACGCGCTGGTTCGCCAGGCGGTGCGCGCGAATGTGACGTCGGCGGTGGATCACCTGCGTCACGGCTCGGAAGTGCTGGAGCAGTTGATCCACGATGAGGGATTGCGCATCGTGGGCGCCGAATACTCATTGGAAACGGGCGTCGTGGACTTTTTCGACGGCGTCGCGGACGTCGACTAAACGCGAACAATTCCAAGTGAAGGGATGTGTCATGGCAGAACGCCAGAGACTGCTGGACCTCGTGGATCGCGCCTATCGTGAGCAGGCATGGCACGGCCCCTCACTGCTCGAGACGCTCGAGGGGTTGGGCGCCGCGGCGGCGGCCAAGCGCCCGCTCAAGGGCGTGCACTCCATCTGGGAACTCGTTGAACACATCGCGAGCTGGAATGAAATCGTGGCGCGACGGCTCGCGGGCAAGCCCATGCTGGTCACCGCGGAGCTGAACTTCCCGCCCATCACCAAGACCACTCCGGCCGCATGGAAGTTGACGCTGCGCAGGCTTGCGCGCACGCAGATGTCGTTCCGGCGGGAAGTCGCGCGCTTTCCGGTGTCGCAGTTGGGGCGCAAGCGGCCGGGCGTGGAACAGACGTGGAATGTGTTGATCCATGGCCAGATCCAGCACGCGCTCTATCACGCAGGCCAGATCGCCATGTTGCGGCGCGCCATGGGCAAGCCTGTCCCGCCCCACTAGGTTGCGGCGAGCCGCCACGAGCGCGGGCGTGTTGATGACGCCCCGAAATGTCTGGAGGAGTCGTGGATCCACAGGATGTCGATACGCCGGGCAAGCGTCCGGAGGCGGAAGACCTCGGGTTCGGACGCGTGCTCGCCGAGCAGGTGCGGGGGCGATTCCTCAACAAGGACGGCACGCCCAACAGCCGCAAGTACGGCGTCGGCTCGCAGGTGTGGCAGCGCCTGCAATTGCGCGCCTTGTACACCAGCTGGACTGCGTTCGTGGCGTGGTTGTTCGGTTTGCTGCTGCTCGTCAATGGAGTGTTCGCGCTCGCCTACATGAGCCTCGGCCCCGCGAGCCTCGCCGGAGTCGAGGCGTTGCAGTTGCCCGACGCCTTCTCGCGCGCGTTCGCCTTCAGCATCGGCGTGTTCACCACGGTGGGGACGGGGCCGCTGCACGCGGTGGGTACGACCGCGAACTGGCTCGTCACCATCGAGTCATTGCTGGGGCCCATGCTGCTGCTCGGGGCGGGCGGTTTCCTGATCGCGCGCCTGAGCCGCCCGCGCGCCAGCATCCGCTTCACCCATTCCGCGGTGATCGCGCCCTACCAGGGCGGCCGCGGCTTCATGTTCCGTCTCATCAATGTGCGGCCAAGCGAATTGATCGACGTCGAGGCGCGGCTGAATCTCGCGTGGTACGAACTCGTGGACGGCAAGCGCAAGCGCAATTTCCACACCCTCAAGCTCGACCGCCGCGGCGTCGAGTTCTTCACGCTGCACTGGACGGTCGTGCACCCGATCACCTCCGAGAGCCCGCTCGCGGGAGTGACGCGCGAGAAGTTGCGTGAGGCCGAGGCCGAGTTCCTGGTTTCGATCGCCGGGCTCGAGGAAGCATTCTCGACCCGCGTTCACGCGCGCACGTCCTACATCGCCGACGAAGTCCGCTGGGACGCCAAGTTCGCCGACATGTTCATGTCATCGCCCGACGGCATCATGACCGTCGACGCCGAGCGCCTCGATCGCTTCGACCGGCTGCCCGAGGGATCGACCGCGACGCCCGCAGCGTCGGAGCGGTAGTCCAGTCGCGACTACCTGGCAAACATTGGGGAGTGCAGCGCCTCGAAGTGAGGAAGCGCCTCGCGGTGGCGTATCACTTCATTGTGTCGCGGCTCGTGCCCGGGGAAACGAGGAGCGTGAATATTGCAATCGGGCATAGAGACGCGACGCGGTGCCCGGCGACGCAAGTGCATTGGGCAGGGCGTCCCGATGGCTGGCGCGATCGGCAGGGCGCGGTGGTGACGCTCCGTACAGCGAGAATCGCTAGCTTGGCAGTCACTGTAATCGCGCTGGTGCTGTTGGGCACGCCTGTGGAGGCAGCCCAGGCGGCGCCTACGGGGCTGTGGGTTACGGATGGGGTCGTCAATGCGGTTTCCAGCAATGGGAAATCCGTTTTCATAGGCGGCTCGTTCAGCCAGGTTGGGCCGGCGGTGGGCGGCGCAGCAGGGGTGAACGCGCTCGATGGTTCTCTGGCGACCCCGAGCCCAAAGTTAAGCGGCCAGGCGTTCGCAGTCGCATCGGATGGCGCTGGGGGGTGGTATGTCGGTGGCTTCTTCAGTGCGGTAGGCGGGCAACCCCGCACTAATCTCGCTCGAATTGACGCCAAGGGGCGCGTTGCAACATGGGCGCCTGTTGTGAATGGAATCGTAAATGCGATCTTATTGACGGGCGCAGGCCTGTTCGTGGGTGGGGCGTTCGATAGCGTAAATGCTGTACCTCGACGATTCGTAGCGCTGCTGGATCCTGCCACCGGAGACCTGCTTCCCTGGGATGCCCATGGTGGTGGTGGGCGCTTCGGTGGAGTCTATGCATTGGCAGGCAGGGACAGCGTGGTCTATGTGGGTGGCGATTTCGGCTCGATGGGAGGGCAGCCACGCAGAAACCTCGCCGCGCTCGATTGGTCTCGCGGTGAAGCGTCCGGATGGAGGCCCGATCCTAGTGGGCTCGTCAATGCAATCGCGTGTCTTGATTCCACCGTGTGCGTTGGTGGCGACTTTGATTTCGTAGACGGCGAGGCTCGGCCGCGCCTGGTGGCGCTAAGCAGCCTGGACGGAAGGGTACTGCCTTGGGATCCGCTTCCGGATGCCTCGGTCGTTGCCCTGGCGGTCTCCGGCGATCGACTATTTGTAGGTGGGGCATTCCAGGTTATCGACAATGCTACGCGCGGCGGTCTGGCTGTATTCGATACGGGCTCGTGGGCACTACAACCTCTTCAGGTTGAAGTCGGCGGTGGTTCGATTGCCGCCATTGCGGTGACTGAGTCGCTGGTGTATCTCGGTGGTTATTTCAAGACCGTGAACGGCGTTCCGCGGCGCCGTGCAGCGGCGCTGGATGCAACGAGCGGGACGTTGAGTCTGTGGGATGTCAATGCGAATGGCCCCGTGTTTGCGGTAAGCGCCGCCCAAGGGCAGGTGTTCCTGGGTGGTGGGTTCACGAGTGTCGGTGGGCGGGATCGTGGCAATCTAGCGGCGTTTGATGTGGCAACGGGTGCGCTCCTGCAATGGGAGCCGCGGTCGGACTTTGGCGTCACCGCGCTCAGTGCGATGGAACACGTTGTCTACGCGGCCGGACGATTTACTAGTCTCGGCGGCATTCAACGTGCCGGCCTTGGGGCGGTTGATGCTGGCGACGGCACCGTGACTTCATGGGCCCCCCAGCCCAACGGCCCGGTGACCGCGTTGGCCGCCAGTCCGGATACAGTGTTCCTGGCGGGAAAGTTCACCGTGGTCGGAGGGCGGGGGCAGGCATTTGTGGCTGCGGTCGACGCGCAAGCTGGGGCCGCTCTAGGTTGGTCCCCGCAGGTTGTACCGAGTGAGTTGATTGGTTTCTTCTCCTCACTCGTCGTGCGCGGCAAGCTTGTCTACTTGGCAGGAAGCTTCTTGGCCCTTGGGGGAAAGCCCTGTAGCAACCTCGCGGCCTTTGATCGCGTGTCGGGGGACCTCAGCGAGTGGAGACCGCGCGCGAATCGACAAGTCTACTGCCTTGCTGAAGACGCTGGGCTGATCTACGCAGGTGGTGTGTTTGACTCGATGGGTACCGCTGCCCATCGCGGGGTCGCAGCCATCGACGCGCAATCAGGTAGCGTGATCGCATGGAGCCCTGATGTAGATGGCAGCGTCCGAACGATTGCGGTGGGGAATGGTGTCGTGTATGCGGGAGGAATGTTTGAATCGGTAAATGGGAAGCCGCATCCCTACCTCGTCGCAATTGACCGTGACTCTGGAGCTGTTGCGGAGTGGTCTGCAACCACCAGCGGATACGTTTACTCAATCGCTGTGAGCGAGCAGGCCGTTTTCGTGGGTGGCTACTTCGACTTGGCGTCGGGCTCCCCACAGTCCAACTTCGCCAGTTTCGCAGGGGTCGCTCCGAGCAATGAAACTGCCCCAATGCGTGCGGGCATCATTCGTCCGGTTCCCAATCCGTTCAACGCATCCGTCGGATTGCGATTGCAGTTGTCCACGGGCGCGAATTGCACGGTCGACGTTTACGACCTTGCCGGCAGGCTGGTGCGGCGAGTCCATCGAGGGTTGTTGGACGCGGGCACACACGAATTGGGTTGGAACGGACGCTCGGACGCAGGATCAGAGGTAGGTCCCGGGATCTATCTGGTGCGATTGGGTTTCGGGACAGCCGAATTCTGCACAAAAGTGGTGCGAGTCAGGTAAGTGTGGCGACAGAGCTAAGAATTGCGCGGCACCGCCTACCGCGCCTCGCCTTCGCCGATCCGCATCGCCTCGACGTCGAGCTCACGCTCCAGGTGATGCAGCACCTCATCCGAGATCGCGCCCTCGTTGCGCAGGCGGATCAATGAGAGCCGCTCGGCGTGCAGCACCTCGGCGCGCAGGCGCCGTCGCGCGTGACTGTGCTCGGCGTTGCCGCTGGCGATGGCGACGTGGCTGCGGGCCTGGCAGTGGTACTCCTCGCGCAACTGCGTGACGTCTTCGGCCCGCGCCCAGGGTTCATCGGACAGGTCGTCGAGTTTCTCGAGCGCATGGCGAATCGCCTCATGCCGCGCGTGGACTTCCTCTTCGTGTTCCGAGACGTCGCCCGGGAAGTTGAGCCGGCGGATCAGCGGCGCCAGCGTCAGTCCCTGCGCCACCAGCGTGATGACGATGACGCACATGGTGATGAGCACGATCTGGGCGCGATAGGGAAACGGCTGGCCGTTGTCGAGCACCAGCGGCAGCGCCATTGCCGAGGCCAGCGAAACAAGGCCCCGCATGCTCGTCCAGCCCACGAGGAACACTCCCTTGGCCGTGGGCGCTTTCTCGCGCCGCCGCACGTCGGCGCTCAGCCAGCGGGGCAGCCATGTGCCTAGAGGGACCCACGCCAAGCGGATGGCGATCGCCAACACGCTGATGATGATCCCTGCCCTCACGATCACGCCCAGCATCTCGACCGGCACCGCCTGCATGAGCCCGCCGAACTGCACGCCGAGCAACAGGAAGATCAACGCGTTCAGGATGAAGATCACGAGGTCCCACACCGCGCGTGTCTGCATGCGCGAGGCGGGGGAGACCGCGCTCGAGTAGTGCTGCCGAACGTAGAGTCCGCCGGCGACGCAGGCGAGCACCGCCGACACATGGAACGACTCGGCGACGACCCACGCCATGTAGGGACCAAGCAATGACAGGATGGCCTCGGCGAGCGAGTCGCGGGTGACGCGCGCCAGGCGGATCAACAGCCATGCCACCGCGAGCCCGATCACGATACCGACCGCGGCGTCGACGAAGAACCGCACGATCGTCTCGCCGAGGCTGAAGTAGCCCGACACCGCGGCGACCACGGCGGTGCGGTACAAGACGAGCGCCGAGGCGTCATTGACGAGGCTCTCGCCCTGCAGGATCACGACGATGCGCCGCGGCACGGGCAGGCGTTTGAGGATCGCCTCGGCGGCGACGGCGTCGGGCGGCGAAACGATGGCGCCGAGTGCCACCGCCGCGGCCCACGGGATTCCGGGGAGCAGCACGTGCGCCACCAGCGCCACGACGCCGGTCGTGGCGATTACGAGGCCGATCGCCAGCAGTCCGATGGGCCGCAGGTTGGCGCGGAAGTCGCGGAACGACGTGAAGAACGCCGCGGACCACAACACCGGCGGCAAGAACACGAAGAACACCACGCTCGGCTCGAGCCGGAAGGCGCCGGCACCGGGAGCGAGCCCGACCAGCAGCCCCGCGATGACCTGGAGGATGGGCGTGGGCACCGGCAGCCGCCGGCCGAGTGCCGTGACGGCAAGGACGATCAGCGCCAGCGCGATCGCCGGCACCACGGGGGTTAGCGCATGCTCCATGGCGGGGAATCTAGCGCGTGACGATTGCCGGCCGCTACTTGCGGGCTGGGCTGCTCTCCGGCCGCTACCTCCGCGGTTCGCCGTGGTGCCCTGGGGCCTCGTCAAGCCCAACAATTCGCCCCCCGCGCACGAACCACCGGAGTCAGGTATGATGTGCAGTCCGCCTCCGGGAGACGGTGCGTGTCCCGCACCTGCCGGCGGCATCGATCTTCCGCGCCGCGTCACGGCTTGGCCCTCCATTTCACGCGTGCGCCGACACCGTTCAACAGGGAGCTTCATGCAAGAATCAGTGCTGGCCAGTCTCAGCCCCGCTCATTGGGAAGCGCTGGCCGATGCGCTCGCCGAATTTCCCGCGGTGATGCGCGAACGAGGACGCAGCTACGCCGAACGCGGCTGCGTCGGTCCCCTGAGCTTCGGCTCCGATGCCGTGGGTGCGCTAGTGCGCGGCAGCGAGGTCTACCGTGTGTGGTGGATCTGGAATGGCGAGGACTGGGAATCGACCTGCACCTGCCCTGTGGGCCGCGCGTGCAAGCACCAGTATGCGGTCGGCTGTTGCATCGCGCTCGAAGCGCGCGACCGCCAACTGGTCTCGGACCGCCGCTTCGCGCGCCTGCTGCCCGAACAAGCCGTGGCCAACGCGCGCCTGGGCACTCCCGACCTGCCGCCGACTGGGGGCGACGACGCGTCCTCGGTAGGAGCCGCGCCGGGTGGTGATTCCGATCTCCACGGATTGCGCAATGCGCGCGACATCTGGGGGCGCGTGACGGCTGTGCAGCAATTGCTGAGCGATGGCCCGCCGACCTCGATCCGCCTGTTCGCGCCGCCATTCCGCGATGCGCTCGAGGAACGCGACTTCGATGTGATGTGCTGGCACCTCGCGCGCCTGTTGCCGGAATGGACGATGGGTTGGTTGCCGCCGGCGCTCGAGCCCTACCGCAAGCGCGAGGATCTCGAACGCCGCCACATGGCGACGCTCCGCAAGGCGCTGGCGAGCCGTCTCGAGGATTGGTCGACGGACGGATCTCAGTTACCTGAACGCAGTTTGCGCCTGCTCGTCGGGCTGCACCGGCGGCCCGGCGACACCCCGCTGATCGCGGTTGAGCCGCTGCTGTCTGCGCGGCGGCTGGATGACGACCTGCGCTCCACGTCGCAATTGCGTCACCTGCTCGGCGAGGCGCAACGCAATCCCGCCATCATCGCGCCCGAGCAACTCGCGGTGCTCGAGTGCTACCTCGAAAACCTCACGGGCTGGACGAACGAAGGCGAAGCGCGTGCCGTGACCATCACGACGGCGGCGCTGCGGCGGCTCGCGGAGATCAACGCGGGCGGCAGCACGTTGCAATGGCGCTACGATCTCGATGCGGAACTGGTGAGCCGCGGTGGCCTCGCGGGCGGTTCTCCAGTCCGCACGAATCCCCGCCCTGCCAGCCTCGTGCCGCGCTGCTCGCTCGAGGGCGAATCAATGACGATGGGCCTGCACTTCTCGTGGCCGGACGGCACGACGCGCCCGATGTCCGGTGCTGTGTTGTTGCGCCAGGTCGCCGAGGGATCCCCGCGTATGCCGAGCCTGGTGATCAGCGACGGTGCTGTGAGCACGCTGGTCGATCAGCCCCCTGAAGACATCGTCGAACAATTCACTGCGACGCAGGGCCTGCCGCTCGAGCGCGCCGAGCACCGCGCGCTGCTGCAATCGATGGCGCAGCGCTGGCCGTCGGTGCGCGCATCGCTCACGCCGGTGACGCGCGTGATCAAGGTGACGCCCGCCGTGGCGATTGACCTGCGTGATGAGTGGGTGCACATCCGCGTGTTCGCGAACGATCCCGCGGGCGAGTGGAAGCCGCTCGACACCGTGGTCGCTGGTCAAACCGTGTATGAGTACGGGCCCGATCGCGCCTGGATGCCGTTCGTAGCCGAAGGCCGCAAGGCCGCGCGGCCGGCGTTTGCCGCGACGCTTGGGGCGGGTGAAGTCGCCGAGGGGGTCGAGGGTGCTGACGGGGCTGCGGATGCGCTCGCGCCGCTAGAGGCAGATGCGGCGCCGGTCAATGGCGTCATCGCTGCCCATGCGGTCGCCGCAGCTCCCGTAGATCCCGCCGCCCCGGCCGCCACCGCGGCGCCCGACGCGCCCGAAATCCCCGCATGGCTCGAGCGCCTCGATGACGAAGCGCTGGCTCCCGTGATCGAGTGGCTGCGCAACACCGGCGCCCAGGGCAGCGACCATCGCGTGCCCGGCGGCAAGCTGGCGGCCGCACCCGATCGCACGCGCGGCTGGTGGGTGAAGCTGGACGCGCGATGGATGCGCGCATTCGACATCGCGTGGGGCGAGCGCCCGACGAGTGTGCGCTGGTACGTCACGCCCGACATGAAGCGCATGTTGTCCGACGGGCCGCGCGCGCGCGCCCGCGTTCACGTGAAGTCGCACGGCGTCGATTGGTTCACCGTCTCCGCGGAGTGGGAGGCCGAGGGCTTGAGCCTCACCGAGGAAGACATGTCGGCGTTGCGCCGCGCGACGGGTCCGTTCGTGCGTGTATCGTCAGGTTGGGTGCGCCGCGAATCGCAGGAAGCGCTCGATGAAGCGTCCGGGATTCTCGCGGATCTCGGGATCGAGCCAGGTACCGGTGATCAGCAGTTGAGCATCTGGCAGTTGTCGCAGGTGGACCCCGAGTCGTTGCGCGCCTTCGAGGCGTTCGGCGCCGACCCGGAAACACTTGCGGGGATCGAGGCGTTGCGCGAACGCGTTGCCGCGTTCCAGGGCATTCCGAAAATCGACCCACCCGCGGGTCTGACCGGCACCCTGCGTCCCTACCAGCAGGAAGGTATCGAGTTTCTCGCCCACACGACGGAGCTAGGACTTGGCACCATCCTCGCCGACGACATGGGATTGGGTAAGACGATCCAGGCGCTGGCGTGGCTGCTGTGGTTGCGTGCGCGCGATCCGAATCTCGGGCCGGCGCTTGTCGTCTGTCCCGCCTCGGTCGTGCACAACTGGGAGCG
>JAYSRO010000417.1:0-10266 GCA_043720995.1 Candidatus Eiseniibacteriota bacterium
CGGCGTCTCCCGCGTGGCCCGCGAGACGCGCGAGACGCGCGCTTGTCGCGTGTTGCGCGTCTCCCGCGGAGCGACTCCCGCGGCCCGTTAGTACCACGAGCCCGTGATCTTCACGTCGGCATCCTTCAACGCCTTGAGCGCGCGAGCCTCGGCGATGTTCGCGTCCTTGGGCCTGCGCTGCGCCTTGAGGCTCTTCGCGAGGCCCATCAGCGCCCAACCGTTACCCGGGTTGCGATCGAGGTCGCGTTCGTAGACCGCCTGAGCTTCCTTTGCGCGCCCCTTGGCGAGCAGGATGGCGCCCAGCGCATGACGCACCGGCAGGTAGTTGTCCGAGGGCTCGTCGTAACGCAACTGGTCTTCGGCGTTCGCCGCGCGCGTCAGCGTTTCGACCGCGAACTGCGTGTCGCCGCGCTGCGCCGCGATCACTCCGGTCGCGAAGTTGGTGGCGATCGTCAGTAACGTTCGCGCGTTGTTGAGACCCTCGAGGGCATCGGCGGGCAGCAGGGCGGTCAACGCAACTGCGCTGTCACGGTCGGCAGTCGCGACATCCGGGTGCTTGAGCTGCGCATTCGCGATCGCCCGCGCCGCGTGCCAGGCGCCGCGCGCGAAGGCGAAGTCCTGCGGCGGCGCAGGCTCGGCGAGTACTTCCTGCCAGTGACCGAAGCGAACCAAAGTCCATATCGGGTAGGCGATGGCGAAATCGAACCCGGGCATCTGGCGCAACATGTCGAGGGGGATCAGGTCGAGCATGGCGCGCGATTCACGCAGCGACTCCTCGTAGCGGCCTGCCATCCAGCACGACCACATCAGGAATTGGTGGTTGTGCATGGAATACATCAGGTAGAAACCCTGCGGATTGACGGCCTTGCGGTAGTGGTCGTCGGCGATCACCGCGCGACGATTGGCTTCGTTGCTCAAGTCGAATTGCCCAACGCGGTGGTAGATGTGCGAGGGCATGTGCACGAGATGCCCCTCGCCCGGCGCAATCGCGCCAATGCGACGCGCCGACTCAAGGGCGCGCTCAGGGGCGCTCGATGCTTCGACGGCGTGGATGTAGAGGTGGTTCGCCCCGACGTGATTGGGTTCCAGCCCCAGTGCCTTCTCGAGTGCCGCGACGATTTCCGCGGTCCACGGTTGCGGCGTGCGGTCGGGCAGGTAGAGGTCCCACGGGTGCATGTCCATCGCCGCGTCGGCCCACAGCACGGCGATGGTCGCGTTTTCGGGATACTTCCGCATGACCGCGTGCATCGCGGCGGCATACGAGGAGTCGAGTGCTGCCTGCGCGGCCGGCGTCGTGGGGGCGGGCGTCGCGTAGCGGTGCGTGATGGCCTCGACCAGCGCGCGCTCCATCGGGCTGGCGCCGTCGAGCCGGGACTGCGCGCGTTTCACCGCGACGTCCGCTGCGACCGTGCGCTCAGGAAGTGCGGCCAGGTTGATGTGTGGCCCGAGGCTCAATGCGGTGCCCCATGCGCACATCGCGCACGTCGTATCAAGCTTCTCGGCTTGCTCGAAAGAACGCTGCGCTTCCTCGAGGTTGAAGCCGAACATCAGCCGCATGCCCTGGTCGAAGTAGCGTTGGGCTTGCGGTGAGCTGGTCGTGACCGGCATGTGGAAATTGCCGCGATCCTCGAACAACGGCGCCGCCGTGGTGGCGGGTGGTGCGCCGTGCGTGGCGTCGCCGCCCTGGGCCGCAGCGGCGGGAGACCCTAACGCAAGCGCAATGAGCAGCGTGGCAGGCAGGATGCCTGGCCGAATATTGAACCTGTCCATGCCGACTCCTTCATCGGAACGCCAGCCGCAGCTGGACCGTGATGTTGCGCCGCGCCGCCGGGGTCCGGAATGGCACCAGCGCGCCCGCGGCATCGTAGTCCATGTATCCGCCCGTTTCGAAGGACTTGTCGAGGACGTTGGCGACGCGCACGCCCAAACGCGCCTCGGTGCCCGCGAAAGTGCGGCCGGCGAGTTCCGCGTTCAGGTCGAAGATCGTGCGCGCGGCGATGCTGGCGGCGCGCTGCTCGGTGTTGTCGAGGTAGATTCGCCCCGCATGGCTGAGCGTCGCGCCGAGCGTGACGCCGTGCCACGCCGCGCGCGCCGAGAGGTTGCCGAGCACGGCAGGGAACGAGGAGATCGCGTTGCCGTCGTAGGACACCGTGTCGCCGGTGGCAGTGCCGTAGTACTCGCTGTATTTAACGAAGTGATTGTCCGAGAACGAGGCGTTGCCATCGATGGCGAGCCGCGCTCCGAAGGCCAATGCGTGCTCAGCACGCGCTTCTAGCTCGAGTCCCTGGTGCACGGACTTGGCCGCGTTGCCGAGGATGGGGTAGCCGAGATCGGTGTTGAACTGGCCCGCGTAGACGAGTTCGTCGCGGAAGTTCATGCGGAACACGTCTGCCTTAGCACCCCACGTTGCGTGGTCGCAGCCTGTTCCGAGCTCGAAGTCGTCGACCGACTCGGGCCTAATGAGCGGGTCGCTGTAGGTATAGATGTTGTTGACGATATCGGCCGTGCGGTAAAGCGGCACGCTGCCTACCCCCTCGGCGTCGAACAGGTCGCGGAAGGCCGGTTCGCGGCCGGCGTGCGACCACGACGCGAAGACTTGGGCGTCAGCGCGCGGCGACCATGTAAGGCCGAGGCGCGGGTTCACGAAGTCGTAGGATTGATCGAAGTGAATGCCGCCGAAGCGATCGCCACGCATGGCGTAATTCGTGTGCCGCAGGCCGAGATCGGCCATCGCGAGCAATGCCGGCGTGACGCGAAACTCTTCGCGCGCGAACAGTCCCGTGCTTAGCGTGCGCGGACGCACGTCGTAGTAGGCCGCGTCGGGCGCGGTTGCGGGCGGCAGGCCATCCCCTGATATCACGTTGCCATAGTGGCGGCCATCGGCGGCGCGCACTTCGCCGCCCACGGTGAGCGTCCCGCGCTCGTGCTCGATGCGCACGCGCGGCACCCAGCCGCCATTGCGATTGACCACTGAGCGCCGCCGCACGAGGTCGGCGCGCGTCACCGTTACGCGGCCCCGTGCGTCGCGGTCGAGCACCCCGTTCCGGTCGGCGTCGGCGTAGTGATCGCGCGCGTAGAGCGTTGTATCGGTCGTCGTCCACGGGGCCAGCCGGTAGTCCGCAAGGTTCGAACCTTTGCGTTGCTCGTCATAATAGCCCTTGCCGTCGAACCAATAGGCCGTCTGCGTCAGCGTGACCTTGCCGTTGATCGACCAGTTGTGGATCAGCTCATAATGTGGCTCGAAGAAGTGATCGCGCTCGTTCGCATAGGTGAGCGGATTGAAGCGCCGGTCGTTATTCACGTTGCCGGTGAGCCGGCCCTGCAGGGCGTCCGGCGAGACACCGAGGTAGGCGAGGTGGGTTTCCTCGGGGCCGCCATACAGGCCGGCGCGCAGCGATTGCCGCCCAAACGTGCGGCGCGCCGAGAGCGCGTACGACCACAGCTTGGACCACGACTGGTCGCGATAGCCCTGCGACTCGATGCGCGAGTAGCGGCCATAGAAGTTCCAGCCTCCCTCGATCGCGCCGGAGTTCATTTCGAGCGCCAGCCGCTTGGTGTCGTAGGAGCCCGCGTCGAGGGAGATGCGCGCTTCACGCGTGTCGGTGAAGGGCGACGTCTCAATATTAACGCTCCCGCCGAGGGACGCTGCGCCGTACAAAGACGACCCCACGCCGCGCTGCACCTGCGCCTCCCGCGTGGAGGCGAGCAGGTCGGGATGGTCGATCCAGTACACCTCGTGCGACTGCGGGTCGTTGAGCGGCACGCCGTTGATCAGCACGCTCACGCGACGCTGCGGGAAGCCGCGGATCGACAGGTATGAATAGCCGATGCCATTGCCCGCGTCCGAGTAGGCGTACACGCCCGGCAACTTGGCGAGCAACATCGGCGTGTCCTCGCCATCGTTGAGGAGCAAGAGCTCGTCGCGCCCCAGCGAGGAGCGTGTCACGGGGGCACGCGCCGACGGCCGGTCGGTGCGCACTTCGATGCCGCTCATTGGGACGATCTGCGGCAGGGTATCGGGAGTGGTGGCCACCGCGGCGGCCAGTAACAGGGCGAGCATCATCAGGCAGTCTCCCGGGCTGGGCTCGCAGGCGTGGAGCGGCGCCCCGGCAACATCCAGCCGATGGCGTAGATCACGAGCGAGGTCAGCAGCCCCACGTAGATGGGTTCAATATTGGCGAATGGCAGCGGTGCAGCACCCTTCGGCGTGTAAGCACGCGCGAGGATTCCGTACAGCGACGTGGCGAACGCAGCGCACATCGCGAACATCGTGAGGTGGGTCTTCAGGCGCCCGCGTTGCAGTAGCGCTGTGCCCACCGGCAACAGCAGCGCGGGCGTGGTGACCGAGCCCAGGTCATGCCACAGCCCGATCACGCTCTGGTTCACCAGCGCCAGCGCGCACGCGAACACCGTGGCGATGCCGAGCCCCAGGCGCGAGTAGAACGGGATGCGGTCCTCGCTCGTGTCGCGTCGCAGCCGCCAGATCACGTCGCGGCCCAATGTGGTGGCGGCAATGAAACCGTAGGAGTCGATCGTGCTCATCACCGTGGCGATCATGGCGAGGTAGAACAGCCCGAGCGCCCCCGCGGGCAGCGTCACGCGCGCCAGCTCGGGATAGGCGAACACGGGATCCTTCAGGTGTGGCAACACAGCGCGCGCGTAGAGCCCAGTCGTGGTCGAGAGGAAGTCGAACACGATCCAACACACGATCGACCACAGCATCGAGCGCTTGGCGATCTTCGGGTCGCGCGCCGCATAGGCGCGCTGCCAGAACCCCGGATCGACGAGCGCCGACAACGCGATCACGTACCACACGAAGATGGCCGCGGGCGGATTGCCGCCATGCCACGTGAAGTGCGTCGCGGGCAACGTGGCGTGCAGGAACGCGAGCCCGCCGTGCCGCGCCACCAGCATCGCGACCATCACGATGAAGCCCAAATACATGAGCACGAACTGCACCTGGTCCGTGAGCACAACAGTGCGAAGGCCGCCGCGATCGATGTAGAACAGCGACAAGACGGCCGCCACGATCACGCACGGCACCAACGGCAGCCCGAACATCGCGGCGAACAGGGTGCCGAGCATGAGCACATACGCCGAGGGCGCCGAGGTGATGAACACGAGCACCGCGCCCGCGAACGCCGGCCCCGAGCCATAGTGTTTGGCGAGCAAGTCGGGAATCGTGAACAACTCGGCCTGGCGGGCCTTCTTGGCGAACAACAACGCGAACAGCAATGCGCCCACGTAATAGGGCACGCCAAACACGAGCCAGTTGGAGAGCCCGAAGCGGTACGAGTACTCGCCGACTCCGAGAATGCCGCCGTACCACGTGGTCACCAGCGTCGCGACGAGTGCGGGCAATGTCACCGCGCGGCCGGCGACGAGATAGTCGATGACCCCGCTACGCTGCCCCCGGCGCGTGAACCACACGACCCCGAGGAATGCGAAATACGCGACGATGAGCGCCCAATCGAGCGGGCTGCTGCTGAACATGCGACTCGGTCCCTTCGGGAGCGCTTTCGTTCGGGGCCGCGCTGTCGCGTGCCCAAAACAAAAACGCCGCCCGCGAATGGGACGGCGTGAAGGCAATCGGGGAATCCGCTTGTCTTCGCCGTTTCCCTACGCTGGTATGACCCAGTTCAGGTAATTAGGGTGTGCTCTCAGGCTGGCGATTAACCGCCAGCCACCCCTAACGACGTGCCCACCTTGCGGCGGACGGGAGGTACAATGGGCCAGCGCCGGGTGAGGCGCAAGCGATTCCGCCGAACAGTTCGAGATGGGGGAGGTCCGCATGCGTGTGCGAAGTGCCGTGATCGCGTTGTGCGTTGCGGCGACGTTGGGTTGCGCGTTCACGCCCGGCGCGGCGCACGCCGCGGACATCTTTGAGAACGTTCGCGCCACTTCAGCGCCCGTGCTCGACATCGATCCTTCGGTGCGCTCGGTGGCGATGGGCGGCGCCACGACCGCCGTGTTCTGGGGCGATGGCGTGAATCACTGGGCCAACCCGGCGTTGCTCGGCACTGTATCGGGCGTGCGGTTCGATGCCAGCGATGTCAGCCTGCTGCCCGAAGTGTTTCCCGGCTTCAAGTTTCGTACGCGCCGGTTGACCGTGGGATACGGCGGTCTCGGCGTCGCACTCGCCGGGGAGCCGTTCGACTGACTGGGCGAGCAGCGGCTCGAATACGACACGCCTCCCGTGGACTACTTTCCCGGCGGCACGAGCGTGCTGTATCCGAAGGAGACCGAGCGCGCCTGGGGGGCCGGTCTGAGCATCGCGCAAGGATTGGGGTCGCTCGCACGCTGGCGCGGGCATGAGGCGCCTGCCCGGACGCGCCGCGCCGATGTCGCATTCGGTCTCAATCGCAAGACCGTCACGGATGCCACCCTCGAGCCCGCGAATCCCCAACACCTCGTCGCCTACGATTGGGGTGCTCTCGCGCGCACGTCAATCCCCTTGCGGCGCACGCTGGGCTCGTTGCCGGGGAGTGTCGATGTGGCAGTCGCGGCCGCGATGCTCAATGCCAACGACGCGAGGGTCTACGGCGACCCGACGGCCAGACAACAGCGCACCGGCGGGGCGATTCGTACTTCGATCGACGTGCCTGAATTGTTGGCGGGGCGAATGCCAGGGTGGTTGTCGCCCGGAGTGACGTCGCTGGCATCCGTTGCGTTGGCATATGACGCCACCCGCGTCTCCGCCGGCGGGTCTCCACGCGGTAGGTCGAATGTTAATGCGTGGGGTGTCGAGCTCGCGCTTGGCGGAATGCTGTCCGGGCGAGTGGGCGGTTCCCACAATTCGATCGGGTCCGGCTCAACCAACAACACGTGGGGCCTTAATGCCGACCTGCCGATCGGGCGATGGGGTGCCGTGCACTACGACTATGCACGCGTCGACCGCCCGTTCGGCGGGCACATGGCGCCGCAGAGCTGGGCCGTGGTGCTGGATCCCGTGGCGATGGTGAGGGGGATGCGGTAGGGGTTTGGTCCGCGGTGCGATTATCTGTAGTGATTGACTGAGTCACTGTGCATAACCGATCTCCAATCAACCGCGTAGGATGGTGGGATCAGAAATAAAAATTACTATTGCCCCCTCCGAGTAAATCGACTAGCTTTCAAAAACTAAACATCTACGCCCCGATCCGAGGCGCCTGGATGTAGCGGCGCCTCTGTGGTTTGGGTCAAAGATTGCCTGCCCTTCGACCCCTCGGAGTTCCGCATGCCGCTGCGCCATGTGTTGGCTGGTTCGTTGATCTGCGCCTTGATTGCCTTGGCGCCCCTCGCTAACGCACAGACGCCGGCATACGTCGGCGGGTTTGGGAGCAACGGCTCCGGCCTAGGCCAATTCAATGGCGCAGCCGGCATTGCGATTGCCCCGGACAGCAGCATCTACGTGACGAGCTGGAGCGACAACCGCATCGAGAAATTTTCCGACACAGGAAACTTTCTTCTACAGTGGGGCTCCTCCGGAGCAGGCTCGGCCCAATTTAGCAACCCGCTTGGAGTTGCGATTTCTGCTAGGGGCGTCGTTTTCGTCGCGGACAATGGCAACAATCGAATTCAGCGTTTTGCAGGCGACGGCACATTTCTGGGCCAGTGGGGGTCTTATGGCGGCAACCCCGGGCAGTTCGCAAGCCCGCGAGGTCTCGCCTTTGGACCTGAAGGGTACCTGTACGTCACCGATACAGGCAATGCACGCATTCAAGTGTTCGATACCACAGGCGTGTTCATTCGCCAGTGGGGAGCGAGTGGAACTGGCCCGGGGCAGTTCTCCAATGTCGAAGGCATCGCTGTAAGCCCCTCGGGACGCGTCTATGCTGGGGACTTCACTGCCAATCGGGTCCAGTTCTTCGATCTTGATGGGACATACCTCGGTCAGTGGGGGGTATCGGGCTCGGCGGCCGGCCAGTTCACCACGCCACGCATGATCGCACTTGACGACAGCGGAAGTGTCTACATCGCGGACCATGGGAATTAACGCGTCCAAGTGTTCACGGGCGATGGCGGGTACAAGACGCAATGGGGCTCGCTCGGTTCCGGTCCAAGCCAATTTAATGTCCCCCTTGGTATTGGACTGGACGCTGCCAGCAACATCTTTGTTGCCGATTTTTACAATGGACGCGTGCAGAAGTTTGCCTTCAACACGACGCTCACTCCGTTGTCGGGGACATACACGATCGGTGGGACGACGCCGACATACGCGACGATCGCGGCGGCGGTGGCGGACCTGAACGCCCGCGGGGTATCGGGTCCGGTGACGTTCGCGGTGCGCGCCGGGACGTACACGGAGCAACTGACGCTGACGCCTGTGGCGGGCGCGAGCGCGACGAACCGTGTGCGGTTCGTGCCGGAGTCTGGGAACGCGGCGGACGTGGTGATCCGGTACGCGACGGGGAACACCAGCAGTGGGGTGGTGGGGATCCAGGGTGCGAGTTACGTGACGCTGGACCGGCTGACGTTGCAGGTGACGACCCCGGGCGGGTCCGGGACGGGAGTGCTGGTGACGGGTGCGCCGGTGGGGGCGCGGGTGTTGGGGTGCGTGATCAATGGCCTGGGATCGCAGGGCAACGGGGTGTACCTGCCCAGCGGTAGCCCGGACAGCCTGCAGGTGGACGGGAACACGATCACAGGCGGGAATGTGGGTGTGAACGTGGCCAGCGCCACGCTGAACGGGGTCGAGTTCACGCGGAACGTGATCAGCAACTCAAGCTACGGGGTGTACGCCTCCAGCTGGCAGGGTGGGAGCGGGTGGCGGGTGGCGAACAACGCCCTGGTGAACACGCAGGTCAATCTGCAACCGAGCGGCGCGACGGCGCCGCTGAACGTGTACGCGAACAGCGTGAACATGACGGACGGGGGCACGGCGTTCGCGTTGGGGTACGGGACAACGGCCGGGTTGGTGCGGGTGAAGGACAACGTGTTCGCGTGCCCAGGGGGCGGCCAGGCGATGACCGTGAGCTACCCGAACGTCATTGCGGAGTCGGACTACAACGCGCTGTACACGACGGGCGCGACGCTGGGGACGTGGAGCGGCACCGGCTACAGCACGCTGGCAGCGCTGCGCGTAGCGAGTGGCCAGGACGCGTACTCGATCTCGGACGATCCCGGTTTCCTCTCCTCGACAGACCTCCACGCGACCACGCCACTCCTGGACGGCGCCGGAACGCCGCTCGCAGCAGTCACTACCGACATCGACGGCGAACCGCGTGATGCTACCCACCCCGACATCGGCGCCGACGAATACAGCGTCGGCCTAGTCTTCCGCCTCAATGCGCGGCCTCTGCTTCGGCTGGGTCTCCCGTCGTCTCCCAAGCCATTCACCTTCAACGTGACTGTCGATGGCGACACGATCCACCAGATGGCCGATGCGGATGGGGACAGCGTCTACGTCGCCTACCTGACCGGGAACCACAACGGAACGCTCTCCTACACGTATAGCCTTTCGTTTGACCCAGGCAATGCCCAGCCGCCCGTGGTCATTCGTGAATACGACAACCCTGCGACTCGGCGGCTGGCCACTTACCAGCAGGGAGTGCTCTCTTACCTCCCCGAGGTTCAGTTCGGTGACGCGAGTGTTCCGGATCGCGTGGCGGGCTCACGCGCGATCGCTGCGGCGCTGCTCTATCCTCCGGCCAATCTGGCAGGCCCGCTCGGTGCCGGTGCAAATGCTACCTACCTTTCCGCCTCGAACTTGTCGCAGCAGCCGGCGCTGCTGATCGGGCGGCGATTCGCCACGGGGCTGACCGGCGCTGCACCCGTAGGCATCACGACTCTCGCTAACGGCTACTGGGTGTTGGACGCGATCGCATCTTCTGATTCAGTCGCGACGATAGTCACGCTCGACTACTCGGCGCTCAGTGGCATCCAGAATCCCTCCGCGTTGAGACTGCTGACGCGCAGGCCAGCCGAGCCAGCCTGGACGATTCAACCCACGACGACCGATGCCTACGGGCTGTCGCTCGCCGCGAATGTCACCGTACCGCGGGCGACGGGGCGGCTGGTCACGATGGGAACGGTCGACAACAGCAACACGCTTGCGCCTGCGGTGCCGCCGAGTTTGCCGACTCCCACTGACGGCCTCCAAACCGCCAACCGCCGGCCGCGCCTCTCGTGGCAGCCATGCGACGGGATATTTACTTACGACCTCTACCTATGGCCGCAGAGTGTCGCACGCCCCGCACTCCCGTTTGCGAGCGGCCTGGGTGCCGCCAATCTTCAAGTCGGCTCGACGCTGCCGTTCGATACCGAGTACTCGTGGCAGGTCATAGC
>JAYSRO010000418.1:0-4644 GCA_043720995.1 Candidatus Eiseniibacteriota bacterium
CTGCTGGTCGTTCGCGGCCGTACACAGCGCTTGCCCGTTGACGGGCCAGGCCTGATCGACGGCTCCGCCGGCCAACACATGCTGGGCGTAGACGTGCCCCGTGAGGTTGTCCTGCCAGGTGATGATCGCCCCACCGGAGCCGTCCCCCGTGATCGTCGGGTTGCTCTGGGGGCTGGCGCTGGTGCAAATCGGCACATTCACCAGCGGATTGGTCGGCCACGCGGCCCAAGCCGTCGTGGCGGCAGCGAGCATGCAGGCGGCAAGCATCACCCGGAAGGAAACAAGCAGGGGGCGCGTCATGGTGACCTCTGAGGGGTATCGCCAGCGTGACGGGCCACAGGCTGCAAGGAACTCACAGGACGCTCGTCCATCCAACTAGAGCATAGGCGAGATGGGGGAGCGGGGATAGGGGTGAGGTGGGGGGGGCTCCACCGCCTTTGTTGCGGATTCGCCGTCGCCAAAACGCTTGCTCAGCTTGGCGTACGCGGCGATCTCGGCAATGTCCGTAAGTGCGAGCTCCGACAAGCGGTGTTGGGCGATCGCCCGCTCGAGGCTCTGGCGAGATTCCTGGCGCTTCACTTCCGCTACAATGTTATTGGGTACGTGCGCCTCGAATCCTGCTGCCGCAAACAAGTCGAGTCGATCGATTGCCGCGAAGTTCAGGAGTACGCTCGTGTCGGCAATTATCAGCGTGCGCTTCTCAAAAGAGCGGCTCACGAGCCCACCCCTTGGGCAGGTAGCGAGCCTCGTCTCACAGGGCAATCATTCGCAGCAACGCCTCAGCCTGCTGGTCCGACACGCCGACGAGCCGTCGCAATTCGTCGAACCTGCGCTTGCTGATGAGTTCCCGGCGCACGCACTCGAGCGCCAGGTGGACGAATCGGTGGCGCGAATCACGTTGCCAGGGACGTGCACCTGGCTCACCCGAGGGCTGAGCGACGGATGGGTTGCCACCGAACATGAGGTGGATGGACGCAGCTTGGCCCCGTTGTTCAGCGAGCGTCGCCCGCTCCGCTTTGGAAACAACGCCGAGGTTGAGCAGGCGATACAAGGTCGCGTCGTAGCTGACACCAAACGCTGCCGCGAGGTGCACGACATCGTAGACTTGGATTGCTTCGCTGGAGATTCGCTTCTGGCCCGCGACAGCATTCGCGCCGTCGAATGCGGCGGTGAGCATGGTCCGGGTTGCGTCGCCCTTCCCGATTGCGCGAAGCGCCGCGCGCACGCCGCCTTCGGGCAACAGGAAACTCGCCGCGAAAGCGTTGGCGCGAACTTCGCCGAGGTCATCGCGATTCAATTCGCTGCTGACAAAACTTCCCCGCCGACGGTCAACGAGCAGATGGGCGTACTCGTGGGCGTACGAGAATCGCCGTCGCTCGGGCAACTCGCCGACGGCGACGATTGCCGATAGCCCATGGCCGCGATCGGTGAGGAAGATCCCGGACACGCCTTCGGGTAGCTCCAACTCGAAAGCCCTGACTCCTTGCGCCTCGAGGAGTTCAACGAAGTCGAAGATCGGCCCGTCACCCAGCCTCAACCGGTTGCGCTCCTGTTCGGCCAGCGACTCGCCCTGCCTTACAGCAGACCACCGTGACTCGGGGGCCGGCAGGTCATACGCCGCGGGCGAAAGTTGGTCCCGGTCGATCTCAAGCAGTGACTCGAGCCCGCTGAACTCGGTGCACAGGCGAGCGCATCCGCGTACGGCTGCCTGACGGTCTTCATCAGTCCGGAGCTTGTCGCAGACCCGGAACACCGCGGCAAGGTTGCGATCGGTCTCGTAACTCTCGGGATCCAGGAGCGAGCTGAGATCCTCGCCGACAAGGTCGGCGATACGAGCGAGCTGCAGGGAATTGGGGGAGCGGTCGCCTCCCTCGAATTGGGTCACCGAGACACGGTTCAGCCCGAGTGCGTTGGCGACATCCTCCTGCTTCAGCCCGGCCTGCTCGCGGGCGGCACGGAGCCGGCGTCCAAGTTCTGTGGGTGACAGTGCCATCGGCCGATCCTCCCCCGGTGAGTATCGGCATTTACTTTAATCGAATCAAGTTATTCGTTTCAAGTAAATTCAAGTTCGACATGAGTGCGCCGCGAACCACGCCAGCAATCACCTGCGTCGCCCCACTTCCGCGCGTCGCCGCACCGCGTTGAGCCACTGCGTGCGCACGACGGACCCGCCCGGCGTCCAAAGTCGCCAGCAGCCTTCGAACTTCTTGCGCGCTTGCGGGTCGGGGCAGAGCACTCGTGTCTCCGTGCTGACGAGGCTGCCGCCCTTCCCGTCGCCACGCACCCACACGTTCATGGCGATGCGCGCGTAGCGAGGGTCGCGAAACGCGCGGAAGTCACCGGGGCCGCGCAAGCGCACCTAGCGGTCCGCCCAAAACTGGCCGATCGCGCCCACGACGAGTTCCTCGCCGGCGCGTTCGCCGAGGAGCACGTAGCCTTCCTCGCGCATCGCCTCGAGCATCGGGCGGCCCATCAGGGCGCGCTCGCGTGCGGTCAACTGGAATCGCGGCGCATGGAGCGCGATCGCGAAGGGCACAAAGCCCTGGACCTCGTTGGCGGTGACTGCGCGGATCGCGGAGAAAACGGCCGAAGGGGGCGCAGGGATGCGGACCCAGTCGGCGTTGCGGAAGTGGCTCGCGGGCAGGAACGTGTCGAGCAATGTCGGGGACCGCGTTGCGGTCGTCGCTGGCGACGCTCCCAGCGACAGCGCGCAGGCGAGCACAAGCGATAGGGCGAGGCGCAGGGGCGCGGAGGGGTAGACGCGGGGGCAGACGATTGCGGGAAGGTCTCTCATGGGATCGCGGCCAAGAATGGCAGGAAGTCGTCTGCGAGCCTAGGAAGCGCGACGTCGACGCCCGGCAACGCGACGATGAGAGCACGCCGGGGGTGAAACGGGACTTCGGCTTGTGCTTGAGTGATGATGGCCAAGGTGAGGCTGGAGAAACCATCGATCTTGGGGGAGTCGATCCAATGCTCGTCGTCCGCTGCACCGCCAAGCTGCTGCGCCGGATCAAGTCCCCGCTTACGCCCACCGTGTCGCGCTCGACAACCCGCCTCGGCGACTGGTACGCGACGATTCTGCCGCTGCGCCCGGCGCAACTCGTGTTGCTGGTTAGCGAAATCACGCGACTCCCGGTGGTGATCACCGCCCGCGAATTCGCGACACTCGAGGGACGGATTCCAATCGGGATCGCCAGGGCAATCCACGACATGGGCGTTGATCCGGGCATCAGGGATGCAGAGCTGATGGCGATGAGCGAGATCACGTTCGACTGTAGCGCCAGCCGAAGCGTGCTCGGGACAATGAACGAGTTTACTTCACTGCTGAAAGTGATTCGGAAGGACCAGCCCGATCTGACCGCGCACGGGTTGAGCCTGGAGATGAGTCGGTTTCTGGTGACGATTCCGGGCCACGGCTACCAACACCCGGGGGAGTTCACCGCGCGATACCTTGAGAGTCCTCCCGCCAGGACCTCGCTCGGCCAGGTCCTGCGATAACTCAACGACAAGCTCGTTTACGAGTACGACTTCGGCGACGGATGGGAGCACACGATCGTGCTGGAACGGCAGCTTGAGGCCGCTCCCGACGGCATGTACCCCTACGTCGTCGACGGCAAGCGCGCCTGCCCCCCCGAGGACTGCGGTGGAGTGGGTGGATATCGTCACCTCCTCGCCGTGCTCGCCGACCCCAAGGACCCTCAGAACGCGGAGCTGCGCGAGTGGGCTGACGCGGTGTTCGATCCCAACGCCTTCGATGCCGAGGTGCACAATCGGCAAATTCATGGCGACAAGTGGGAGACGCCTGCGAGCAATGCGGCGGAGCGCAAGGGAACGGGGTCGCGCCAGACTATGCTCAAGCTGGGGCCGACGCCGCGGAAACGGTGAGGGCTTAGGCCTCAAGTCGCCCACCAAGCCGTCGACGTCGAACGAAGCCCAGCTCGCCTTCGCGAGATGATGTCCGTGGCTCTTCCACGTTGCGTTGATGACCTTTGGCCCCTTTTCCTGAAGCCGCTCCACGCCGGGGACCAGGTCGCTGTCGCTGGATACGAGGATGGCGACATCGTAGGCGCCTTCCCAGGCAAGGGAGAGCAGGTCGGTCACGATGGCCGTGTCCACCCCCTTCTCGACACTCTGCCGCAGCGGCTACCCGCATCCCGGGCACTCGGCAACTGCATTCCCGCAAATGGGGCAGCGCATCGGCTTCGACTGCGCTCGACGTTCCTTTGCGAAGACGCGGAAACTGGGTTGGCGGTCGAGAAAAGTATCGAGCCAACGCCTCAAATTGCTGTCGGCTGACTTCGACGGGTTGTACGACGCATACACCCGCGTCTCTTCCAGCTGGAGCGTCACGTTGCTGCCCGCGGTGTTCATTGCGGTCTGCGCACGCTGGAGCAGCACGCGTGGCAACTTCGTCCAGTTGCAGGTCGCTCTGCCCGTCCGGTCATTCCACTGGAGCTGAAAATTCCAGAAGTCAACGAACACGCGGACTCTGTCACCCACACCCCCTCCCTCGCAAAAAAAGAATCCGGGAGGGCAGTTTCGCCCTCCCGGAGAATTCATGCGGGTCCCGAAAGGCCCGGGGATCTAATGCGCAAGGGAAGTACTGCCCCTGCGGAGACTTCATATTGTGACTATCGGTCAGCC
>JAYSRO010000419.1:0-2299 GCA_043720995.1 Candidatus Eiseniibacteriota bacterium
CGGAGCTGGTCGTGGTGGGCTTCCGGCCGGCCAAGGCAGACAAGCCCATGTCAGTGCGGATCTGGAACGCCTGGCGCGACCCGGCAGGAACGATGCAGGCGTGGATCGGCAACGCGGGGATGCTCGTCGAGGAGCACGACGGATCTACGGTCCTCAGGTGCAGCGACGGCTTCGATGACCCCACGTTCGACGACCTCGTAGCCTCGCTGAGTGTCAGCTCGAAGTAGTCGAGCGCGCCCGCCAACCGGCAGCTCGTTCCAAGACTAAATCGGACGCATGACTGACCCGTGAATAGAAGTTTCGGGGCACGCGACAGCTCCGGGCGGAGCCCGGTTTGCTTGTGCTGGTGGAGTTGTCGGCCGCCTACGGGTCAGGCGGCGGGGTCGAGGGTGACGGTGTGGCCGAGGCGTTCGAGTTGCCGGACGAGGCGGCGGGCGTGGGCTTCGGTGTCGCGTTCGTCGCTGAGCCAGTTCGGTCCGAGGTCCTTGTAGGGCTCGTCGCGCAGCAGCATGTGATAGCCACTGACCAGCATCGAGTGCGCCACCGCGACCGCTGCCCGGTTGTGCCCTCGCCGGGATGCGAGCCGAGCGAACTGCGCGGCCAGGTAGGTGTTCTTCGTCCGGGCGGAGGAGTTCGCGGCCTCGACCAGCATCGAGGTCAGGTACTTGTTGCCGTGCCTGGTCCCGGCCGGCTTGCGCTTACCGGCCGACTCGTTCATCGCCGGCGCCAACCCGGTCCACGCCGCCAGGTGCCCCGCGGTCGGGAACCGGCTCATGTCCCCGCCGGTCTCGGCGATGAACACCTGCGAGGTCACGACCCCGACGCCCGGGATGGTCTGCAGCAGCTCCAGCTGATGAACCCAGGGTTTCATCTCCTGCGTCAGGTGCGCGTCGAGCTTCTTCAACGCGCCCTCGGTGTGCTCGAGCCGTTCCAGTAGCTGCCCGACGAGCAGGCTGTGGTGGTCATCGAAGTGACCGGTCAGCGCTTCGACCAGGTCGGGGATCTTGCGGCGCATCTTGGTCATCGCCAGCTGCGCCATCACCGCCGGGTCCCGTTCGCCGGCGACCAGCGCCCCGAGCATCTTGCGAGAGGAGACGCCGGTGATGTTAGAGGCCACGACGCTCAGCTTGATCGAGGCGTCCTCCAGCAGCTTCTCCAACCTCGTGGCGTCCCGCGTCCGGTCTCCCATCAGCTGGACCCGGTAGCGGGTCAGGTTCCGCAACCGGCGGATGTCCGGTGGCGGCACGAACGACGGCCGGACCAGGCCGTGCTCGAGCAGCTGCGCGATCCACTCGGCGTCTTTGACGTCGGACTTGCGGCCCGGAACGGCTTTCATGTGACTGGCGTTGAGCAGCCAGCACTCCATCCGTTCCTCCAGGCAGTAGAACACCGGCTTCCAGTAGGTCGCGGTGGACTCCATCGCCGACAACGTGACGCCCTCAGCGACCAGCCAGTCGGCCAGCACCTCCAACGACCGCGTCATCGTGTTGAACGTCCTGGTCTGCGACCGCCGACCCCCACCCTCAGCCGGCGTCCTGACGCAGACCGTCACCGACGCCTTCCCGATATCGAGTCCAGCGACCCGATCAAACAGCACGTCCATCCCTTCGCTCCCTCCGTGAGACACCTTCCTGGCGCCGGCCGGAGGGACCTCTACGTTGGAGACAGACCCGCGTGCTCTACGGCAACAATCCGACACTCCCGAGGACCCCGCACCGCACTCTTCTACGGGCTTCCCGCACCAGAGTCCATCGGCGTCGCCGGCCGGCCGCCTCATTCTCACACCCACGACCGGTCGATCAAAGATCGCAACCCCCACTCTTCTGGCACTTGAGGTCCGCGGCCTCGCTGGGAGCTCCGAGTTGCGCGGCCGTTCTCGCTGAGATCGCTCCGGACGCCCAGCGCTTGGCTTGGTGCTTGAGCAGGACAGCTTCGATGAGCTGGCGGACCATGGCTGGCTCGTCGGGGTCGAGTTTGGCGGTGGCTTCGAATGCCAGGCGCAGGTTCTCGTCGGGTCCGCGTTCGCCGGCGGCGAAGACGTGAGCGTCGGTGCCTATGTGGAGCGCGATGGCTAGGTTGCGCAGCACATCGAGGGTGAGTGCGCTGGTCGCTGCTTAGAGCGGCGGATCTGCGTAACTTGGACGCCAACGGATCCGGCGGGGGCCTGCTGGGTGAGGCCTCGCTCCATGCGTACTGCGGTGAGCCGGGAGGCCCGGAACGCGGCCGCTGAAGCACCGCCGGACGCGCAACGCACGCTCAGCCCGGCCACGTCCTTCTTTAGTTGCCAGGTCGTCACCAG
>JAYSRO010000420.1:0-2298 GCA_043720995.1 Candidatus Eiseniibacteriota bacterium
GTAGTTGCGGATCTGCGCGCCATGCGCCGCCGCGTCGCGCGCCACCGCGATCGCGAGCCGCGCATCGTCCATCACGACATCGGTGTAGGCACCCGCGCCGCGCAGGCCGTCCGCTTCAAGCCCCGGCTCGAGCGCCAGCGCCTCGCGTTTGCGCACCACACCCGCCGGCGAGAAACGATGCGCGCCCGCCAGCCGGTCGTAGAGCCAAAGCCCCGCGCGCAGCTTCATCGGGCCCACGCGATCACCCCGGTAGAGTGGCGCGAGAAAGCGGCATGGCCGCGTCACCCCCGGCGCCATGCGATGCACCGCGAAGCGTTCCGCAAGCGACTCGCGCACCAGCGAGAAGCGCCCGTGCTCGAGGTAGCGCAGCCCGCCGTGCAGCATGTGGCTCGAGACACTCGAGGTGCCCGAGGCGAGGTCGTCGCGCTCGAGGACGACACACCGGTAGCCGTTGCGCGCCGCCAGCCGGGCGACCCCCAGGCCCGTGATGCCGCCGCCGATGATGGCGAGATCGTAGCCCATGCATGTGCCCCCTTCCGTGTGAGGCGCAGACTGTTGCCGGGAATGTCAGTCCCCCGTAAGTCATTAAAATTAAGTTGCTCAGTAGCTGAAAAGACTTCATTGGGGCCCGGAAACAATCTCCGCCGCACCGCCCAGGACGAGCTGGACGCCATCCTGCGCGAAGGCGTGGCCATGCGCAATTCGGGCGGGCCGGTCATTGACCTCGCCAAGCATGCCCCAATCCCGCAACGACCCGCTGCCCGCCGCGGCGAATGAGCAACGGGGCGTGACGGCTCGCTCGCTGGTGCAGATCGTCGGGGAATGTCGTTGCCTGCGGTGCCGGACCCGGACTAGTAGCCCTTGCGCTCCAGCACCAGCGTGGCGCGGTGTTCCAGCGCCAGCTTGAGGTCGTCCTTGGGCAGGCTCGCGGCGACCGCGGCGGCGAGCCGCGGATCGTCGGTGACCACCGTGACCCCGGCCAGCGCCCCATCGCGCGGCGCCAGGATGGAACGGTCGCCCAGTGCCCAGGAGTTCCAATCGTAACGGTAGTGGGGGTGCACGAACGTGAAGCCGGCCGGCAGGTAGGATTTGAGCTCGGACGGGACGATGCCTTCGGGCTGGTCCTGCGCCCATGCTCCGGTGCCGCCGTACGCCTGGGTCGCGGCGTTCTTTACCTCGCCCATCTCGCGCGCGATGACCGCCGCCTGGGCGCGCACTTGCGACGTCTGCAGCATCGGCATGGCGAAGTTCGCGAAGATCGCCAAGCACTCGAGCGCGATCACCAGGCTCATGATCATCGTCCGTCTCCCGTCCCTGCGCGCAGGGCGTCGGCGCTCTTGCCCAGCACGTCGCTGATCGAGGTGGTCGGGTCGAGCACGATGACGCTGCTCTGCCCGGGCGCGGTGAGCCGGTAATCGTGGTCGCCCAACGGCTCGTAGGTCATGAGCTCGATCGGGTTGCCGCCGACCGCCTCGAGCGTTGCCGGCAACGCGGCATGCTCGGCGTAGTAGCGGTCGATGCGCTCCGCGGTCATGGCCAGCGCCCAGCGCGCGCTGGCGTCCGCGTAAGCGGGTGCGAGGGTCTTCGGCTGCAGCGAATCCATGCCCGAAGGCTTCGCGATCCACAGCAGCGCCGCGAACAGCCCGAGCCCAACGGCTACGATCAGGCCGAGCCGGCTCTTCTCCTCGCGCGCGCGCCCCAGCGTGGGGTCTGCGATCTCGGCGCGCAGGTTGTGGAACTTCACCGTGTCGGCGCGCTCCAGGTCCTGCGGCAGTCTCGAGGCATCGGACGATGCGGTCGCGCTGTCGCGGAACACGGCTTTGGGGGACGCGGGCGCCCCGGGGGCGTTGTCGCGCGGGAGGACCCGCAGGCTGTTGTCCCTGGTCGGCCGGAGCGACGCGCGCGCCTCTGTCAGGATCGAGTCGAGATCGTCGCACGCGGTATGATGGGGCGCGTTGTCGTTCGGCATCGGGTCGCGGGCCGGGTCAGTCATCGGAGGTCTCGCGGGGGGGCGGGGTCAAGCGGCAGCGCGATCGATGCGGGTGGCGTCATTGTACGTGGCCTCTCCGTGCGACGATCCGTGCCGCCACTCGCGGTGCAGCATGCGCCGGTTCAGCCAGGCGAACGTGAGGCAGCCGATGGCACCCAGCATTTCCACGATCTCGGTGAGCGTGCCGATCAGCGCTTCGAAGCGGTAGCCAAGGAAGACGACATCCGAGAACGTCTCCACCGCGGCCATGCCGGTGATGAGGGCGAACAGCGGCGCGAGCGCCCCCGGCATCGCCACGCAACGGAAGC
>JAYSRO010000421.1:0-25897 GCA_043720995.1 Candidatus Eiseniibacteriota bacterium
GGTGCGGGTATCGCGGTCGAGGTGGGCGTGTGCGCGGATGAGGCGCGCGAAGTACTGGGTGGCTACTGGCTCCAGCACGCCGAGGGCCGGCCGCGCGTGACCTGGAAGGTGGCCGCGACGCTCGATGGCCGGATCGCCGACGCTCAGGGCAACGCGCGCTGGATCACCGGGCCAAAGGCGCGCGAGCGTGGGCATGAGCTGCGCGCTTCGAGCCAGGCGATCATCATCGGCGCGGGTACGGCGCGCAGCGACAACCCGCGGCTGACCGCGCGGCACGCCGCGGCTGCCGCGGCTGCCGCGGCCGCAGGGTCCGCAGGGTCCGCAATGGGCCGTGGTGCGAAGCGCGGCGACCAACTCCGCCAGCCGCTGCGCGTGGTCTGCGACACGCGGCTGCGGTTGCCGCTCACGCTCCAGTTGTTCGCGGGCAAGCTCGCCCAGGGAACGGTTGTGGCGTGCGGGCCGCAGGCGACCCAGGCGCGCGAGGCGGCGTTGGTCGCCCGCGGCGTGCGTGTGTGGCGCTTGCCACTCACGAATGGCGGCGTCTCGCCGCGGGCGTTGGCGCGGCGGTTGGCGCGCGAGGAGTGCCAGGAAGTGTTGCTCGAAGGCGGCGCGGCACTCGGCACGGCGTGGCTCAAGGCGTCGATGGTGGATCGTATTTTGATGTTCGTAGCGCCCAAGCTGCTGGGCGGCGGGCTCGCGTGGTGCGGCCCGTTCGGGCGCGGACGCCTGGCGCAGGCGACACCCGGCCGCATCGAGTCGTGCGAGCCGCTTGGCGCTGACGCGTTGATCACCGTGAGGTTGCGCTGATGTTCACCGGACTGGTGGAGACGCTGGGTGCGGTCGCGAGCCGCGAGGAACGCGGCGGCGGGCTCCAGCTCATGCTGCGCGTGCCACAGGGATATGACGCAGGGATAGGTGACAGCATCTCGGTCAACGGCTGTTGCCTCACGGTGACGGGAGTCAGCCCTAAGGGACTCACCTTCGACGTGGTGCCCGAGAGCGTGCGCCGCACTGCGCTCGGCGATCTCGCGAACGGTGATCTCGTGAACCTCGAGCGCTCGCTGCGGCTCGACTCGCGTCTTGGCGGCCACCTCGTGCAGGGGCACATCGACGGCGTGGGGCGTGTGATCGAGGTCGTGGCGGAAGGGGCAGGCAAGCGCATCGCCTTCGAAGTGCCGCAGATGGTCGCGCGGTTTGTCGCGGAGAAGGGATCGATCGCGATCGATGGCGTCAGCCTGACGGTCGCGGCGTGTGCCAAGACGCGCTGCGAAGTGGCGTTGATTCCCCACACTCTGGAATCCACGGTCGCGGGACGCTATGTCCCGGGGACCAAGGTCAATATCGAGGCGGACGTGATGGCGCGCTATGCGGCGCGCTTGATGGAAGCCGCAGGGGAGGATCGATGAGCGTCATGACGAAGAGCCGCAAGGCCGCGCCCACAGGTGCGGCGCGCAAGACGCCGCGCGGGGCTGCCGCGACGAAGGTGGCGCGAACAGCCGCGCGCGGTGCTGTCGCGACGAAGGTGGCGCCCAAGTCCCCACGCGCCGGCACCGCGCGCAAGCACGCAACCCCCGCCGAGCCGCGCGTGGCGCGCGAGCAGGGGGTGCCGAAAGACCTGCGCCTCACCGTCGAGGAGGCGGTCAAGCGCATTGGCGAAGGCAAAATGATCATCGTCATCGACGATGAAGATCGCGAGAACGAAGGCGACGTCGTGTTCGCGGCGAGCAAGGCCACGCCTGAGATCGTGAACTTCGCGCTCAAGCATGGCCGCGGCATCCTGTGCGCGCCGATGTCGGCGGAAGAGTCGGACCGCGTCGGGCTCAAGCTGATGGTCGACCGCAATACCGCGCGCTTCGCCACGCCCTTCACCGAATCGGTCGATGCGCGCGTCGGTACCACCACGGGCACCTCGGCGTTTGACCGCGCGAAGACACTGCGGGTGCTGGCGAATCCCAAGACGCGCAGCGAGGACCTGCTGCGGCCCGGTCATATCTTCCCGTTGCGCGCGGTCCCCGGCGGCGTGTTGCGCCGCGCCGGTCACACGGAAGCCGTGCCCGATCTGTGCCGCATGGCGGGTTTACGTCCTGTCGGCGCGTTGTGCGAGATCCTCACCGAGGATGGTCACATGGCGCGGCTGCCGGAGTTGATCCCGTTCGGCCGCAAGCACGGGCTCGGCATCCTGACGATCCGCGACCTGATCGAGTACCGCCGCCAGAGCGAGCGGTTGGTGCGCCGGGTGGTCTCGGTTCCGCTGCCGACGCAGTACGGCACGTTCCAACTGGTGTTGTTCGAGAGCCTGCACGAAGGCGACCACCACGTCGCCCTGGTCAAGGGCCGCATCACCGGACGCGACCCCGTGCTGGTGCGCGTTCATTCGCAGTGCCTGACGGGCGACGTGTTCGGCTCGCAGCGCTGCGATTGCGGCGCGCAGATGCACGCTGCCCTGGCGGCGATCGGCAAGCGTGGGCGGGGCGTCTTTCTGTACCTGCGCCAGGAGGGCCGCGGCATCGGGCTGGCCAACAAGCTCAAGGCCTACGCGCTGCAGGACGAGGGGCTCGATACGGTTGAAGCCAACGTGAAGCTGGGATTCGAGGCCGATCTGCGGGATTACGGTATTGGCGCCCAGATCCTCTACGATGTAGGGGTCCGTAACCTCGAGTTGATGACGAACAACCCGCGCAAGGTGGTGGGGCTGGAGGCGCACGGGCTGCACATCGTGCGCCGCGTCGCGGTCAAGATCGCGCCCAATCGCCACAACCGTAAGTACCTCGCGACCAAGCGGGACAAACTCGGCCACCTGCTCGATCTGGCCATGGGAGAAACGTGAGCGTGCAGGAACTCCGTCCGGATCACGACGCCAAGGGCCTGAAGTTCGGGCTCGTCGCGGCGTGCTTCAACGAGCGCTACGTCCAGCGCCTCGTGCAGGCGGCGCTCGAGGTGTTCAAGGGGCGCGGGGCACTCGAGTCCGACCTCGTGCTCCACTGGGTGCCCGGCGCCTACGAGCTGCCGCTGGCCGCGCGCTGGATGGCGCAGCATTCCTCGCCCGATTGCGTCGTGGCGTTCGGCGTGGTGATCCGCGGCGAGACCGAACACTTTCGTTTGGTCGCCGATGCTTCCTCCGAGGGACTGATGCGCGTGACGTTGGATACGGGAGTGCCGGTGCTCAACGGCGTGCTGGCAGCGAATGACGCCGCACAGGCCGAAGCGCGCTGCGGCGGAGCGATGGGCAATCGGGGAGCCGAGATCGCGCTGGCGGCCGTGTCGATGGCGCGGCTGCGGGCGCAGGTGGCGCCGCGTGGCTAAGCCCTTGGCGGGTCCGCGCCGGCGCGCGCGGGAGACTGCGTTCCGCGTGGCGTTCCAGGCCGATGTGAATGGCGACACCTTCGCCGACACATGGGATGCGCGACGCGTCGAAGAACACTTGAGCGATGACCAGGAAGCGCTCGTCGTCGATGTCGTGCGGGCGCTGACGGGGCAGGGTCACGAAGTCGACCGGCTGCTGCGCGAGGCGGCGAAGCACTGGCCGCTCGAACGCCTGAGCGGCACCGACCGCGCAGTGCTGCGCTCGGCGGTCGCCGAACTGCTGTCGCGCGCGGGCACGCCGGCCCGCGTGGTGATCGATGAAGCAATCGACCTGGCGCGCGCCTATGGCTCCGAGGAGTCCGGGCGCTTCGTCAACGGCGTCCTCGACACCATCGCGCACGCCCTGCGGCCTGCGGAATTCGAATGAAGCTGGCGCTGCTCTCGGACATTCACAGCAACCTCGAAGCGCTGCTCGCGGTGCTCGCGGATGTCGCCACCTGCAAGCCCGACGCGATGGCGTGCCTCGGCGACTTCGTGGGTTACGGGGCATCGCCGAACGAGTGTATCGAGCGGCTGGTGCCGATGATCGAAGCGGCCGTCGTGGGCAACCACGACGCGGCGGCCCTCGGCAAACTCAAGCTCGGTGGCTTCCAGACCGATGCGGCCACCGCGGCGCGCTGGACGGCCGCGCAGCTCACGGCGGAACACCTCGCCTACCTCGATGGCCTGCCGTACTCGATCGTCTGGCACGATCACCGCCTCGTGCACGCCACGCCGTCCGAACCCGAGGAGTGGCACTACGTGTTCTCGATCGCCGACGCGCGGCTGGAGTTCGGCACCTTTCGCGAGCGGCTGGGGTTCATCGGCCACTCGCACGTGCCGGGTGTGTTCGAGAGCGATGGCGCGCAGATCGCCTACCTGCGCACGCCGGAAGTCGAGCTGCGCGCGGGCAGGCGCTACCTCGTGAACGTGGGCAGCGTGGGGCAGCCGCGCGACGGCGACCCGCGCGCCGCATGGCTGCTGCTGGATACCGGTAACGACCGGCTGGAACACCGCCGCGTGGACTACGACATCGAACGCGCCGCGACGCGCATTCGCGACGCCGGGCTGCCGCCCTTCCTGGCCGAGCGGCTCAAGTGGGGGGAATGATGCGCCGCGTCTCCACGCTGGATCATTGGGAGTCGTACTGGAAGGGCCACCAGGATCTCGACCGCACCTACTCGACGGGCGGGCGCCTCGCGCGCGAGATCCTCGCCGACGGTCCCGTGCGGGCTAAGAGCGTGCTCGAAGTCGGCGCGGGCTCGGGCCGCGACTCGATCGCGTTGGCGCGCGACGGCGCCATCGCCATCGTGCTCGACTATTCGCCCGCCTCGCTGCGTCTGGTACAGCAGCAGGCGCGCGCGCAGGGTTTGCCCGTGCACCTGGTGCACGCCGATGCGCTGGCCATGCCGTTCCGCGATGGCTCGATCGACATCGTGTTCCACCAGGGGCTGCTCGAGCACTTCCGTGACCCGATGCCCCTGCTGGTCGAGAATGCGCGCATCACGCGCAAGGGTGGGCGCGCCATCATCGATGTGCCGCAGACGTTCCATCTCTACACGCTGATGAAGAAGACGCTGATTCTGTTCAATGCGTGGTTCGCAGGGTGGGAGACGCAGTTCACGCCCGCGGGGCTCGAGCGTCGCGTGGCCGAGGCCGGCTTCACCGTGCGCCGCACCTACGGCGAATGGATGGTGCCGGGGCTCGCCTATCGCGTGGTGCGCGAGCTGCTCAAGCGCGGGCTCAAGCTCAGTCCTCCGCTCGAACCGCGCGGGCCGGAGTGGTGGGCGAAGGGGTGGGAATCCCTGCGCGCCGCCTGCTCACGTTCGCGCTGGTCGCTGTGGACGAGCCACGTCATCGGAACGGTGGGCGAGAAGCCGTGAGCGGCATGCGGCACCTGCTGGCCATCAATTTCCGCGACCCGGGGCACCCCGAGGCCGGTGGCGCCGAGCTGCACCTCGAGGAGATCCTGCTCGAAGCGGTGCGCCGCGGCTGGCGGGTGACCTGGCTGGCCTCCGGCTTCCCCGGGGGCGAGCGCGAAACCACCCACCGCGGGATGACGATTGTGCGCCGCGGGCTGTGGTGGAACTTCAACCTGGTCGTGCCCGGAGTGCTGCGGCGGGAATTTTCCAACCCTCGGCCCGATCTGGTGGTCGAAGACATCAACAAGGTGCCGTGCTTCACCCCGCTCTGGACCCGCTCGGAAGTCGCCGTGATCGTGCCGCACTTGTTCGGCGCCACGGCGTTCCAGGAAACCGCATGGCCGGTCGCGCTCTACGTGCAGTTCATGGAGTGGCTCATCCCGAGCGTCTACCGCCGCTGCCGCTTCGTCGTGATTTCCGAGAGCACCCGCGACGACCTCGTGCAGCGCGGTGTCGCCGCCTCGCGCATCACGGTGGTGCATTGCGGAATGGATCATGCCGCCTACCCGGCCGCCGATCCGGCGGAGAAGTCCGCGCAGCCCTCGGTGGTGTTCGTCGGGCGCCTGCGCCGCTACAAGGGGCTCGACTGGCTGATCCGCACCTTCCCGCGCGTGTTGTCGCGGGTCCCCGGCGCGCGCCTCACGGTGATCGGCGATGGGCCCGACCGCGCGCGCTTACAGGCCACCGTGATGTCCTCGCCGGCGCAGGAGTCGGTCGAGTTCCTCGGCTTCCTGCCGCGCGCCGAGAAGGCCAAGTGGTTGCGTTCGGCGTGGGTGGTGGTGCAGCCGAGCCCCAAGGAAGGGTGGGGCCTGACGGTGATCGAAGCGGGTGCCAGCGGCAGCGCTGTGGTGGCGGCCGACAGCCCGGGACTGCGCGACTCCGTGCGGCGTGACGAGACGGGGCTGCTGGTGAAGTTTGGCAGCGATGCCGAGATGGCCGATGCACTCGTGCGCGTGCTCACCGATGCGGCGTTGCGGCGCACGCTCAGTGAGGCAGGGGTGGCGTGGGCGCGGCGCTTCCAGTGGCCGGACTGTGGTGCGCGCTCGATCGAAGCGCTGACCGGCGGCACCCTGCGCACGCCGAAGAGCACCCGGTGAGCGAGGCGGGATCGAGCGTCGAGGCCCGCCGGCCGGGGCTGCCGAAGGGCTGGCTGCTGGTGGCCAAGGTCGTGTTCTCGCTCGGCCTGTTCGCCTTCCTGTTCACGCGCATGCCGGTGGCCCCTGTCGCCGCAGCCCTGCGCGCCGCGAACTTGCCGATGCTCGCGGGCGCCTTCCTGTTGTTGTTCGTGAGCAACGTGCTGGGCGCCTGGCAGTGGTGGCACCTGCTCGATGCCGTGGGCATTCGCATCCGCTTCCCGCGCGTGCTCGGCTACTACCACGTCGGGTTGTTCTTCAATAACTTCCTGCCGGCGAACATCGGCGGCGACATCGCGCGCGTCGTCGACGCCTCGCGTCACGGCGAGACGCGCGCCGCCGCGGTCTCGACGGTGGTGCTCGATCGCGTGATTGGCACCATCGCCCTCGCCGGGCTCGCGGTGGTGACCACGGTGCCGGCGATCACCCGCTTCCATCTCGGGCTCATGTACCTGGCGCTGGTCGGGTTCCTCGGCTTAAGCGTCGGCATGCTGATCGGTGTGCTGCACCCGAGCGTCTTGCCGGCGGTCGAGCGCGTGATGACGCGCGTCGGGCTCAAGTTCCTCGAGCCGCACCTCGATGACCTGTCGCGCCGCTTCGCCGCCTACCGCTCGCGGGGCCGCCTGTTCGCCGGGCTGATCGCGCTGGCGCTGGTGATCCAGGTGATGCGGGTGGGAGTGCACGTGGTGGTGGCGCGGGCGCTGGGCGTGAGCCTGCCGGTGACCTACTTCCTGCTTTTCGTTCCGTTGCTGGCGGTGATAGTCTCGCTGCCCATCTCATTGAATGGCATTGGGGTACGCGAAGGCGCCGGCATGGTGTTGTTTGGCATGGTCGGGGTCGGTCGCGAGCTGGCCTTTTCGCTCCAATTCACGACTTATCTGGTGGCTGTCGCCGTCAGCCTGCTCGGAGCCTTCGTGCTTTTGGGCAGGACGGTGCGACGGAGCCTGCGGTCGCGTGATCCTTTAGGAGGTCCGCCTGATGTTCAGCCGTGAGCGCACCACCGTCCTCGTGGCGCTCGGTGTGTACGCAGTGGTGGCGATCGTTTACATGATCACGCTGGCCCCGACCGTACCGTTCTGGGATGCCGGCGAGTTCATCGCCTGCTCGTACATCCTCGGCATCCCGCACCCGCCCGGGACTCCGCTGTACATCCTGCTCGGCCGCGTGTGGTCGCTGATCCCGCTCGGCACCGTGGCGTGGCGCATCAACGCCATGTCGGCGCTGCCCTCCGCGCTGACGATCGTGTTTACCTACCTCTCGACGCTCAAGTTGATCCGGCTCGCCCAGTCGCGCGGGGGAGAGGAAGGTCACGAGCCCTCGCGCACGGATGACCTGTTCGCGCACTTGGGCGCGGTCGTCGGCTCGCTGCTGCTCGCCTTCTCCGACAACTTCTGGGAGAACTCGATCGAGGCCGAGGTGTACTCGCTCGCTAGTCTCGCGCAGATCGTGGTGTTCTGGCTCGGGCTCAAGTGGTGGGAGGAACACGAGAAGCGCCCCACCGCCGGTCCACTGCTGATGTGCGTTTACGTGATGTGGCTGAGCGTCGGGCTCCACTTGGGCGTCGGTCTGATGGGCCTGCCGCTGATCGTGCTGGTGTGGCTCGTCGACCGCCGCGCCGCGACCGTGTTCGCCATGCCGTTCCTCGCCATCATGCTCGTCACCATGGGACTCGAGAAGATGGCGGGCGGCGTCATCCTGCTGTCGATGATCACGTTCTTCATCATGGCGGGGCAGCGCAAGATCTCCTCGACCGTGGTGTGGGTCTCGGCAGCACTTGGCGCCTACGCGATGTACTACGCCTATAGCGACCTCGAAATGACACCGTTCGCCTCCGCCGTCGCGGTCGCCTCGGTGTGTGTGCCGCTCGTCGCGCTGTCGATGCGCTCAAAGGAAGGGAAGATCCTGGCGCTGGCGTTGGGCCTGATGGTGATCGGCTATTCCACGCACGCCTACCTGCCCATTCGCGCTGCCCTGCATCCGGCCATCAACGAAGGCAATCCCTCGAGCTGGCCCGCCTTCCGCGACCTGCTCGAGCGCAAGCAGTACGGGCAGATGGACATGTTCACGCGGCGTTCGGCGTTGAGCAACCAGCTCAACAAGGAATTCTGGCGCTACTTCTCGCGCCAGTGGTTGTTGTTTCCGGCGGACCGCCTGTGGTCGACGCTGTTGCCGCTGGTGCTGGGACTCGCCGGGGCGTGGTGGCAATTCAGGCGCGAGAAAAAGTCGTTCGTCTACACCTTCGTCATCTTCGGTTTATCGACCGGAGGCCTGATCGCGTTCCTCAACTTCACCGATCATGAAGTCCGCGACCGTGATTACTTCTTCACCACCGGCTACCACATCTTTGCACTGTGGATGGGCATGGGCGTCACCTACGCGCTGGTGTGGGTGCGCGACTCGTTCTCGCCGGGAGCGTTGCAGCGCTACGCCACCGCGGCGGCCGCGCTGCTGCTGGCGTCGCAGCCGGTGCTGCTCGCGCGCACGATGTGGCACTCGCACGACCGCCGCGGCAACTACGTGGCGCACGACTACGCCTACAATATGTTGGCTGCCCTCAAGCCCCACTCGTACATGTTCACCAACGGCGACAACGACACCTTCCCGTTGTGGTACATGCAGCAGGTCGAGCACTTCCGCCAGGACGTGCGCGTCGTCAACCTGAGCCTGCTCAACACCGACTGGTACATCCAGCAACTGCGCGACGAAGAGCCCAAGGTGCCGATCAAGCTCGACGACGCCACCATCCGCCAGCTGGGTGTCGGCTACGTCCGCGACGCCAACGGCCAGGCGATGTACACCAACGAGTTCATGGTGCATCACCTGATCGAGCAGTCGCGCCAGGGCGAGGGCTGGTCGATGCAGCCGTTCTTCGCCGTGACCGTGCCCGAGCACTACGGCTACGAGAAGTACTTCACGCTCGAAGGCCTCGCGTACCGCGTCAACCGCGATACGCTGCAGGGTCTGATCGACGTGCCCAAGACCAACCAGTCGCTGTACGAGACCTTCAAGTACCGCGGGTTGTTCTTCGCCGATGGCGCGTGGGACACGCTGGTGTTCAAGGACGAGAACGCCTCGACGCTGTCGCGCAACTACATGGCGGCGCACATCCAGTTGGCCTATCACTACCGCCGCCAGGGCGACCTGAAGCATGCGATCTCCGAGATGGAGCGCGTCAGCAGGATGTTCCCCGACTTCACCGAGGGACTCGTTCCGCTCGGCAGCTTCTACATCGAGGCGGGGGACACGGCGAAGGCGATCGAGTTGTTCCATCACCTGACGTCGCGGGATGGCAGCAACCCCGAGGCCTGGTACTACTACGGCGTCGCACTCGCCTCGCAGGACCAGATCAAGCAGGCGATGGGTTGCTTCGATCGCGCGATCCAGCTCGATCCCAACTACCCCAACCCGTTCTACGCCGCCTACTACACGCTCAACCAGGCGGGGCAGACCGAGAACGCCCTGCACTATCTCGAGCAATGGTTGCAGAGCCACCCGCAGGACGCGCAGACGCGCGCACTGCTCGACAGCCAGCGTCCCCAGGCGAGTGGGCAGCCGTTGTTGCGGCGTCCCACCGCGCCGATGCTGCCTTAGGCGCCATGGGAACCTCACACGCGTTGGTAACAGGGGCCGCGGGATTTATCGGCTCGCACTTGACCGAGCGGCTGTTGCGCGACGGTGTGCGGGTGACCGGTGTCGATTGCTTCACCGACTACTACGATCCGGCGCTCAAGCGGCGCAATATCGCAGTAGCACTCGAGCACCCGAATTTCAAGCTGCTGGAAATCGACCTCGGTCAGGCCGACTTGGCAGGGCTGCCCGAGGTCGACGTGGTGTTCCACCAGGCCGCGCAACCCGGCGTGCGCGCCTCGTGGGGCGCCGAGTTCTCGGTCTACACCTCGCACAATGTGCTGGCGACGCAGCGGTTGCTCGAACGCTATCGCGGCCATGCGCTCGAGCGATTCGTCTATGCCTCTTCGTCGTCGATCTACGGTGACGCCGAGCGTTACCCGACCGACGAGTCACTTAGCCCCAAGCCGTTCTCGCCCTATGGCGTCTCCAAACTCGCGGGCGAGCACCTCGTCAATCTCTACGGCCGCAACTTCGGGCTGCCGACGGCCGCGTTGCGCTACTTCACCGTGTACGGACCGCGCCAGCGCCCCGACATGGCGTTCCATCTGTTCTGCCGCTCGATGCTGCGCGGCGAGCCGATCGTGGTGTATGGCGACGGCAAGCAGTCGCGTGACTTCACTTACATCGACGATTGTATCGAGGCCAACGTCCGCGCCTGGAAGCGCTCAGCCCCGCAGGGCGTCTACAACGTCGGCGGCGGCTCGCAGGTCGATGTGCTCGAGGCGATCCAGATGCTCGAGAACCATCTCGGCACCAAGGCGATCGTGAAGCTCGAGCCGCGGCCGCCCGGTGACCCGATGCGCACGCGCGCCGATGCCACGCGCATTCGTGCCGATCTCGACTTCGTGCCCGCCACCCCGATCGACTTTGGGCTAGGCGCCGAGGCAGCATGGGCGCGGAGCGTGTATGCGGGAGCCAAGGCGTGAACACGCAGGCCGTCGGGCTGTCGGTGGTGGTGCCGTTGTACGACGAGGTCGAGAGTCTTCCGGAATTGCACGCCGAGCTGCTGCGGGCGCTCAACGCGCTGGGCTTGAGCTGGGAGATCCTCTACATCGATGACGGCTCGCGCGACGGCTCGGACCGCGTGATCGGCGAGCTCGCGGCCACTGACCCGCGTGTGCGCGCCGTGTCGTTCCGGCGCAACTTCGGTAAGTCGGCAGCCCTTGCCGTGGGCTTCAAGCAGGCGCGTGGCGAACTCGTCGCCACCATGGACGCCGACCTGCAGGATGACCCGGCGGAGCTCAAGGACATGCGCGATGCCATGGGCACGAGCTTCGACCTGATCTCGGGCTGGAAGCGCAACCGCCAGGATCCGCTCACCAAGACGATTCCCTCGCGCCTGTTCAACATGGTGACGTCGCATGTCGCGGGGATCAAGCTCCACGACTTCAATTGCGGCCTCAAGCTGTACCGCCGCGAAGTCGTCGAATCCATCGAAGTGTACGGCGAGCTGCACCGCTTCCTGCCGGCGATCGCCAACTGGCAGGGCTTTCGCGTGGGGGAGGTGCCGGTGCACCATCGCGCGCGCAAGTTCGGCTACAGCAAGTTTGGCGTTGCGCGCTTCGTCAATGGCTTCCTCGACTTGATGAGCGCCGCCTTCATTACCACCAGCGCACTCAAGCCGCTGCATGTGTTCGGCCGCGTGGGGCTGCTGTTCTTCGCCGTCGGCACCGCGATCGGGCTGTGGTTCGTCGGGCGGTTCCTGCATGGCGAACCGATCCATGTGCGGCCGCTGATGCTGTTCGGCGCCGGGCTCGTGCTGCTCGGCTTCCAGTTCGTGCTGATGGGCCTGCTCGGCGAAATGATCGCGCACCTGGGTGCCCGCAGCGACTACCCGCTCAAGCGCAGCCACAACTGGGACGTCCCCGCGTGAAGGCCTTCGTGTTGGCAGGGGGACTGGGCACGCGGCTGCGCCCCAAGTTCGGCGAATTGCCCAAGCCCTTGGCGCCGATCGGCGGCAAGCCGTTCCTCGAGCGCCAGCTCGGTTGGCTCAAGTCGCACGGCATCGCGCATGCGGTGTTGTGCACGGGTTACGGTGGAGCGGCGATTCGCGACACGCTGGGGGCCGCGACGGCCGGCGTGAGCCTCGAGTTTTCCGAGGAGCAGGATCCGCTCGGCACGGGTGGTGCGCTGAAGCTTGCGCAGCCCTATCTCGATGGCCCGTGTTGCGTCTTGAACGGCGACACGTTGCCCGAGGGCGACCCCTGGACGCTCGAGCAGGGCCGCTGGGAATCCGGCGCCATTGGCGCCTTAGCACTCTATGAAGTGGCGGATGCACGCGCGCGCGGCCGCGTCGAATGCGACGCGAACGGCCGGGTGCTGCGGTTCGTCGAGAAAGATGCCGATTACTCAGGGCACGCCTGGGTGAACGGGGGGCTCTACACGTTTTCGTCCTCGCTGTGGCGGCATATTCCCGCCGGCGTCTCCTCGCTCGAACGCGACGTCTTGCCGGGACTGGCCGCCGAGGGACGGTTGCTCGGGGTGCGACTGCCAGGGAACTTTTACGACATCGGCACGCCCGAGGAGTGGGAGCGGGCGGAAAGGCACTTCACCGTATGAGCGCTCCGCACTACTTCCGCGCCCGCGCTCCGCTGCGCCTGTCGTTCTGCGGCGGGGGCACCGACGTTTCGCCCTACCCCGAAGAGCACGGCGGCATGGTGTTGTCCTCGACCATCAACCAGTACGCCTACGCTTCGCTGCGCCCGCGCCGTGATTCGCGCGTCACACTCGCGAGCCTCGACTACGACGTCGTCGCCAAGTACGACCATCCGCGGCGCATGAAGTTCGACGGCAACTTGGACCTGATCAAGGCGGTCGTGCGCTCGTTCAAGCAGAAGCACGGTGCCGACATGTGGGTGCACTCCGACGCGCCTCCCGGCTCCGGGCTGGGGTCGTCCTCGACGCTGGTCGTGGCGCTGATCGGCGTGATGGCCGAGTGGCTGCGCCAGCCGGTCGACAGCTATGAAGTGGCCGAGCTCGCGTACCACATCGAGCGCGTCGAGATGAAGCTCGCCGGCGGGCGGCAGGACCAGTACGCCTCGGCGTTCGGTGGTTTCAACTTCATCGAGTTCCACAAGGACTCGACGCTGGTGACCCCGCTGCGCATCCGCAAGGACGTGATCGCCGAGCTCGAGTACCGCCTGCTGCTTTGCTACATGGGCCAGACGCGCCAGTCGGCGCACATCATCGAACGCCAGATGGAGTCCTACCGCGAGGGCAAGTCGAAGACCGTCGAGGCGCTGCACCGCTTGAAGGCCGAAACGCTCGACATGAAGCGCGCGCTGCTCGTCGGCGACATCGATGCGATGGGCGAGCTGCTGCACCAGGCGTGGGAAAACAAGAAGCGCCTGGACCAGGCCATCTCGAACACGCACGTCGACATGCTGTACCAGGTGGCGCGCAAGGAGGGTGCTATCGGCGGCAAGATGCCGGGCGCCGGTGGCGGCGGCTACTTCCTGCTGCTCACGCGGTTCGACCGCAAGCACCGCGTCGCCGCGGCACTCGAGAAGCACGGTGGCCAGGTCGTGCCGTTCCAGTTCGAGCGGCGCGGTATGACGGCGTGGGCCTCGACGGGCCCCGAACCGAAACCCAAAGGGACGCGGGCGCGCTGAGCATGCGCGTCGGCCTGCTGGGGCCGCTGGCGCCGTGGCGCGGCGGACTGGCCCAATACCTGGCGCTGCTGGGCGAGACCTTGGGGGAGCGCGCCGAAGTGCGCGGCATCACCTTCACGCGTCAATACCCGGACCGTTTATTCCCTGGGCAATCGCAGCTCGACCCGCAAGCGCCGGCACCCGGCTTCCCGGTCGAATCGATGCTCGATTCGATCGGCCCTGCGAGCTGGCGGCGCGTCGCGCACCGCTTCGAGGAGTGGGCGCCGGGAGCCGTGATCCTCAAGTGGTGGATGCCGTTCTTCGCGCCCTCGTTCGCCTCGGCCGTGGGTCCGCTGCGGCGCCGCGGCACGCGCGTGGTGCTGGTGTGCGACAATCTCGTGCCGCATGAACACCGCCCATTCGACGCCCAACTCACGCGCTGGATGTTGCGCAACTCGGACGGTTACCTCGTGATGTCGGACAGCGTGGAACGCGATCTCGACCAGCTCAAGCCGGGCGCCATTCGGCGCCGCGTGCTGCACCCGCTGTATGCGCAGTTCGACCAGGGTCGCTGGACGCGCGAGTCGGCGCGCGCAGCCCTCAAGCTCGAGGGCGAAGTCGTGTTGTTCTTCGGCTTCATCCGCCGCTACAAGGGGCTAGACACCCTGCTCGAGGCGTGGCCGCGCGTGCGTGAGCGGCGCCCCGCCACGCTCGTCGTGGCGGGGGAGCCCTACGAGGATGCGGAGGAGATGCGCGCCTTGGCGAAACGCGCGGGCGGCGCTCCGTCCGTGCGCATGCTCGACCGCTACATCCCCGATGAAGAAGTCGAGGCGCTGTTCAAGGCCGCCGACGTCGTGGTGCTGCCCTACCGCTCGGCGACGCAGAGCGGTGTCACGCATGTCGCTTACGCGCTGGGCGTGCCGGTGATCACCACCAATGTGGGCGGGCTCGCCGAGACCGTGATCCCGGGCCGCACCGGCATGGTCGTGCCGCCCGAGCAACCCGCGGCACTGAGCGATGCGATCGTCGAGTACTTCGAGCGGGGCTTGAGCGCATCGATGCGCGAAGGCGTCGCCGAACTGCGGCGCGCCCACTCGTGGGAGACCCTGGCGAATGAGACCGTTGGGCTGATTGACGAACTGGCGCCGACGCGGGGCTGGCGATGAAGGGCCAGACGCGGCATACCGCTCTGTGGGTGTTCGTGTTCGCGCTGCTCATCTACATCGTGAGCGGCGGCGGGCGCGTGGTCGGCAGCGACGAAGTCTCGATGCTCGAACTGTCGCGCGGGCTGCTCGCCGGGCACGTGTGGGTGCCCGAGGGCGCCACGCTGAAAGGCCAGGGTGGGCGCGACTACACCAAGAACGCCGCGGCGCAGGCCGTACTGGCGCTGCCGCTCGTGGCCGCGGGCGTAACCGCCGCGCGCCTCGCGCACCTGGATGAGCAGCGCACGCGATTGGCCGTGCGCTTCCTCGCCTCGTTCTTCAACGCCCTCATCTGCGCGCTGCTGCTCGCCGCCTTCTACGGCGCAGCGCGCAGGCTCGGAGCCTCGCGCCGCGCCGCGCTGTTGACGACGCTGACGCTCGGCTTCGCCACGCCATTGTGGGTGTACTCGAAGAGCTTCATGGCCGAGCCACTCGAGGCGCTGGGATTGTTGCTCGCACTCTACGGCGCAAGCATGAGCGGGACGCCCGCGCAGCGCGGTATGGCGCCGCAGCGCGTGGCCGCACTGGGCGCGTTCATCGCCATCTCGGCAAAGCTCAGCATGCTGCCGCTCACGTGCGGCGCGCTCGTGCCGCTGCTCGCCGCACCGCGGCGCACCTGGCGCTGGCCCGTTGCGGGCGTGGCGCTGGCCCTGGCGGGTCACGCGCTCTACAACGTGGCGCGATTCGGCACCGCGCTCGAGACCGGCTACGGCGCGCAGGCGACGCCGGCTGCCTACACTACGCCGATTCTGGTCGGGCTCTACGGCCTGCTGCTGTCGTCGGGGAAGGGGCTCGCGTGGTTCGCGCCTGCAGCGTGGTTCGTGCCCGCGGCACTGCGCGAGGGCTGGCGCGAATCGCGCCGCGCCGAGCCGGCACGTTCACGTTTCGGCATGGGCACGCCGCGCGGGCGGCTGTGCGTGGGCGCACTCACGGCGACCGTGCTGGCCTTGCTGCTGTACTCGCGCTTCCAGCACTGGGCGGGCGATGGTTCCTATGGGCCGCGTTATCTCGTGCCGCTGCTGCCGCTGCTGCTGCTGTGCGTGGCGCCGGCGCTGGCGGGGTGGCGTAAGGCGATCCCGCGCTCGAAGCTGCGCCTGGCACTCGCAGCACTCGCACTCGGCGCGATCGTGCAGATCGGTGGCGTGGCGATCTACTTTGGCGCGCAGATGCGCGAGGCCGGGGACTACCCGTACGCGCTGCCGCTCGAGGACCCGCACTTCATGAGCGACAGTCACTTCAACCCGCGCTACAGCCCGGTCACCGGGAGTTGGCGCATGCTGTGGCGCAACGCCGGTGAACACCTGAGCGGCCAGGCGCCGCGACTCGACATGGGTGCCGACTCCAACGTTCGCGACTCGCGCACGGGACTCTCGGCCGCGGAACAACGCTCGCTGTTGCATGGCCTCGACTTCTGGTGGCTCTACCTGGGCTATGCCGGCGTGGGAGGTGTGGCGCCGATTGCGCTGGCGTGGCTGCTGGTTGTCCTTGCCGTGATGGCTGGCCTGCGCCTGCGCGCGGCCATGCGCGCCGAGACGGAAGCGCCGTGAAGCGGCTCGCCGTGATCGTGCTCAACTGGAACGGCCTCGCCGACACGCTGGCGCTGCTCGACTCGCTCACGCGCTGCCGGCTGCCGCAGGGCTGGGAGATGTGGACGCTCGTCGTCGACAACGGCTCGACCGACGGTTCCGCCGCCGCACTCGCGCAGCGTGAGGGCAGCGAGTTGATCGCGCTGCCCGACAACCGCATGTATGCCGGCGGCAACAACGCGGGGCTCGAGCACGCGCTCAAAGGTGGTGCCGCGGCGATCGCCCTGCTCAACAACGACACCGTGGCGGACGCCGGGTTGTTCGAGCGCCTGCTGCTGGCGCTCGAGCAGGACCCGCAAGCGGGTGCCGCGGGCCCACTCATCTATTACGCTCCGCCCACCGACCGCATCTGGTACGCGGGCGGCGAGTGCCACCCCGCCATCGCGTTCTCGTGGCATCGCGGCATCCGCACGCGCGACCACGGCCAGTACCGCGGCGTGGAATCAACCGGCTACCTGACCGGCTGCTGCTTCCTCGCCCTGCGCGAGGTGTGGGAACGCGTCGGCCTGCTCGACGAGAGCTACTACATCTATGCGGAAGACAGCGACTGGTCACTGCGCGCGCGGGCACTGGGGCTCAAGCTGTTGTTCGTGCCGACCGCGCGGCTGTGGCACAAGGTCTCGGCAAGTACCGGTAACCACAGCCCGTGGAAGACCTATCACTACGTCCGCGCGAACCTGCAGCTCTACCAGCGCCACGCGCGCGGGCTCGGGCGCGTGACGTGGTGGCCGATGAGCCTGCTCACGCACGCCCTGGTGGCGGTGCGGTTGATCCTGCAGGGACGGGCCGCCGCCGCCTCGTCGGTGCCGCGCGCCTACTTCGATGCCGCGCGGCGCATCAGCGCAGGGGAGGCGATGCCGTGAGCGCGACGTCGAACCGGACACCGCAGCCTGTGTCCCCACGTGCCTTTAGCGCACAGCGCCCCGAACGCGCGCGCGACGAAGCAGCGGTGTTCCTCTACGAGGTGCTCGACGAATTGCCGGCGGGTGCCGCCGTGCTGGACGCCGGTTGTGGTCCCGGCTCGTGGGACTACACGCGGCGCCACGATCTCACCATCACCGGCTTCGACGTCAAGTTCCCGCCCGGGCCCCCCACGAAGCAGCCCGGCCTGCGCGTGTTCCGCGCGGATCTTGGTGCCCTCCCCGTGCGCGACGGCCTGTTCGACCTGACCGTCTGCCACTACGTGCTCGAGCATGTCACTGAACTCGCCGCGTGCTGCGATGAACTGGCGCGCGTCACCCGCGAGGGCGGCACGTTGTATCTCTCGGTGCCGCGCGCGAAGGCGTTCGACGACCGGCTCTACCGCTTCGCCGGCTACTTCGCGAAATACGCGCTGCTCAAGTTCTCCAAGCGCATCGAGCACCAGCAGCGCTTCGACTTCCAGGGACTGCTCGACGAATTCTATGCGCGCGGCTTCGAGCTCGCGGCCTATGCGCGCGTGCCGGCAGGGTTCTCGTGGATGAACGACGCGCGCACCAAACGCCTGCAACGGCCGTTCACGCGCTTCGTCGCGGCGTGGCACCGCTGGACCGGCATCGATCTGGGTCACGACGCGAACTTCGTGCTGCGCCTGCGCAAGACCAACGTGCGTGGGCTCCGCCGCGTGACGCATGTCTGCCGCGAGTGCGGGGAGCACAGTGTACTCGAGGGGACACCATGGCCGCAGCGGTGGACCTGCCCGTGGTGCGGCAAGCCCAATCCCCTCGGGGCCCAGCGGTGAGCGAAGTGCGTCATGCGTGAGTCGATCAAGCGGCTGACCAAGGACTCGGCGGTATACGGGCTCGGGCAGGCGCTCGGCCGCGCCGTGCAACTGCTGCTCGTGCCCGTGCTCACGCGGCTGCTGGTGCCCGCGGAGTTCGGTATCGCCGAACTGATCGCCGGCTACCTCGGCACCGCGGTGCTGGTGCTGGTGTTCGGTATGGACGCCGCACTCGCGCGGTTCTTCTACGAGGAACCCGACCGCGAAGCGCGCATCCGCATGGTGTCGAGCTCGCTGGTGTTCCGGCTGGTGGTCTCAGGCGCGGCCGCGGTGCTGTTGATCGTGTTCGCCGGGCCGCTCTCGGGAGCGTTGCTGCACGGCGCGGGTTACCGCAAGTACCTGTGGATGGGGGCGGCGACCTTGCCGTTCACGCTGCTGGTGATGTTCTGTAACGACGTCCTGCGCGTGACCTTCCAACCCGTCAAGTACATCACCCTGAACATCGTGCAGACGGTACTCGTCACCGGGTTGTCGATCGCGTTCGTGGGGCCGTGGTTCCACTTGAGCACTGCGGGCGTGCTGTACGGCCGCCTGGCAGGCGATGGACTGGCGGCCCTCGTGGGTCTCGTGCTGATCCGTCACACCATGGGCTTTAAGCCCGACCGCGCCATCCTGCGCCGCATGCTCGCCTATGGCGCCCCGACGATCCCGGCCGCGGTGGCGTTCGCGGTGATCGCGGGGCTCGACCGCTTTGCGCTGCAGCGCACGCGCACCATCGAGGAAGTGGCGACCTACTCGGTGGCGCTGCGGTTCTATTCCGTGATGACCTTCGCGGCATCGGCGTTCCACCTGGCCTACGGCCCGTTCGTCTACGCGCGTGCGCGCGACCCTGAAGCGCCGCGGCTGTTCGCGCGCGTGCTCGTCAGCTATGTCGCGATCGCATCTCTGGGCGCCATGACCGTCGGCTTGTTCGCGCCCGAGGTGCTCGGCCTGCTGGTGACGCGCGCCTATCACCCCGACGCCGCGGCCTTGCCTGCGCTGTTGCTCGCCTTTGCGGCGGTGGCGCTGGGTGCCTACACTGTCGCCTCGATCGGCATCGGATTGGCGATCAAGACACCGTTGCTGGCAGTGGGAGCGTGGTGCGGTGCCGTGCTCGCGGCCCTCACGCACCTGTTGCTGACGCCGCGTTTGGGCGCGGTCGGCGCGGGCTTCGCGACCCTGATGGGCTACGCCTCAGTCGCGGTGGTGACGTTCGTGTTCGCGCAACGCGTCCATCCGCTGCCGTATCGCGGTGTGTTTGCTATGGTTCTGTTTGCGTTGGCACTCGGGCTGGCGGTCGCGGCTCAGCACTTTGCGCCGGCTGGGCCTGCAGGTGTCGCGGTGCGGGTAGGCGCCGTGCTGGCGTTCGTGGTGGTGTGCGTGCGGGCGAGAGTCTGGACCGAGCAGGGCGCCGTGGCGCCACGGCCACAGGCGGATTAGGGTAGTTCCCGAGTAACCATAATTCATTCGATGTGTGACGGCCGCCGTTAACGCAGGCGCAGCGCGGGAGGCAGAGGGATGTGCGGAATCGCCGGGTCGTACGACCCACAGGGACGCGTCAAGCTCGGCAGGTTGCAGCGCATGTCCGCGCTGATGCGGCACCGTGGCCCCGAGGATGAGGGTATCGTGCTGCTCGATGCGCGCGGGGGCCGCGCGATGGTGCTCGGTGGCCCCGACACGCCCGGGGCCGTCTATGCCGCCGCATTGCCGTACACGCCCGGTCGCGGCAAGCAGGAAGGTGCCTCATCGCTGATGAGCAGCCCGGCGCACGTCGGGCTCGTGCACCGCCGGCTGTCGTTCCTCGACCTGAGTGCGGCCGGCCATGGCCCGATGTGCGACGCCTCCTCGGACTTGTGGATCACCTACAACGGGGAGGTCTACAACTACGTCGAGCTGCGCGCCGAGCTGCAGGGCATGGGTGAGCAGTTCTCAAGCGGCACCGACGTCGAAGTCGTGCTCGCGGCCTACCGGCGCTGGGGACGCGACTGCCTCAAGCACTTCAACGGCATGTTCGCGTTCGCCCTGTGGGACGGTAAACGCCGCGAGTTGTTCTGCGCGCGCGACCGCTTTGGCGTCAAGCCGCTCTATTACCAGTGGGAAGGGGACGGCATCACGTTCGCCTCCGACCCGCGGACACTCGTGCTGTCGCGCGAGCGCGCACCTAAAGTCCGCCGCGATGCGGTACTCGACTTCGTGGCGCTCGACTGGGTCGACCATGAAGCCTCGACGTTCTTCGAAGACGTGTTGCAATTGCCGGCCGCGCACTACCTGGTGGTGGGCGAGAATGGCATCGTGCTGACGCAGTGGTGGCAGCTCGATCCGCGCCGTCACGCCAGCGGGACGCCGGCCGACTGGGCGCACGAGTTCGCCGAGCGTTTCACCGACGCGGTCAAGATCCGCCTGCGCGCCGATGTCGAAGTCGGCTCCTGCCTGTCGGGCGGGCTCGACTCGAGCGCCATCGTCACCACCGCGACGAAGCAGTTGGGCCAACCCATGCACGCCTTTACCTGCGCCTACGACGAAGGTCCCGCCTACGACGAGCGGCCCTACGTGCGCGCCGTGATCGAGGCGACGGGGGCGCGCTCGCACGTCATCGTTCCCGATGGCGGCGACTTCTGGTCGTGCTTCGATGCACTCACCGACATGCAGGGCGAGCCCACCGCGGGCTCGGGGCTCTACTCGCAGTGGAAGGTGATGGAGCTGGCGCATCGCGCCGGCATCAAGGCCCTGCTCGATGGCCAGGGCGGCGATGAAACGCTCGCCGGCTACGGCCGCTACTTGCCGACGCGCCTGCGCGACCTGTTGTATTCATGCGAGCCGGGCAAGTTCATGCGCCTGCTCGGTCCCGTCGCCGACAAGCTCGGCGTGACGACGGCGCTGGCGCTGACGTTTGAGCCGTGGCTGCCCGGCCCGCTCGTGGGGGGCTTGCGCAGCCGCTTCGGCCAGGGCAAGGAACGCGTGTTGTCGCCGATGGTGCGCGGTGCCGCGAAGGCACGCGCGGCGCGGGTGCCCAAGCCGCCGGCAAACTTCGACTCGGGCCTGCGCAATCATCTCGCCTTCGACACGCTGACGCGCATGCTGCCCTCGCTGCTGCGCTATGAAGACCGCAACAGCATGGCGTTCTCGATCGAGACACGGCTGCCGTTCCTCGACTACCGCCTCGTCGAGTTCGCCTTCTCGCTGCCCGACGACCAGCGGCTCGAGGGCACCACGACCAAAGCGATCATGCGCCGCGCACTCGCCGACCGCCTGCCGAGCGCGGTGGCGCAGCGGCGGGACAAGATGGGCTTCGAAACGCCGGCCGACCTGTGGCTGCGCGGTCGTCACGCCGCCGAAGTGCGGCGGCGCCTGATGTCGCCCGGGCCGCTGCACGAGTTGCTCGACCCCAGCGTGCTCGAGACCGAACTCGACGGCTACTTCGCCGGCCAGCGCGCGACCGGCGCCCAGGTGTGGCGCTGGCTGTCGCTCGAGTCGTGGCTCAGCCGCTATATCGTCAATCCCAGTTTCAGCGCACAACCGGCACCCGGCGCCTTCCGGGCGCAACGCGGTTCGACGTTCGATGAATTGCGTAAGCCCGATTGGGAGACCGCTCCGGGAGCGGCGTCGCGCTGAGCCCACGCACCATGGACCTGCTCGTGCTGGCCGAGGTCCGCTGGGGCTATTTCCGTACGCGCAAGCAGTTCCTGCTGTCGCGCTTTCCCGCACCCTGGCGGATCTTCTACGCCCAGCCTCCGGCGTTCGGCGCGGATGACCCGTGGCAGCCGCGGCAGGAGGGGCGCGTCACCTATTTCACCGTCCCGTTCCTCAAGCCCGGCACGACGAGCCCGCTGTACGAGAACGCCATCGCCACGCCGTGGGGGCGGGCAATCGCCGAGCGTGGGGCAGAGTGGTACCTGGGCCGCATGCTGGCGCGGCTCGGCGTCGACCCAAGCCCGGTGGTGCTGGACTCCAACATCTACGCCGCGGGGCTGCTTTCCCGGCTTCGCAAGAAGTTGGTATTCTACGACTTCAACGATAGCCCCTTTCAGTTTGCCGGGGTCCCCTCCTGGGCTGGGGACTACTGGCGCCGGACCCTGGGGCAGGTGGATACCTTCTTCGTGGTTTCCGAGTTCTACCGCCGCCAGCTCGCGCAACAGACGTCGCGACCCCTCGTGCTGCTGGGGAACGGCGTCGAGTTCGCCCATTTCGCGACCGCACAGGCACAGCCCGCCGAACTGGCCGAGCTGCCGCGTCCCCTGATCGGCTACGTCGGGTTGCTGTCGCACTTCCTCGACTTCGAAGCACTGGAGGCGATCCGCCAGGCGCGCCGCGGTGGGACCGTGGTGCTGATCGGGCCGGGGACTCCCGCGACCGACCGTGCGGTGCGCGAATTCGCCCAGCGCGAGGGCGTCGCGGTGCTCGGGTCCCGGCCCTATGACGAGCTGCCGGGGTGGATGCAGGCGCTGGACGTCGGGATCATCCCATTTCGGGCGAATGATCCGCATGTGCAGGGTATCAATCCCAACAAGGTCTACCAGTACCTCGCCGCGGGCGTGCCCGTGGTCACCACCCCCGTGCTCGACCTGCAATCTGCCGGCACCTTGCTGCAATATGCGGACACTCCTTCATCCATGGCTGCGGCGGTCGGGGCTGCGCTCGATGTGCCGCGGTCGGTGGAAGCTGCGCGCGAGCTGGCGCGCCGTCACGATTGGGAGTCGCTGGCGGCCTCGATGGTGACAGTGATCGAACGCCGGCTCGAGCCGGCGGCCTGACGTGATGCCTGACCTCGCGGATTGCCCCGCACGGAACCCTAAATGACCGAACGTAAGACCCCGAAACCGGTTTCCAGGCGCACCGACGCCGGTGCCCTCAGCGCGCGCTGGGCGGCGGCGATCCTCGCGCTGCTCGTGGTGCTGTTCTTCCACGAGGTGGTGGTGGGCGGCAAGACGTTCGTCTCGCCCGATGCCACGGCACCCGCGGGCTTTGCGCGGATCGGGGAGCAGGCGCTCTATCACCAGCATGTCTACCCGCAGTGGAACCCCTACGTGTTCCTCGGCATGCCTTCGTTCGGCAGCGGCACTTACAACCCGCTCATCTATCCGCCGGACTGGCCCGTCGCGATCCTGCAGAAGTTCCTGCCGCTGCCCGACCTGACGTGGATGCTCATCTATTACTTCCTCGCCGGTTTCGCCACATTCCTGCTGGCGCGCGAGTGGGGGGCGAAGGCGGAAGCCGCGGTACTCGCGGGGGTGGCGTTCGTGTTCGCGCCGAACCTCGTGGCGGTGGGCTCGCACGGACACGGCAGCCAGCTCGTGGACTCCGCCTACTTGCCGCTGATGTTGTGGCTGGCCACGCGCTGGATGCGCAGGGGAGCCCTGAGCGACCTCGCATGGCTGGCGATGGCGGGAGGATTCCAGCTGCTGCGCGGCCACGTGCAGATTTGTTTCTACACCTGGCTCGCCGTCGGCGGCTACGCGGTCGTCGATGGCATCGCCGCAGTCATCAATCCCGCGCGGCGCGCCACAGCCGTGCGAGCGCTCGGCATCTTCGCTGCCGCCGGTCTGGCCCTTGGGCTCGCGGGCTTCTACAACCTGCCGCTCGCCGACTACGCACGCGAGTCGATTCGCGGCACGCGCGAAGGCGGCGGCGTCGGCATGAGCTACGCGACGCAGTGGTCGCTGGGACCTGAAGAGCTGCCCTCGATCGTGGTGCCGGGCTGGGCGGGCTTTGGCGGCCAGACGTACTGGGGCTCGATGCCGTTCACCGACTACCCCAACGCCTTCGTCGGTTTGATCACCCTCCTGCTGGCGCTGCCCGCGTTCCTTGCCGGCGGCGCGCCGCGCGTCTATGCGTTGCTGCTCGCGGTGGTGGCGTTACTGATCTCGTTCGGCAACCACTTCCCGTTGTATGGCTTCCTCTACGACCACGTGCCGTTCTTCAACAAGTTTCGTGTGCCGGTGATGATCGTGCTGTTGTTCCAGCTGGCGACGGCCCTCGGTCTCGCGTGGGGCTGGTCGGCGTGGTGCGATCCCGAATCGGTGGAGGCGCGTCGCGGCAAGGCGATGGACCGGCTGCTCGTGGGGAGCGCCGCGGTGCTGGCGCTCGGGCTCGTGATGATGGCCATGGCGGGCGGCGGGCTGGAGAAAGCCTACACGGCGATGGTGGTGGCCAAGCGCAGCGTGCCGGGACAGCAGTACCCGGCGGAGCTGGCGGGCATGGCGTGGCGCGGGTTCTCCGGCGACTTCATGCGCGCCGCTGCACTCGGTTTGGCCTCGCTCGGGCTGGCATGGGCGGTGCGCGGCCGCAAGTTGTCGGTGCGCGTGGCCTCGGCGGGCGTGCTCCTCCTGATGATGATCGAATTGTTCCCGGTGAGCGGCCGCGTCATGCAGCCGGCGATCGGCGAGCTGGCGCAGCGCGACGCGGGACTCGGCCGTGACGACGTCATCGAGTTCCTCGAAAAGGCGGGGCCGCAGGGCAGCTTCCGCATCATTCCGTTCCAGGAGTTCCAGAACAACCGTTACTCGGGTTTCGCCATCGCCTCCGTCGGCGGCTATCACGCCGCCAAGCCGCGGCTCGCGCAGGACATGATCGAGCACCATGCGCCCGAGAGCCCGTCGTGGTGGCGGTTGTTGAACGTGCGCTACCTCGTGATGCCGCAGCCGATCGAGGCGCCGCCGGGGCTCAACCTCGTGCACCAGGGCTCGCAGGTGATTTACGAGAACCAGTTCGCCCTGCCGCGCGCGACCTTGCTCGGCCACTACGCCGTCGTGCAGCCGGACTCCGCGATCCTCGATTCGATCTCGGCGGGCCAGAGGGACGCGGCCGACTGGACCTACCTGACCGCGGATCCGCACCTCGCGCTCGGCGCGACCGCGGGAGGGACCGCCACGATCTCGTCCTACCGCTTGAACGATGTTGTGGTGGATGTCGATACGCCGGGCGATGCGCTGTTGCGGTTGTCGGACCTGTGGTACCCCGACTGGGTGGCGCGCGTCGACGGCAAGGCGGTGCCGGTGCTGCGCGCCGACTACCTGTTGCGCGCCGTCGCCGTGCCGGCCGGCAAGCATCGCGTGGAGTTCCGCTTCGAATCGAAGGCGATGCGCCGCGGCATGCAGTTGTCCCTGGTGAGCCTCGCGGCGATCCTTTCGATGTTCGCCGTGGCGTGGGTGATGCGCCGGCGGTCGAACGGGACCCCTGAGGCGGCGTAATGGAAAAACTCATCATCATCCCAACCTACAACGAGCGCGACAACATCGAGCGCTTGATCGAGCGCGTGCTCGCGCTGCCCTACGGCTTCGAGATCCTCGTCGTGGACGATGGCTCGCCCGATGGCACCGGCGACCTGGTCGAGGCGTGGGCGCAGCGCGATCCGCGCGTGCACCTGCTGCGGCGCCCCGGCAAGATGGGGCTGGGCTCGGCGTACCGCGACGGGTTCCGCTTCGCGTTGGACCATGGCGCGCAGTTGATCTTCGAGATGGACGCCGATTTTTCGCACGACCCCGATGCCCTGGGCGGGTTCCTCACCGCGGCCGAGGACGCCGATGTGGTGCTCGGCTCGCGTTACCTCAATGGGGTCTCGGTGGTGAACTGGCCACTGTCGCGCTTGTTCCTGTCCTACTTCGCCAATGCCTACACGCGTTGGATCACCGGCTTGCCGGTGCGCGATGCCACGGGCGGATTCAAGTGCTTCCGCCGCAAGGCGCTCGAATCGGTGCGGCTCGACAAGGTGAAGTCGGATGGCTACGCCTTCCAGATCGAGATGACGTACAAGTGCT
>JAYSRO010000422.1:0-4627 GCA_043720995.1 Candidatus Eiseniibacteriota bacterium
TCGATGGGCAGGGTGATATCGATGCAGGTACCGGACTGGGCATCCGAGCGGATGGTGAGTTTGTGCGGCGCTCCCGCCGTCTCGAGACGTTCGCGCACCGAGTGCAGCCCAAAGCCGTTGCCCGACGCGCTCGCGTGCTCGCTCATGCCCGGCCCGTCGTCGGCGATCTGCAGGAGCAACAGCTCGCCCTCGCGCCGCGCGGAGATGCGCACCGTGCCGCCCTCGGTGCGTGGCGAGACCGCATAGCGCACTGCGTTCTCCACCAGCGGCTGCAGCAGCAGCCCGGGCACCTGGATGTGCTCGAGCCCCGGCTCAATGGACTCGACGACGCGCAACCGGTCGCCAAAACGTGTGTGCTCGATCCCTAAGTACTCGCGCACGAAGGCGAGTTCGTCGCCGAGGCGCGCGTGCGTGGAGTCCGAGGCGCGCAGGGTGTAGCGGAACACCTCGGCCAGCCGCGTGGTCGTGACTTCGGCGGCGTTCGGGTCGATGCGGATCAGCGCCGCGATCGAATTGAGGGTGTTGAACAGGAAGTGCGGATTGATCTGGGCGCGCAGCGCGCGTAGTTCGGCGTTGGCGAGTTCGGCGCGCATCGTCTCGACGGCGCGCGCGCGGTCGACGGCGTGATGGTAGAAGCCCATCGCCAGGCTGATGCCGGCGAACAGCACGCAGAACAACAACGTGAACATGCCAGACTGCAGCACGGCGCGCGGGCTGCCGATGAAGCCCGGTGCAATGGTGGAGTTGACGATGAACGCCGCGACATAGGAGCCCACGATCGCAGCGCTCGAGTAGGCTGCAGCGACACGCAATGAGTGCGATAGCGAGAGGTCATCGGCATCCCGCCGCATTCTGGGCGCCGCGAACGACCCGATTGCCCACAGCCCAAGCCCGATGCAGTACGAGAAGACCAGCGAGATCTTGAAGGCGGCGACGTACACCGGGAACCCGCGTCCCTGATCGTTGAGCACGCCGAAGAACAGTGTGAACGGGATGGCCCACAGGGCCTGCTGCCAGGCCAAGAGGACCAGTCCCCTCAAGGGGCCGGGCCGGGTGCGCTGCGGAAGCGACATCAAAGTACTCCTAGGGAGAGGGACGACACTGCTCGCGACACACACAGTTTCGTCCCGCGAGATGGCAACCGGGAACCGTGGACCGGATGAACGGTCGTTTGGGTGGGGCGAACGGTCGCCCGCGGCGGGTGAGAGACCGCCGGCGCCGGGAATAAGGGTCGCGGCGAAGGCTGGCCGTGGCCCGCTAACGCTCAGGCGCCCCGGGAACTCGCGGAGGCGTCCAGCACCCGCAGCACCATGACGGTCATGTCGTCGCCCGGCTCGACGCCGTCGAGGAACGCGCGCACATCGGCGAGCAGCGCATCGACTGTGGCCCGCGCCGAGTGCGCCGGCGACAACGACTCCATCAGCGCGTGGATGCGCTCCTCACCGTACATGTCGTTTGCAGCATTCATCGCTTCGTTGATGCCATCGGTGTAGAGCAGCACGCGGTCACCGGGCTCAAGCACGATCGAGTCTTCCTCGAAGGCGGCGTGATCGAGGATCCCGATCACCGTGCCGCCGCGCTCGAGCATGATGCGCTCGCGGTTGCGCCGGTACACGACGGGAAAGTTGTGGCCAGCGTTGGAGTAGTGCAGCCGCAGGTCGCGGCCATCCATGCGCGCCAGGAAGAACGTGGCGAACTGGCTCACCGAGGCGCTGCGGTACACCAACTGGTTGATGTTGCCGAGCACCTGGCTCACCGAGGGGACAGTCAGGGCCTGGGTGCGCAGGGAGGCCTGCAGCATCGAGGTCAGCAGGGCGGCGGGGAAGCCCTTGCCCGAGACGTCCGCCACGGCAAACAGGAACGAGTCCTCGCCGGCCGGCACCACGTCGTAGAAGTCACCGCTCACTTCCTTCGAGCTCACGTTGACCGCATGCATCTCGATCCCGGGCATCGCGGGGAACTCCGACAACAGGAACGAGCGCTGGATGCGCCGCGCGAGCGTCAGTTCTTGATCGGAGCGCGCGCGTTCGATCGATTGCTGGTAAAGGCCCATCGCGTAAGAGAGCGCGCTGAACAGCAGCGCGAAGAGCAGCGTGTACATGCCGAAGACGAACAGCCCGCGCGGGCCGCCCATGAACTGGGGAAGAATTGTGGCGCGGATGATTAGCGCGGCGATGAATGCCCCGCCCATGCTGGCCACGACATACACCAGCCCCAGGGCGATGCGAGCCTGCGGGCCGTTCTGGGGCAACAGGGGCAGGGCGCGCGGCATGACGAGGTGTTCGGTCAGCCACAGCATTGCCGAGATGACGTAGGACATGATGGCAGAGAGCAGGTAGGCGTCGCGGTACGTTACCCAGCGCCCGGTTCCGTAGATCGTGCCAAAGAACAGCGCGAAGGGGATCGCCCACAGCGCCGGCTGCCAGAGCAGGCGCACGAGATGGCGCAGGGGAGTGTCGGGGCGCTTCACGCGGGGCATGGCGATGGTCTCCGGTTCGCGGGCACTCTAGCGGATCCCACGGGCGACACGTACTTCGCGGGCGCTGTGATAGCGCGGGCGGCCGCTTGACCGCCCGTCGGAGCGAGTGTTTCCTTGGGTGCTCGGAGGTGCATGCGATGAAGAACCCATTCTTGATTGGCGACACGGTGTACCTGCGTCCGCTCGAACCCGAGGACGCCGGCGTGATGGTGCCGTGGATGAACGACAGCGATGTGACGCGCTCGCTCAAGGTAGCCCGCCCGACAAACCTGGCCGACGAGCGCGCCTTCATCGAGCGCGTGACCAAGAGCGACAAGGACATTTCGGTCGCCATCATGACCCGCGCAGGCGACCGCTTCATCGGTACCGCCGCGCTGATGATGATCCAGTGGCGCGAGCGCCAGGCGTGCTTCGGCATCTCGATCGGCGACAAGGCGCAGTGGGGCCGCGGCTATGGCACGGAGGTTACCGAGTTGCTGACCGGACACGCCTTCCAGGCGTTGAACCTCAATCGCGTGTGGCTGCACGTCTACGACTTCAACACGGCAGGCATGCGCGCTTACGAGAAAGCGGGATTCCGGCGTGAGGGAATTCTCCGCCAGGGCGCGTTCGTCGAGGGCGCCTACCGCGACGTGCACGTGATGGCGATCCTGCGGGATGAGTGGCTCGCGGCGAGGCCTGCGCCACGTGCGAAGAAATCCCGAGGGAGCGTGGCGAAGCGCAAAGCGAGACGCATCGGCCGATGACCGTCAACGACTGGCTGAACCTGCTGGTGCGCTGGACCCATTTGATCGCCGGCATCGCGTGGATCGGCAGCTCGTTCTACTTCATCTGGCTCGACCAGCACCTCGAGCGAACGCAGCGAGCGGATGACCCCGTTGAGGGCAGTCTGTGGATGGTGCACAGCGGCGGCTTCTACAAGGTCGAGCGCCGCCGCATTGGGCCAGGCCAGATGCCCGCGATCCTGCATTGGTTCAAGTGGGAGGCCGCGATCACCTGGATCTCGGGCTTCCTGTTGCTGATCGTCGTCTACTACATGAGCGGCGGGCTGAACCTGATCGACCCCGCCGTCTCCAAGCTCGCCGCCCGCCCCGCTGCCGCGGTCGGGCTCGGCACCATCATCCTGGGTTGGTTCGTGTACGACGCGCTGTGGCAGTCGCCATTGGCACGTCGCCCGGCACTTGCCACCGCGATCTCATTGGCGCTCGCCGCACTCAGCACTGTGCTCTTCACCGCGTTGTTGGGAGGGCGTGCCGCGTTCATCCATGTCGGCGCCCTGTTCGGTACGGCGATGGTCGCCAACGTGTGGGCGCGCATCCTGCCCGCGCAGCAGAAGATGATCGACGCCACCGCCGCGGGGAAGGCGCCGGACTTGGCGCTCAGCGACCTCGCCAAGATCCGCTCGGTCCACAACAGCTACATGACCTTCCCGGTATTGTTCATCATGCTCAGCAATCACTTCCCCGCCATCTATGCCGCACCCCAACGCGCGCTGGTGCTGGTGCTGCTGATGGTTGCGGGGGCCGCGGCACGGCACGTGATGATCGGCAAGGGAGCGAGCCGTGGCTGGGCGTACGTCCCGGTGCTCGCCGGTTTCGCCGGCGTGTTCCTGTTGACCCAACCCGCCGCGGGGCTGCTCAGCGACTTTCACGCTGGCCGCACGCCCGGTCCGGTGCCGGCCTTCGCCGAAGTGCAGACCATCATCCAGACGCGCTGCGGCACGTGTCATTCGCAGACGCCGAGTGCGGCGGGTTACGGCGCAGCACCCGCGGGCGTGATGTTCGATGACGAAGCGAGTATCCGGCGCCTGGCGATGCGCATCTACCAGCGCGCCGTCGTGACGAAGACCATGCCGCTGGCGAACGTGACGGGCATCAGCGAGGAAGAACGCGCGGTGCTGGCGCGTTGGGTGGAGCACGGAGCGCCTGCGCATTGAGTTTGGTGCTGCGAATCCACGCCGGAATCTGCGCGATCACAACCACTTGCCGCAATGCCTTCAAGTGATGACGATGGCAGATGATTGTTAAGTCAAGCGGACGGCGGCGGATCGAGTTGCAACGAAAACGGAAGCCGCTAGTATCCGCGGCCGACTTGCTACGCGGCGTTTTTCGACTGGGATCCGGGGGATTCCGAATTCGCGGCGCCGCG
>JAYSRO010000423.1:0-10168 GCA_043720995.1 Candidatus Eiseniibacteriota bacterium
CGGGCAAGAAAAAGGACACCGGCCGTGAAGCGAATCCGCATTTCAGCCGAGACATCCCCCAATGCTGGCCAATCTGCGAAGCGACCGGTGCCCTGCAACCTGGGATTGCCCGCAACACGGCCTGACGGGAGGCAGACACCACCGGGCCTGCCAAAAAACACGTCGACACTTGTGTACGTGCAAACCCCAGGAACTCGTCACTGAGTACTTGGGAAAACGATCTGGTTGCGAACTCTGGAGACTGCGAGTTCTGACTGCTGACTGCGACTTCCGATTCTGCTGACTGCTGACTGCTGACTGCCGAATTTCGACTTCAAGATCTGGTTGTTGAAGCTCCAAGCTAGCCGGTCGTAGAACATGGCGCTGTCGTTAGACTGGGGCTCGTACCCTGGCCAAATTCTACGGAACCGGCTAGCCCAGATGCCTGTCCGGCTTGCCTCACCGGACCGTTTTGGAGGTCCCCCCCCTCCGGCTGATATGTAAGAGCATCCCGCGTGCCAGCGTCATGGAATGGTCAGGGATTAATTTGTATCCGGCACAATTGCAACACGTTATCGGAAACATTGGGTTCAACCGGCGGGGGGATGTCGGGGCCCAGAGGTGACAGAAACCATTAAGAAGATGATTAGTTTTGTGAGCGATCGAGTAAAGTGCTGCAATTTAACGGCATAGCTAGTAATAAAATTTATAGCAACATACGAAACATATTTAATAGCTGACGCGTTACATGCCCGAGTCATTCACGGGCATGGCGGCGTCAAGCTTCGAGACCCGGAAACACTGCGCCACGGCGGTGCGATCCCGCCAAAAGGACGCCAGCTACTCGGCGATCGCCGACTTTTCGATCCGCAGGGAGCGGATGCGGCCCAGCAGAGTGGGATAGCTCATCCCCAGCTCGCGGGCGGTGCGCGCACGGTTCCAGTGATTGCGCTCGAGGGCCTGCGCGATCATGCGCCGCTCGAGCTCGGAAACATTGCTGCGCAGCGTGAGGCCATTGCGCGCGGCGGGCGAACCATTGCTGCTGACGTTGCCGTTGCCGCTGCCGTTTCCATTGCCATGGCCGTTGCTGTTTCCATTGCCGTTGCCATGACTGTTGCCGTAACCGTGACCATTGCCGTTGCCGTTGCCCAACCCCTCGGCGCGCTCGTTGATGCTGTCGGTCATGTCGGGCGGCAGCAGTTCGGGGCCCAGCACTCCGCCTTCATCCGCCAGCACCACGAGGCGCTTCACGGTCTTCTCGAGCTCACGCACGTTGCCGCGCCATTCGTGTTCGAGGAAGATGCGCATCACCGACGGGGCGATGCCATTCACGCGCTTTTCCATCTGGCGCGAGTACACGTCGAGGAAGTGCTGGCACAGCAGCGGAATGTCTTCGCGCCGGTCACGCAGCGACGGCACGCGCACGGTGATGTCGTTCAAGCGGTAGTAGAGATCCTCGAGGAAGCGGCCGTCCTTGATGCGCTCGCGCAGGTCCACGCCCGTGGCGCAGATGACGCGCGCATCGACACGATGGCTGCGCGTGGCACCCACAGGGCGGATCTCGCCGCGGTCGAGCACATGCAGCAGCTTGGCCTGCACGGTCTCGGGCACCTTCTCGATTTCATCCAGGAAGATGGTGCCGCCGGCGGCTTCTTCGAACAGCCCCGTCTTGTCACGCACCGCACCGGTGAAGGCACCATGCACATAGCCGAACAGTTCGCTCTCGAGCAGGTGCTCAGGGAGAGCTGCGCAATTGACCTGCACGAACGCGCGGTCGCGGCGGTTGGAGATCTCGTGCACGGCCTGGGCGAGCAGGCCCTTGCCGGTGCCGGTCTCGCCCATGAACAGGATCGTCGCCGGGCTGTCCCCCACCTTCTGGAGCAGCAGCGAGATGTTCTGCATCTCGCGCGACTGCGTGATGATGCGTTCCATGCCCGGGCTGGGCTTGAGCTTGTCGCGCAGTTCCTTGTTCTCGGCGAGCAGCAGCGAACGCTGCGCTTCGACGATGGCGACCGCGGCGCTGTTTGCCAGCACGGCGAGCAGGTTCAACTCGCGCTGGCGGAAGGCGCCGAGCAGGCTGTCGTTCAGGCGGTCGACGTAGACGAGCCCCACGGACTGCGAGGGAAAGTTGAGCGGCACGCACACCAGCGAGCCGACGCCTTCGAGCGCATCGACGGCGGCGCCGCTGAAGCGTGGGTCGGCCGTCACGCGGCTCGCGAACACCGGACCGCTCTCGGCGATCTTCTGGCCTGCCGCCTGTTCGATGACGCGCAGGATCTTGCGGGCACGGTCGCGGCCGAGCCCGTGCTGGGCGACGACGTCGAGCCGGCCACTGCCATTGCTGAAGGCGACGAAGCCGCGATCACCACCCGAATGCTCGACCGCGAGCCGCACCGTCTGGCTCAGCAGGCCTTCCATGTCCGCGGTCTCGCGGAACAGCCGGTTCGCCTCTTCGAGCGCGCGGAACTCGTTGCAGGTCGACAGCGACACCGCGACGTACTGGCGCTCGAGTTCGCGGCGCAGCGCTTCGGCGCGCTCTTCGGTCGCGGGATCGCCGGCTTCTGAGAGCCACTGCTCCGCCTGCTCGAGCAGCGTCAGTGCCTGGTCGAAGTGTTCACGCTCGGATTCGAGCCGGGCCAGCGTCAGCAACGCTTCCGCGGCCGGCGGCATCACGCCGAGCTGGCGGAACAACGTCGCAGCGCGCTTGGCAGCCTCGGCCACGGGCTCGAGATCGACGCGCAACCGCGCGCTCGAGGGCAACAGCAGCAGACACTCCGCCCATGCCGCGAGTGTCGCGCCAAGTTCGTAAGTCTCGCAGAGCGCTTCGAACACCTGCGCCGAGCCGCGGATGCGCATCTCGACGGAGGCCGCATTGCCGCGCAGGGCGTCGAGCCGCGCCAACGCGCGCTCAGCGAACGCCTGCTCGATGCGATCGCCCAACTTCTCGGAGATCATCGAGCCGGCCAGCAGCTTCTGCTGCGCCGCGTCGAGCTTGCCCGCGAGCAGGTAGGCGAGTCCCAGCCGCGTCTGGAGTTCGGCGGCCATGTCGCCTTCGGGCGCCATGACCATCGCCTCTTCGAGCGCCGGTTCGAGCAGCGAGATCGCTCCCGCCACATCGCCGCGATCGAGCGCCAGCTCCCCTAAGAACTCGCGCGCCAACAGTGCTTCGCGCGTGGCGCCCGCCTGCAGCGCCAGCTGGTGGCCGCGACGGTAGTGTTCGTCGGCGCGCTCGAGCTGGCGGCGGCGGCGGCACAGCATGCCGAGCGCCAGCAGGCTGCTCGCCTCGCCCTGCACGTGGCCGGTCTCGCGAGCGATCTTCAGTGACTGGCGGAAGTTTTCTTCGGCGAGATCCCACTGGCCGAGGCGGTAGCGAATGAGCCCGAGGTTCTGAAGTCCCGGGCGCATGCGCGCGTACAGACCCGCGCGCTCGTCCAGGCGCAACGCCTGCTCGAGGAAACGTGTCGCCTCGCGCCACTCGCGCAGGTTCTTGTAGACGAGTCCGAGATTGTTGAGGGCATTCACCAGCCCATCGACGTCATCAATCCGGCGGAAGGTCGCGGCAGCGGACTGCAGCCAGTCGATCGCTTCCTGCGACTTGCCGCGGCGCGCGCAACAGAACCCCAGCGTCACGCTCAACTGCGCCACCGTGCGGTGATCGTCGGTGTCGCGGAGCACTTCGTACGCCCAGCCCGCATAGCGCATCGAGGCGTGATAGCGGCCGAGCTCTATATAGGTGTTGGCGAGCCGCGCGGCGATGCCGGCGTTCAGGCGGCGGTCGTCGAGGCGCCGCGCCAGTTGGCGCGCGTCGCGCAACACACCGATCGCGGCGTCGAAGCGACTGCGCGAGAATTCGGCTTCGGCGATCTTGCGCAGCACCCGCACCCTGTCCAGCACCGCCTCGTCACCGAGGCGTTGCAGGGCCAACAGGTACTGCTCCACCGCGCCGCCGAAGTGATCGGCCGCGAAGTGAAGGTCACCAATCGACTCGCAATGCTCTGCAGCACCCTGGGAAGGGACAGAGCGATCACGAACTTGATCGGGGGGGATCGATCGCTGCACGGGGGTACCCTTTCCCCCGCGCACCGGGGTGATCCGCGACGCCGTTACGAGACGGTCGCCGAGAACCCCGAGGCGCGGGGTCGGGAACAGATTTAGTTAGAAGCCAATTCCGATCGCTCGCTTCACCCAGATGAGGCTCGTCCAGCCGACCACGCGGATCGCGCGAATCGAGAACTGGGCTGCTCCAGCCGAGCTGGGTTGAACGGTCGGGGTCGTCGCCCGCGGACGGGAACTCCCGGAATCCGGCTCACCGGTATTGGGATCGGGGTTGGTGGGAGGCGGCACATAGGGCGGCGAAACCGGCTCGGACGTAAAACGTCGCGATGCCGCATTCGACACGCCTGCGCTTCCCATCACCGCTGTCCCAACAGCGACCATCAGCAGGAGCCCTAAGAGCGATCTGCGAAGTTGCTGCATGTGATTACCTGCTCCTCTTGCCAAAAAGCGCGAATGTTGCCCGTCGCGCATTCGGGCGGACGAGGGGGGACTCGCGTTGCGGCGCCGCACGGATGCATGAGCTGGAGTTGCGAGTAGCTCCGCTGGGGGAAGTATCCGCCTCATGTTTTGACAACGTCAATGTCTAAGTTTGGGAATCGCTCGCAACCGGCTTCTGGGGACCCGCCCCATTGCCGGCCTCCTCGGCCGCCAAGCGGGCCAGGCCATAGCGCAATCCTTGAGTCGAGCAGTGCAGGGCGCCGCTGGGGAAGCGCGCCACCAGCTGCCTCACCACGAGCACCCCGGCCACGATGATATCGGCGCGGCCGTCTCCCATGGCGGGCCATGCCCGGCGTTGGTCCACCGAGGCCGATACCAGCCGGTCCGCCAGGGCGGCGAAGCGGTCAGGGCTGATCGCCCAGCCCTCGATCAGGGCCGGGTCGTAGTGATTGAGCCCCCGGTCCATCAACGCGAGCACGGTGATCGTCCCTCCCACGCCTGCGAGGATCGGGGTGCGGTCCGGGAACAATGCACAGTCGCGCATAAGATGCTCATTGACGTGCGCCTCGAGCGCTTCGCACTCGGCCGGCACCGCCGGGTTCGACTGGAGGTACCGCTCCGTCAGGGTTACCGCGCCGAACGGCAGGCTGGTCCAGCGGCCCGGGCTGGTGCCCAGTCCGCTCACCACCTCGGTACTACCTCCGCCCAGGTCGAACACCACGCAGGCACTGCGAAGGGCGCTACCACCGAGTCCCGTGACGACTGAGCGATAGATGATCTGCGCCTCATCCTCGCCGCTCAGGATGCGCACTGGGACGCCGCAGGCGCTGGTGATCTCCGCCGCGACTTCAGCGCCATTGCGCGAGTCGCGCAGCGCTGCCGTGGCGCCCGCGACCACATGCGTGGCGCCCAGGGCGCGGGCACGCTGCGAGAACTCCGCGGCCAGTTCGGCGGCGCGGTGGGACAACTCAGGGGCGATGCGCCCGGTCTCGCCCAGGCCCTTGGCGAGGCGGCACGGCTCGCCAGCCCTCGCGATCGTCCGGATCGAGTATTCCCCTGCCTCCGAACGGCTGGCGTCGCCGACCAGCAGCCGAATGGAGTTGGAACCAATATCTATTGCAGCTACACGCATAGGATCTATTTCCGAGGGATTGCGGGTGAATCAGAGCAGGTAGTCTTCGAGTTCCCGGGCGGCTCCTGACGGCGCGCCTGAATGGTCGGGCGCCGCATCCTCACGGCCGGATGGGGAGTCCGAGTGCGTGGGGAGGTCAGTGGCCAGCTGTGTCGCGGTTGCGACAATGGGTACTTCATTCGGGCGCGTCCCGCCAGCGGAGGGCACCAGCGACAGATCCGCGAGTTCGTGGTGGGGCGCGCGCGCGGGTGCGGCCGTGCTACCGCGGGGGGCCGATGCGGCACGCGGCACCAACGTAGGCGGGGCGCTCCGGTGCTGCACTGAGGGCGCATCCAGCGGGCGGCGCACCAACAGGAGCTCGAGCACGCGGATCAATTCGGGGTCGTCATCGCGGATGCGGAACAGCACGCGCTTGCCCTCGCGCGTCCGCGACAGCACGCCTGCGCGCTGGAGGTTTTGCAGGTGCCGCGTCGTGCACGACTGCGACAGGCCGATGCGGCGGGCCAGATCGGAGACGCAGCAGTCGCTCTCGGCCAGCACGCTGACCACCTTCAGCCGGGATGGGTCGGCGAGGCTGGAAACGAGGCCAGAAATGCGGTTTCGATCGTCCATTGCATAATGATGCATACCACCCGCTGGCTTTGACCGCAACTCAGGGGGCTGGTAGCCTTCCTTGTGCTCGGAAGATTGCGGACGCTCGGATAGACTCCCCTAAGTGATTGGAAATTGGAGCCTCAGATGCCGGATATGCACCAAATTGCACTTATCCGCAATCTTCCGAGCACAACCTCCCCGCTTGCCCCTTCCCATTTCTATGGATTGGGCCGCGAGGCGTTGGTGCAGGCCTTTCGCGATGCCGGGGAGCAGGCCTACCGCGCCGACCAGTTGATGACCTGGATCTACCGCCGCCACGTCACCGACTTCGACCAGATGACCGACCTGCCCGCCGGATTGCGCGCGCGGCTCTCCACGATCGCGAACTTCGAACTGCCGCCCATCGAAAGCCTGCTCAGCAGCCCCGATGGCGACACCAACAAGTTCGTGCTGCGCCTGCGCGATGGCGAGCTGGTCGAGTGCGTCTCGATGCGCACCGAGCGCCGCCTCACCATGTGCCTGTCGAGCCAGGTCGGCTGTGCCCTCAAGTGCTCGTTCTGCGCCACCGGCCTGATGGGCCTGCGGCGCAACTTGGACGCCAGCGAGATCGTGGCGCAGGTGATGGTGATGGGCGCGCAAAGCGGTTGGAAGGACGATCGCTTCAACCTCGTGTTCATGGGCATGGGCGAGCCGCTGGTGAACTACGATCCCGTGGTGCAGTCGATCCGCATCCTGCGCGAACCGCGCGGGCTCAACCTCGGCTCGCGGCGCATTACTGTGTCGACGAGCGGCGTGGTGCCGCAGATCAAGCGGCTGGCGCAGGAAGGCATGGCGCTGGGACTCGCGCTCTCGCTGCATGCCACGACCGACGCGGTGCGTGATGAGCTGGTGCCGATCAACAAGCGCTGGCCGATCGCCGAAGTGTTGGAGACGGCGCGCGAGTACGGACGCACGACCGGTCGCCGCGTGACGCTCGAGTACACGCTGATCGCGGGCGTCAACGATTCGATCGAGGACGCCGCGCGGCTGGCGGAGTTCGCGCGCAGCCTGCCGAGCAAGATCAACCTGATCCCCTACAACCCGGTGCCGGGGCTCAAGTGGCAGCGCCCTAGTCCTGAGAGCGTCGAGGCGTTCGCCCAGAGCCTGTACCCGCGCGCACCCGCCGTCACCGTGCGCAACACCATGGGCGGTGAGATCTGGGCGGCCTGCGGGCAGCTCGGGGGACTCTCCTCCGGACGCTGATGCGCGCGCCCCGGTGACGCTGCGCTCGCGGCTGCTCGCCGCCTTCCTGCTGCTCGCGCTCGTGCCGATGGCGGTGATCAGCGCGGTGTCGCTCGTGCAGCTGTCGCATGCGATCGGGCGCTGGTATCGCCCTGGCGTCGACCGCTCACTCGTTTCGGCGCTCGAAGTTACCAAGACTTCCGTGACGCGGCTCGAGAGCGGCCTGCGTGGGCACGCCGAGGACTGGGCTGCGCGCTGGCCTGCGGGACCGCGTGACGCGCGCGAGGGCGTCGTGGCGCAGGGCGAGCTGCGCTCGGCGGGCTACGATTTCATGCAACTTTACGCACTGCGCGAGGGCCGCTGGGCGCGCACCGGTCAACTGGCACCGCCCGGAGTGCTGCTGGCGAACGGCCCCGAGCTCGCGGCCGAGTTGGCCACGCCGGCGCAGGCGCAGCTGCTGCACACCGCCGAAGGACTCGTGGTGGCCACGGCGCCAACGTCCGCGGGCCAGGTGCTCGTGACCGGCATCCGCATGTCGCCCGACTTTTATGCGCAGATCGACAGCGTCGGCCACGGGCTCACTTACTACCGCCAGCTCGGCCTCACCGCCGAGCTGCAACGCCGCGTCGTGTTGCTGCTGGTCGCGGGCATGACGATCCTGCTCATCGCGCTCGCACTGTTGTTGTCGACGCGGCTCGCGCGCCAGATGGCGCAGCCGCTCCAAGACTTGTCGGGCGCCCTCGGTCGCGTGGCCGCCGGCTCGCTCGAGACGCGCGTGACGCCGAGTGGTGCCGCCGAGATGCGTTCGCTGGGCGAGTCGTTCAATGCCATGACGCAGCGCCTCGATGAAGCGCGACTTGCGTTGCTGCAGGCCGAACGCGAGGCGGCGTGGCGCGATGTCGCGCGCAAGCTCGCGCACGAGTTCAAGAACACGCTGACGCCGATGCGGCTGTCGCTGCAATTGCTCGAAGCGCAGGTCGAGCAGGGACCTGCGGAACAACGCGCGTCGATGCACAAGAGCCTGAATGCCGCGCTGCGCGAGGTCGAAAGCCTGAACCGGCTCGCGGGTCAGTTCTCGCAGTACGCGCGCCTGCCCGAGCCCAACTTCGAACCGATCGATGGCGTCGAGGTGGCGCGCTCGATGGCCGCGCTGATCCCCGGCACTCCGCCTGAGGTGCGCTTGGCGGGTGCCCGCTCGCCGGTGTTCCACGCCGATCGCGTGCTGCTGTCGCGCGCGCTCAGCAACCTGTTGCTCAACGCGCGCGAGGCGTGCCCCGAGCCTGGCGTCGTCGAGATGGTCGTCACGGCCGAAGCCGAGCACATTGTGTTCGAGGTGCTGGATTGCGGCAGCGGCATCCCTGAGGACTTGAAGCACCGCTTGTTCGAGCCCTACGTGAGCACCAAGCGCCGCGGCAGCGGGCTGGGCCTGAGCCTCGTGCGCGACATCGCGCGCCAGCACCACGGCGAGATCACCATCGATAATCGCGAGGGCGGCGGTGCGCGCTCCGTCTTGATTTTGCCGCGCGATCCCGCCAACGTGGCGGCGATCGTGGCACCGGTTCCCCCACTTGGAGCACACTCGTGAGCGAAGCAACGGCGCGCCTGGACGTGATGGTGGTGGATGACGACGACGCGATCCGCGATTCGTTGCGCATGACGCTCGAACATGCCGGGCACAAGGTGAGGGAAGCGTCCTCGGGTGAGCAGGCGCTGGCGTCGCTCGCCAGTGCGCGCCCGGATGTCGTCCTGCTCGATCTCGGCATGCCGGGGATGCACGGCTTCGACGTGCTCGAGCGGCTGCGCGAGGTGACACCCGACACCGCGGTCGTCATCCTGACGGGCGATGCGACGCGCCAGAATGCCTTCCGCGCGGGACAACTGCACGCCTTCGATTTCCTCGAGAAGCCGCCCGAGCGCCAGCAGGTGCTCGACGTCGTCGTCGAGGCCGCGCGCGTGACGCGATTGCGCCGCGCAGGCGGGGCCACCGCCGGCGCGAGCGACGCCGCAACTTTGGGCATCGTGGGCAAGAGCCCGGCGATCGAGGCGCTGCGCGAGCACATCCGCCGCGTCGGTCCCTCGCAGGGGCGCGTGTTGATCACCGGCGAGAACGGCTCGGGCAAGGAACTGGTGGCGCACGCGATTCACGCGCTGTCCAAGCGCGCGAGCGGGGCGTTCATCAAGATGAACTGCGCCGCGATCCCCAAGGACTTGGTCGAGAGCGAATTGTTCGGCCACGAGAAGGGCGCCTTCACCGGCGCCGTGCAGTCACGCAAGGGCCGCCTCGAGCTGGCGCACGAGGGCACGTTGTTCCTCGATGAGATCGGCGACCTTTCGAGCGACGCGCAGGCGAAGCTGCTGCGCGCGATCGAAACCGGCGAGGTCGAGCGCGTCGGCGGCACGCAGACCCAGACCTACGATGTGCGCTTCATCGCCGCCACGAACAAGGACCTGGCCGCCGAGATCCAGGCCGGCGACTTCCGCGAGGACCTGTTCTACCGCTTGAGCGTCGTCACCATCGTGGTCCCGCCGCTGCGCGACCGCGGCGATGACCTGAGATTATTGGCCGAGTATTTCCTCGAGTTCTACGCGCGACACCACAAGCGCCGGATCAAAGGCTTCACGCAGGCGGCGCTCCGCGCGCTCATGGCGCATGCGTGGCCGGGCAATGTGCGCGAGATGGAGAACCGCGTGCAGCGCGCGGTGATCCTGGCGCAGGATGCCTATCTGCGTCCCGAGGACCTTGAGCTC
>JAYSRO010000424.1:0-2288 GCA_043720995.1 Candidatus Eiseniibacteriota bacterium
GCCACCTTCGGCTTGAAGCGCTTGCCGCGTTCGGCGACGGTGCGATCGTGATCGAAGTTCATCAGTGGCACGCGGTAGCCGCAACTCGTGCTGGTGCGCTGGACGGCGACCTCGATCACCTGTCGCGGGTGCTTGATGATCCCCTCCATACCCTGCGCGAGTTGCTCCGCGAGTGGGGATTCCTCGAATGGTGTCGCGGTCGCCTTGCCGTAGAGCCGCACGATCGCAGCATTCTCGTCGAACGAGCACACCATCACCGTGACCGGGCCGCCCGCACGAGCGTGGCGCGCGATCTCGTCGCCGCTGCCGTGATAGTCGATGAACGCGACACGCGTCGGCGAGAGAATGTGCAGCGGCACGGCGCCACGCGGCGAAACGTTCACGGGGCCGATGCCATGCGGACCTTCGCCCAGCGTCGGGTCCGCGGTCGCGACGAAAAACAGGCGCGATAGGCGGATGAGTTCGGCCTGCTCGTCAGTGATCGCATTGAAGTAGTCGCCCATAAAACCCCTCCGGTGAGCCGCCATTCTAGGCCTCGTCGCCAACCGTTGCCCAGTGCCGCAAGATCGAGCATCATCCCCCGCGTACCCGTGCCTTTGATGCAGCGACCACTCCATAGATCACGAGGGATTCCCGCATGTTCGGAATGATTCGCAGCGCCGCGTTGCTCGCCGCGCTGTTGCTGCTGACCTCCGCGACGGTGCACGCCGACCGCCGCTACTTTGTCCAGAGCTACACGCCCTACCTGGCGCCGGCGGGCAGTCTCGAGCTGGAAGTCATCTCGCGCGCCCTGTCGGGACAAGGGGACTCGACCGGCACGGCGTGGGCGAACCGCTTCGAGTTCGAATACGGCATCACCGATCGCCTGACCGGTGCGCTGTACCTCAACTTCATCCAGCCCACAGGCGCCGAGGCGGGCATGGTCTACGACGGCCCCTCGCTCGAGCTGATCTACCGCCCGACCGATCCGGGCAAGTACTTCGTCGATCCGGCCGGCTACGTCGAGGTGCGCGCCAACGGCAGCGAACTCGAGTTCGAGCCCAAGCTGCTGCTCGGGCGTCGCGTTCACCAGCTGGTGTGCGTGGCGAACGTCATCGGCGAATTCGAGTGGCACCTGAATGGCGACGAGAAGGGCGAGACCGAGAAGAACATGCAGCTGACGCTCGGCGCGAGCCGCGAGCTCGGCAAGGTCGCGGCGATCGGGTTCGAGGGCATCTACAGTCACTCGTTTCTCGAGGAAGGCACGAACCCGTCCGCGATCCAGTTCGGCCCGACGCTCAACCTGCAGACGCCGAAGATCCAAGTGGCGCTCGGATGGCACCCGCAGATTTCCGGAAGCCCGACGTCGAAGGGTGGGCTGAATCTCGCCGACTTCCCGCGCTCCGAGGTGAAGTTGATCATCGGCGTTTCATTGTGATGGTTCGCCGCATCGCAGCGCTCGCGACGATCGCCCTGGGCCTCGTCGCGTCGGGATGCGCGGTGGGCAACTTCGTGACCGGGGCGCCGTCGGCGCGCGCGATGACGCCGGCGAGCCTGTTGCTCGAGCGTCGGTGTAATGGCTGCCACCGCACGCCGGATCCCGCGGCGATGACATCCGCGGCGTGGCAACAGGGGTTGGCCAGGATGAAGACGCGCATGCACTTGCCCGCGGCGGATTGGGATTCGCTCGCGGCGATGCCCACGCTGGACGCTCACTCCTAGGACCGGAAGCCACGCATGCCCCTCGGCCGCATTGGCGACTACGTCTTGCTCGAGACCCTGGGCCAGGGCGGCATGAGCGTGGTGTTCAAGGCGCACGATCCCAAGCTCAACCGTACCGTCGCGCTCAAAGTGTTGCCGCTCGAGTACGCCGCGGATCGCGAGCGTCGCGCGCGACTGATGCGCGAGGCACGGGCGGGCGCATCGCTGAGCCATTCCTCGATCGCCGCGTGCTATGACGCGGGCGAGGCGGCCCCCGATCCGCCGGACCTGCTGTCGCCGGGCTCCGCGGGGCCGCACCCCGAACTCGTGATGTACGTGTGCATGGAGTACGTCGAGGGCGTGGACCTGAAGAGCATCCTCACCGGTCGGCCACTGCCCATTCCCCGCGTACTCGAGATCGCCGCCCAGATCGCGGCCGGTCTCGAATGCGCGCACGCCGCGGGGGTCATCCATCGCGACCTGAAGCCCGCGAACATTCGGGTGACGCCCGATGGACGCATCAAAATCATCGACTTTGGCCTCGCGCGACTGACGCACCAGGAACCCGATCTCACCACGACGACCGACCTGACGAGCGGCGGCCGCGT
>JAYSRO010000425.1:0-10162 GCA_043720995.1 Candidatus Eiseniibacteriota bacterium
AGACCATGCCGGTGCGTGGCCATGCCTTCACCGCCGAACGCGAACGCGCCCATATCGTGGCCGAAGTGGCGCGCAAGCGCGGCAGCACGCTGCAGGTCACCACTGACGAAGGCGTCACCGCGGAGGACCTCTCGGGATTCACGTACTTCGAGCACGCCGAGAATGTCTCGCTGGCACTGGCCGTGTGCGCGCATCTCGGCGTCGGCCGCGCCACGGCACTACGCGGCATGCACGCGGCGACACCTGATCCGGGCGCGCTGCGGCGGTATACCGTCAAGTCCGGCCACAATACCGTCACCTTCGTCAACGCGTTTGCCGCGAACGACCCCGACTCGACGCTGCTGATCTGGCAACGGCTCGGCCTCGAGCACCCGGAGCCGGGAGCAAAGCGCATCGTCCTCGCGAATTGCCGGGACGACCGGCTGCAGCGCTCGGGCCAGATCGCGGAGTTGATCGCAAAACGCCTGACGGTCGATCACGCAGTGCTGACCGGCCTGGGGACGGATCTTGTTGCCTTCCAGGCGGCGCGTTACGGATTGGACGAGTCACGCATAAGCAATCTGGGCGGCATGGAGGCGGAGCGGGTTTACGAGCATGTGCTCGGCATCGCTGACGGGCGGGCCACTGTGGTCGGCATCGGTAATATTGTGGGACTCGGGGAGGAAATCGTGCTCCACTTCAAGAACCGGGCGGTAGATGATGATTGAAGAAGCCATCGGTCTCGGTCTGGTCACCAGCCTCATCTTCTCCGAAACGCTGGGGCTCGCCGCGGGTGGCATGGTGGTGCCCGGGTACCTCGCGCTGATGATCCACGAGCCGTTCCGCATTCTGGGCACGATCGTCGCGGCATTGTTGACCTTCGGCACGCTCAAGCTCATGTCGCGCTACATGTTGATCTACGGCCGCCGTCGCATCGTCGTCTCGGTGCTCGTTGGGTTCGTGTTCGGCGCGGCTTCACGCGACCTGCTGGTGTTGCAGTTGCACGACGCGCCGCTGGACCTGAGCACGATCGGCTACGTGATCCCCGGGCTGATCGCCAATTGGATGGAGCGCCAAGGCGTCGTGCAGACGTTGTGCGTGATGACCACGACGGCGGTGCTCGTCCGCTTGCTGCTCATGCTGCTCAACGGTGGAGTCTTGATCCGATGAGCCTCTCGCGCGCTTCCACGGCGGCCCTTGCCGGTCTGGCCTGTTTTGCCATCGTCGTCTATGCCTTTGCTGAGAGATCCGTTACGCCCGTGCACGCAGAGGCCTATCGAATGAAGCTGAAGGCCGTGCAGATCATGCAACGCGGCGAACGCGCAATCGCCGCGGCCAAGCACGAACGCGGCGTCGATGTAGACTCCCGCAACGACCCCTATGGCTACGGGGTCATCGGGCCTCAATTCTCCTTGATCACAACGGACCGCGGATCCCAGCGCGCCAAGATGCTGGCGGCACACCCAAATTTCGCCGCGGGGATCACACAACTCATTCTGCAAGCAGGCGTGCACGAAGGCGACGTCGTCGCTGTTGGCGTCACCGGCTCGCTGCCCGGGCTTAACCTCGCGGTGTATTCGGCATGCCAGGCCATTGGAGCGCGGCCGGTCGTGATCACGTCGGTGGGCGCTTCGATGTTCGGGGCGAACGATCCTGAGTTGACCTGGCTCGACATGGAATCCGTGCTGTCCCAGCACTCGATCACGCCCTTCCATTCACTCGCCGCATCGCTCGGCGGTGGCGGGGACGTCGGCCGCGGGCTGTCACCCTCCGGCCGCCAGTTGATCCTCGATGCCATCGAGCGCAACCACGTCCGCTACCTCGATGCCACGAACCTGCTGGAAGCAGTGCGCGGCCGCGTGGCGTTGTACGACTCGGTGGCGAACTCCCTGGGTAAACCGATCAAGCTCTACATCAACGTCGGCGGCGGGCTCGCGAGCCTGGGTGGCGCCCAGAATGGCCGCCTGATTCCCGCCGGACTGACCCATCGCCTCGCCGCGCGGAACTACCCGAATCGCGGCGTCATCAATGTCATGGCGGAGCGACGGATCCCCGTCATCCACCTGCTCCAGGTCAACAAGCTCGCCCGCGATTTCGACATGGGCGACGGCACCACGACGCCAACGCCGGTGGGCAAGGGCTTGTTGTTCATCCGCTATCGCTACAACCCGTGGATCGTGGGTGCCGCCGCCATCCTCGTGCTCCTGTTCAACCTGTTCGTCCTGCGGCTGGATCTCCGCCAGCGATTGCTGGGACGTCCTCACCCTGAAAGAATGCCATCCGCATGAACCCTTCGCTCCGGAATATGTCCGTTCTTACCGCGGTTCTCGTGGGAATCACGATGGCCGCCACACCATCCTTCGCGGCGACACACTGGGAATCGGTCGAATCGTTGCCGGGACACCCCGGCGTAACGGTGCTCGTGAACGACAACCCGCGCGTCTACTTTCGCATCACTCCCAAGTCCCCATTGGTGATCCCTGTCAATGGCCCCGCAGTGCTCCGCGTGGTGTCGCGCGCTGAGCTGCCGGCGGGATCCTCAAAGGTCGTCAGCTATCACTTGCGCGCGACCGAGAACGGCAAGGTGCTGGACCGTGCAGACACCGAGACCTCGGCAGCGGATCGCGTTCACATCAAGGACCTGCGCGGCGCCGTGGGCAAGAGTCGCAGGTGGAGCATCGACATCCCCAACGGCCGCCACTCCATCACGCTCGAGCTTCAGGGCGCAGAGTCCGTGCTGCTGCGGCTACAAACCGGAACCGCCGGCGCCGCGAATGCCAAGGTTCCGATGGTGACACTCACGCCGGCCGACGCACCGCGCAGTGTGAACGTGGTCGAAGGCGAGAAGTCCATCGCCTACTACACGACGATGCCCGGTAAGCCGGTGCGGTACCATGTAATTGGACCCGTGGTGCTCGACCTGACGAGCCGCCTCGATTTCGACGCCAGCATGCGCGGCGAACAGCACTACGTCATCCGTGTGCGCGAAGGCACGCGAACCATTCGCGACTTTGACTTCAAGACGACCAAGGCAATCGCTGCCGCGTACTCGAATCTTCCTGATCGCACGCCTTCGAAGTTCGACCGCGGCCGAGTCCAGATCCCGGCAGGCTCCCACGAAATCCTGGTCGACCTACTGCGGCCCCTGCGGGGTGCCGCCGAAATTCATGCTGCGATACCGCAGCCGACGGTCGGCGGGGAGGAATAACCGAACGTGGCCCCTTCACACGGAAGTGTCCATCTCGCCGGGTTCGCTCTCGCCGCGCTCGCGCTCGTCGGTCCTGCGTCCGCGGCGCCTGCCGTCGGCCCGCACCTCGAGTTGTCTGTTGGGATCGCCGGAAACTTCGACAGCAACCTCCTGCAGTACTCCGACGACCAACTTCGCCTGTTCGAGGCGGGTACGCGGCCGGACGAATTTTCGATTCGCACGCGGGACGATTTCATCTCGAACCCCTACGCCACACTGAACCTCGAGCAACGCCGGACCGGGGGCCGCAGGCGGGCCCTAAGGCTACACGCCGAGGGTAACTTTCACTCGAAGAACGGCACGGCCGATGCCCGCTCCATGAGCATCGGCTGGCGGGAGGGCTTCGGTGGCGGCCGGCGGTTCGCGGCCACCTATTATCTCCTGCCTCGCTACTACCTCCGGCAATTGTTCGACCCGAACGCCGTGGTGGCCTTCCGCGGCCTGTCGAAGTACCGCCGCGCGGAATTCAAGCTGCAGATCACGACGCTCGCGTGGACGCAGCGGTTCCGCCGCAACCTCTCCGGAAGCGCCGACTACCGCTACGAATCCCGCGGCTACAACCGGGAATTCGAGGAGCGCTCCTCGGGGACGCACCAGGTGCAGGGGCAACTCACGCAGGATCGCCTGCCGCATCGCGGCAGCGTGAACCTGGGCGCGGGCTATCGCATGAGCCATGCGCAGGCAGGAAGCTTCGTCGATCTCACCTCGGGCAGCGTGACCCCGTTGCCGGACGTGAGCTATCACGGCCTGGTTTCCCATCTCGAGGGCGGCGTCGAGTTGGCGCGAGGCAGGCGGTGGCGGCTCGCCACCTCCGCGCGCTACGAACTCGAATCGCGCGTGTTCACTTCGGACCGCGCAACCGATCGCTTCCATTTTGGGCGCAAGGACATCTTGAACGCCGGCGAATTGGACCTGCGGCTCGGCGTCGGCCGCCACTGGTCGGCGCTGGCAAGTGGCCGCACCGAATTCAATCACGCCCGCCTCGGCGCCTCGTCCTCGACGAGTACGACTGGCGACTCAGGCAGCTATCGTGACCACCAAGCAGGGTTGGCGATCGAATGGACGGGCGACGTGTGGCGAGGCGGCCGCGGTCCGGCCGCGGACGAGGAACAGTGAGCCGCCGCCGTCTCGGCCTGCTGCTGGCCTGCTCGATGCTGATGGGCGCCCTGGGGTTGATCGCCGGATGCCACGCGGCGCGCGTGCTGGCGCCCCCCCCCACTCTTCGCGCCGCCTCCGCCAGCGACTTCGCGATCGACGTGGAGTTCGCTGAGCCCCTCGATCGCGCGAGCGCGGAGACGCTGACGCACTACCGCGTGTATCCGTTCAACCACCCGGAAGCCGCCATCAGCCTCTTCAGCTCCACACTGATCGACACGATTAACGGACGAGTCGTGCAATTGCTGTTGTCCGGCGGACCGCTGTCGGATTCCAGTCTCTACACCGTCCGCGCGGACAACGTACGCTCCCTCGCGGGCGGCCTGACCGGCGACCGCAACACGATATTCACCGCCGGGCTCGGCTACGGCAACGACATCGCCCCGCTGATGGCCACGCACTGCAACCGCTGCCATGGTGCGGCACAGCCCGGGGGCCAATACCGCACCGACAGCTACGCCGCGTTGTTCGGTGCGGGCAGCGATGGCTCACGGGCAAACATTATCGCCGGCGACCCCAGCAGCCTGTGCATCAAACGCTCGAAGCCCCTGAACTCCATGTATACCCTCGGAGCGATGAGCTTTTTGGACTTCGAGATCCTCTACAATTGGGTCGTGAGTTACGGGGCGCGGCGTTGAGCCCCGGCGTGCGCCCGGCCGGGCTGGACTAGGCCTGCCTCAGCCACTTGAGGATTTCGGGCAGGTTTGGCGCCTTTCCGTACATCAGCATGCCGATCCGGAACAGCCTGGCCGACAGGGCCAGCACGCATGCCGCCGAAACCGCCAGGATCGACAACGATAGCGCCACCTCCCACCCCGGAACATGTGAGCCCGAGGCCGCCAGCCGCAGCATCGAGGCGACCGGTGCGGTGAACGGGAACATCGACAGTGCCACGGCGAGCTTCGAGTCCGGATGGCCGAGCAGGATCGACAGCATGTAGAACGGGATGAAGTTCATCATGGTGAACGCCATCGAGAACTGCTGCGCCTCGCGCATGCTGCTGGCCATGGCGCCGATGCCGATCATCAGGCTGCCATAGAACAGGTAGCCGAGCATGAAGTAGGCGACCATCACGGCGATGACCTGGGGTGGCAGCGAGACATGCAGCATTCCCATCGCCGGCGCCACCGAGCCCATGGCACCGGTCATCAGCAGGATCCAGCCGCCCACGAGTGTCAGGCCGGCTCCGCCGAGCCCGATCAGCTTGCCCGCCAACAACTCCTCGGGGCTGACCGTGCACAGCATCGACTCGAGGATGCGCGACTCCTTCTCCTCGCTGATGCCCTGCAGCAGGTACTGGCCACCGATCAGGATCGACAGCCCCAGCAGCATTCCGAGCGCAAGGGGCAGCAGCAGGTCCAGCGTCTCGCGTGCCTCGTCCTTCACCTCGAACACGCCGTCGCGGTTGGGGGCATACAACGCCTCGCGCGCCAGCGGTTGCGTGAGCAGTTCGACCCGCGTGGAGTCCATCGAGTGCAGCAACCCCTGCACGATCCAACGGCTCACCACACGCTGGTCACTGGCGGTGAACAGGTTGTCGGTGCGCGCGTAGCGCCTTAGCGCCCCGGTGTGTGCGTAGTCATGCGGCACCACGATGAGTTGGTGCACCGAGCTGTCGCGCAGCGCGGCCTGTCCCGTGGCCTCGTTGCTGAACCGCCGCACGGTCGTATGGAAGCGCTCGCTCTTCTTCTTGTTGTCCTTCTTCGCGAACGGGCTGTTCGGCGACGCCTCGATCCAGACATCTGCCGGCGCCTCGTTAAACAACCCCGAGGAATCGACCACGCCCAAGGCATCGAAGGCGCGCAGGGCGCCCAACCGCTCGTTGGCCTGCGGTTTGAGCACGAGCGTGAACAGCACGGCGTACAACAACGGCATGCCGATCAGGGTGAAGGCGAACGCCCGGCGCCGCACGGTGTAAAGGTAGTCGCGCCGGGCGACCGTCGTGATGCGCTGCATGGACAGCCTCATCGTGCGCCTCCCGTGGCGAGCGCCGCGGCCGCGGCGTCACTCTTGCCGTGATCGAGCCCAAGCCCTTCGCGCACAACCTTCACGAACACATCCTCGAGCGGCAAGGTCGCCACGCTGTAGGACTCCGGCTCGACGCCCGCGGCCAGCAGTTCGCGCAGCACCGAGGTCGGCGTCGCCTGCGGCTCGAGCGTCAGCTTGTAGCCATCGGCATGGGCCACGATCGCTGTCACGCCCGCCACCCGCGGCGGCGCAGTGGCAGCGCGCAGGAGGACTGCATGGTCAGCATGCTGGCGCCGCAGGTCCTTGACGGCCCCGTACAACACCATGTGGCCGTGGTTGATCATCAACGCGCGATCACACAACTGCTCGACCTTGTTCATCTGGTGCGTCGACAACAGCACGGTGGCGCCGGCGGCGCGGACTTCGTGCAGGATCTCCTCAAGCAGCAGCACATTGAGCGGGTCGAGACCGCTGAAGGGCTCATCGAGGATCAGCAGCTTGGGCCCACCGATCAACACGGTGCACAGCTGGACCTTCTGCTGCATGCCCTTCGACAGCGCCTGCACCTGCTTGTCGCCCCACTCCGAAAGCTCGACACGCTTCAGCAACCGCACAGCTTCGGCGCGCGCATCCGCGCTGCTCATGCCCTTCAGCTCGCCGTAGTACGAGATGGTGTCGATCACCGGGGTGCGCCGGTAGAGACCACGTTCCTCGGGCAGGTAGGCCACGTGCTGGGCGCCACGTTCGCGCGCCGGGCGGCCGTCCCACAGGATATCGCCCGAATCGGGGCGCAGGATGTCGGTGATCATGCGGATCAGCGTGGTCTTGCCGGCGCCGTTCGGACCCAGCAGGGCGAAAATCTCGCCGGCCTGGACCTCGAACGCCACCCGATTGACGACCATGCGTCCGTCGTAGGTCTTGACGACGTCTCGAACCTGGAGCATGAAGATCCCCGGGGGAAATACCTGCCGGCCACCCGCCCCTTAAGTGCAGGGGCGCTACGTGATGCGGTGCGCAGGGCGCGAACCGCCACGGGCCGAACGTTCGCGCGGACAGTAGGGAAACGCCTTGCGGCACTCAAGCCCCGCCCGGCAAGTGCCGAAAACACGGTGTCGGGCGGGCTCATGCCTCCCGGTCCCCTTCCGGGGTCCGGCGGGCAGGGTCCGCCCCGGCGACGCGGCCCGGGGAACGGCCGCTGTTCGCCCCATCGACTCCTTGGTCCCCGTGGAAGGCCCGTTCATGAGTGTTCGCCATCTGCTCGCAGCCGCAGGGTTCCTGGTTGTCGTGGCAGGTTGTAGCCCTGGTAGTTCGGTGGCTCCGATTCCGTCGGTTCCGCTGTCATCGCTCACGCTCCTGCCCGCGGCCGACACCTTGCTCGTCGGCGGCCTCGCGTCCTTCACGGTGGTCGCCGTCGACACTCACAGTGTGGTCGTTGCGAACCCGGTGCTCGCGTGGAGCAGCAGCAACACCAGCGTCTTCACGGTCTCGAACACGGGCGGCGTAGCCGCGGTCGGCGAAGGCAGCGCGACGTTGAGCGTCAGCTCGGGTGGCAGGACGGCGACCGCGAACCTGTTGGTGCTGCCGACGCAGCGTGGATGGTTCACGCAGCCGAGCAGCGTGCTGGAAGACTTGAACAGCGTGTTCTTCACCGCGGACGGCAATCGCGGTTGGGCAGTGGGTGCGGGCGGAAAGATCGTCGCCACGGCCAATGCCGGTGCCTCGTGGGTCACGCAGCCGAGCACGGTGAGCAACGCGCTCACTTCGGTGTGGTTCACCAGTGCTAGCGAAGGCTGGGTGGCGGGTGCAGGCGGGCGCATCCTTCGCACCACGAACCAGGGGCTGGCGTGGGCGGTGGTTCCCAGCGGTACGACCGACAACCTCAATGGCATCACCTTCGCCACGCCCGACACGGGCTGGGCGGTGGGCGCCAATGGCACCCTCCTGCGCACCTTCAATCGCGGTGCGACGTGGACGCGGCTGACGCCGGGCATCACTTCGGCGACCCTGCGCAGCGTGTCGTTCGCCGGCACGCGTGACGGCTGGGCCGTGGGCGACAACGGCATGATCCTCGGCACGCATGATCGCGGCCTGACGTGGTTCGTAGTGCAGCCTTCGGTCACCGCGTTGACGCTCTACGGTGTCGCGCGCAGCTCCATTGCGACGACGCACGCCGTCGGCACGGGGGGCGCCACACCGCGCACCACGGTCACCGTGGACTCGGTCGCGTGGGAAGCCCGTAATGCGGGCGCCCAGAACGACCTGCGCGCGGTGGCGTTCACCGATGTGCTGCACGGCTGGGCGGCCGGCCGCAATGGCACCAGCCTCGTGCTGGTCACCACGGACGGCGGCGTCATCTGGACCGCGCAAACCACCTCTCCCGCGGCGCTGCTGACCGGCATTCACTTTATCGACGGACTGCGCGGTTGGGCGGTCGGCGAGAACGGCACCATCCTGCACACCGTGACGGGCGGCACGCCCTAGCGGACGCAGGCATCCCCGCGCGGCTGGGCCACGCGCCCGGCGGCGCAGACAGGCAATGGCAGCGCCCTCGAGGCGCGGATCGGTCCCCCGGTCCGCGCCTCGGAGTTTTGGGGCCAACGCGATACAGTCATGTGTCGCGGGCTGGCTTGCCGGCACCCGGCGCTCCCCCGACTGAGAGGCCCCATGTCCGAAGCACGCCTGATCGTCATCGACGGCTACAACGTCATTCACCGCGCTCCCGAGCTGCGTCCCGGCCCTGACCGTACGCTGCGGCAGTCGCGCGAGAAGCTGCTCAGCCTGCTGGCGTGGGCGGTGGGCAACCATGATTCCCGCTTCCTCGTGGTGTTCGATGGCGTCGAGGGCGGCAATCGCGACGGCAGTACGGGACGCATCGAGATTCGATATTCGCGGCTGCCCGAGAAGGCGGACGACCTGATCCGGCGCATCGTCGAAGACCAGGTCGACCGCGTCGAGCGGCTGACCGTGGTGACCTCCGACATCGAAGTCGCGCGCCACGCACGCCAGGCCGGCGCGGACATCTCCATCGCCGACCTGTTCCTCGCCAGCGCGCTGGGCCCCGTGCGCCAGGCCGATCCGAACGAGAAACCCTCGACCATCTCGCGCAAGGAACTCGAGGAGTGGGCCGAGGTGTTCGCGCGCCACCGCGCCAAGCCGGAGGACGAGGACGGGGAAGACGACAAGACCGCCGGGGACCCGCCACCCGAGGACGAGACGCACCATTGATGGCCGCCAGCGGCCCGTTCGAGCCGGCCAGCGCAGGCCAAGTGACCGCAGGATTGCGGGGGCAAGGATGCCGGGCAACCTGCCGATAACACCATGACCGCCCCGGGATCCCCCGGTGCCCCAGCCTATTCCAGGGAGGAATCGTGCGTAGTTACGACCTGATCGTGATCGGCAGTGGACCTGCCGGCCAGCGCGCCGCCGTGCAGGCCGCAAAACTCGGCAAGAGTGTGGTGGTGATCGACAAGCATCGCGATCTCGGCGGTGTGGCGATCAACACCGGCACCATTCCGAGCAAGACCATGCGCGAGGCCGCTCTCGACCTGTCGGGATTGCGCAATCGCGGGCAGTACCGCGAGCACGATGAACACCACGCCGTCACCGTGCAGGACCTGTTGGCGCGCACCAGCCAGGTCATGCAGCGCGAGCGTGATGTCATTCGCGACCAGCTGCAGCGCAACAATATTCAGCTCATCGCCGGCACCGCGCGCTTCACCGGGCCGCACGACATTTCCGTCGTCAGTGGCGACGAGACCACGCTGATGCGCGGCGAGCACATCCTGATCGCCGTCGGCACCACGCCCGGCCTGC
>JAYSRO010000426.1:0-2283 GCA_043720995.1 Candidatus Eiseniibacteriota bacterium
CCGATCTCGGGAGGTAAATGGTGGCGCTCGGTCATCATTGACGTCAAGGCGGACTCGTTGGTGCTGAGCGACACGGGTGCGATCCGCTCTACACCGCGAGTTTGCGGGGTTTTTGCGATTTGAATTTGGGTTTGGCGGTATGAGTTAGGGGTTCGGGGATTTCATAAGATTGCCAGGCTCGGTCGCGGACGGCGGGCCAGACGCGGCTGAGGGAAATGGTTCGCAGGTTGAGGATCGGTTGGCCGCCGGTGATCGTCCATTTCATTCCCGACTGCTTGAAGCGTTGCGTGAACAGCGTTTTGCAGCCGGCTTCGGTCAGGCCGCTGCCGATCGGCAGGCCGCGGCGGAGCGCGGCGGCGTAGTTCATCTTCGCGGCGCGTTCGCGCAGGTACCGGTAGCCACAGAAATAATCCTCCACGCTCCCCACCAAACCGCGAGTCGTTCGCAAGGCCCCCGCGCTGCGGAGGACTCGGAACACGCCGCCGTCCTGGGTCTTCAACACTTGTCGCTGTTTCTTGGCCCAAGCGAACGCGGCTCGGCCGGGGCCGAAGAGCGCTTCGGCCAGCAACGTGATGTATTGGCAGGCATGGTAGTAGTCAATAATCCATTCCCAGGACAACGTCTTCCCGGGACGGCGCGGGTCGAGCATCGGCGACAGGACCGTCTCGAAGTATTCCGTCGGATGATGCCCGCCGTCGGTGACGTAGTTCAATTTCGGCAGCGCGCCCTCCCAGCGCGTGAGCACGTCGGTGATCAGCCGGGTCAGCGCTTCGCTGAGCGCGGCTTGCCCCGATTCCGGCATCTCGCCGAGGTAGATCGTGCCCAAGCGTTTCTTGTTCCGATCGAACACCGCCACCGTGGCCGTGGAGCCTTCCTGGTATTTGTCGCGCTTCACGATCGGCAGCATGATCCCATCGCGGCCAACGCTCAGCACCGGCGTGTGGCGGCCCGTGGAATCCGCCGCCGCTTGCAGCCAGCCGAGCAACATCTGGACCTGAGCCTCATGCCGCTGCGGCGTGTACAGCTCGCTCACCGCGACCACGACTTTCCGCAGCGTCTGAGCACTCCACGTCACGCCGTGACGCTCTTTCAAATCGTCCAACACCTGCCGTTGAGGCTGATCGGCCGCCGCGCGAGCCGCTTCATCCGCCAACGCCGGAGTGGCCACACCGCCGACAATCCCCAACCGCCGCTCCAACGGAAACAGACATCGCCCCGACGTTTCCAACAGCTGATACAAACAGCGCTTCAACTGGATCGGGCCAAACGTGCAGTTCAGATTTCGCAGCGGCGACTTCTTCTTCCGCCGATAAAACTCCCCGTCGAACCGCTCGTGCTGCGGCAGCTCCCGCTCGTCTTCCGGCTCAATGCGATTCACGACGTGCTCCACAAACCGGCGGCCCAGCTCCCGCAACTTCCTGGCGAGGCTCCGTTCCCAACTCAGCATGGCCCACGCCGAAACACCGCCGCGAAACGCCGCGACCGCCGACTGCACGACTTGCTGCCAGGCCTCCTGAATTTGCCCGACAAACTCTCGATCGCGCGCGGGCACCTTCACCCGGCAAACCAATTCCAGACCTGTCAGAAAATCCAAACTGTTCGTAGCATCCTGCATTGTGGCGCTCCTTCCATGAGCAAACGGTTTTGAAAAGACACCCGTAGCTCACACGAAGGACGCCACTCTTTCCTAGACCTCTTTCCCACAACTCCTATTCACACCGACTCTGATCGCCTCGAAAACACTCGACTTTTTGTGGTCAGGAACGGATCGCACCCCCGGCCGGGGAGTTGTTGTTGGGACGGTCAGCGACAAGTGCTGTGAGGTGTTGAGGCTGGCCATGTAGATGTCGTCCCAGATGCCACTGAGCGTCAGCATTCGGAGGTCGAGCATCGTTTGCAGGCCGCTGTGGCTCCAGCGCATTCCTGATTGTTTGACGCGTGCCGTGAACAGCGTTTTGCAGCAGCCTTCGGTGACGCCGCTGCCGATCGGCAGGCCCAGGCGGCGGAACTCGGCGTAGCGCATCCAATGGCTGCGACTGCGCAGATACGCAGTCGCGGTGCGATAGGCGGCGGCTCGGCCGGAGTGCAGGCCGTGGCGTTTCTTCAACGCGGCCGCGGAGTGCAGCACGCGGCTCACTCCGCGACTTTCCTTCAGCACCCGACGCATCCGCGCGGACCATTCACGAGCCTTCGTGGGACTCAGATTGAGGCACTCGGCCAGCGTGCTGATGCGTTCGGCGGCGTGGTAGAAATCGACCACGCGTTGCCACTTCAAGCGTCGTC
>JAYSRO010000427.1:0-2281 GCA_043720995.1 Candidatus Eiseniibacteriota bacterium
CCGACCACGCGCGCTTCGAGGTTCGCGACACGGGCATCGGGGTCCCGCCCGAACGACAACGGGAAGTGTTCGAGCGTTTCGTACAGGGCGACGGCAGCGCGACCCGGAAGTTCGGCGGCACCGGCCTCGGACTGTCGTTGGTCCGGGACCTGACCAGCATGATGGGTGGTGTGGTCCAGTTGCATAGCGCTGGTGTGGGCGAGGGTACGACTGTGAGCTTCACGCTGCCGCTCGGCGCGGCCTCGCGCGGCGAGGCGGACGCCGGCGAGCGGGCGGCGGCATACGACGACCGCGTGCATGGCCCAGCATCCGGCCCGCTCGTGTTGCTCGTCGAAGACGACGCCATGACCGCGTCCTGGCTGCGCTCGGTGCTGCACGCCGGCGGATTCCGCAGCGCATGGGCCGACTCCGCCGAGCGCGCCTGGATGATGGTGCGCAAGCTGTGGCCTTCCGTCGTGCTGCTCGACCATGCCCTGCCGGCCGCTGCGAATGCTCGCCTGCGCACGGGCAGCGAACTCGCCCGGCACCTGGCGGAACATCGGCCCACCGCGAACCTGCCGGTGATCATGCTGAGCGGCCACGACTTGGTCGCGCTCGAAGGTGAAGCGGCCCTGCCGCGCCAGGCGACGGTGCTGCGCAAGCCCGTGACTCCTGAAGCACTTCTGGCCGAGTTGTGGCGCCTGGAAGCCACGAACAGGCGGCGCACATTGCATGTGCTGCTCGCTCACCACGATCCGGAGCTGTTGAAGTTCGTCCAGAGAACTCTGCCCGCGAGTCATTTCCGAACCTCCATCGAAGCCAACAACCACAGTTGTCTCGAGATCCTCGAGACCCAGCCCGGGCTGTTCGATGTCGTTCTGCTCGAGCCCTGCGCCGAGCCCGGCGACACCCGCTTGCTGTTGCGCGGATTCGCCGCGCTGGTGGCGCCGCCACCACTGGTGGTCATCGCGGACTCGGCCGCGGCCGTGGGCCCCGATGCCGACGTCCTGCATGAGTGGCCCGTGCTCCGTTTGTTCTCGAAGAGCGAGGTGCTGGCCGAGCCCGGCGCGTTGCTCGAACGGTTACTGGAGCTCGCTCGGCCGACTGGCCGCGCGGCTCACGACAGCGAGACCGCGGCCGCCTGAGCACCCGTGCTCGCCGGCAGCCAGCGAGTGAATGAGATAGTACGCGGCATCCGTGCCAGCGAGCGCACGATCGAGTGATTCTGGCTCGTGGGCGTCACCGGCCACGATCTCAGCACCGGGCCACGGCCGGCCTGCGAGTCGGGCCGGATCGCGCGCCATGCAGCGCACGTGGTGGCCGGCCGCAAGCAGGCGGGGAACGAGGCGGCCTCCGATGTAGCCACTGGCACCCGTGACGAGGACGTTCATGGATCGCAGTCTGACAGTAACCACGCTCTGTGGCGAGCAAACGCAATAATTGCAATGAAGCGAAGGCGGCTGGGCGCTTGGCGACAGAGCCCATCGCGCGGCCAGTCGTGTGCACGGCACGACCAGCGCCCGGTAGGTAGGTTGTCGCAGTCCCGTCGACTTACCTGCTGCCCTCGACCTTGATCCAACGAGCCCCACGCCCCGAACTCTCCGCCCGCAGGAGCCCTTCGTCGCGCAGCTCGCGCAGCACCAAGCGGACCATCTCCCGACTGCAGTCTGGGCATTCGACCTCGATGTCCGCGATGCCGAAGGGTACGACCTGCCGCCCCACCGCCGCTCGGATGCGCTCCAGACTGATGAAACGGCCGACGCTGTGCCCGCCCTGGTACAACATCAATAAGGTGAGCAATCGGCCGATTCGGCCATTTCTATCAAGGAAGGGATGAATACACAGGAAGTCGAGCACCGCGAGCGGAGTCAGGACGAGCGGGTCGACGTTCTCGCCGCGAAGCCTCCGGCAGAAATCCTCGAACGCACGCATGGCGTCGGCCGTCTGAAAGGCTGGCGTCGGCCGAAAGCGCACGCGCATGACCTGTCCGGTGGCGTTGCGTTCCACGATCTCGTTGTCGACCGTCTTCCAGCGCCCACCCTCATGCCCCTGGTAGGCGAATAGCCGCTGATGCAGCTGGAGAAGCAGGTTGGCGGTCAGCGGCATCTGTTCGTGCGATTCATGGATCAGTTGAAGCACGTCCCGGTAGCCAGCGATCTCCTGCTCGGATCGGTCCCGCGGGGTGTCATTCCGCGTCACGATCGCCTCGACTCGCCCCGGGGCCGCGACCACGCCCTCGATCCGATTCGAGGACTCGCTCGATTCGATGATCGCACTCGTCCGGAGCGCGTCCAGTTCCTGC
>JAYSRO010000428.1:0-2274 GCA_043720995.1 Candidatus Eiseniibacteriota bacterium
TACCTCACCACCGCGCGCCGCGTCGTGTTGAGTGTCGTGCCCAATGGGAAGCGGGAGCTCGCCGTTTCGCAAGGCCGCAGCTAGGTAAGAGGAAGACACTCCATGCCCGCACAGACTCCGTTGGATCGAAGCCGGCCTCCCCTTCTGCCCGCAGCACCTAAGCCTGCCTTGCCGCAGATCCAGAGCCAGACGCTGCCCAATGGCCTCGTGCTCGACGTCGTCGAAATGCACAAGGCGCCGATCGTCGATGTCACCGTCATGCTCCGCGCCGGCTCGACGCGCGATCACGCGGAGTTGCCCGGCCTCGCGACGTTCGTTGCCGGGATGCTCGATGAAGGCGCGGGCGGCCGGAGCTCGCTCGAGATCTCGGAGGAGATCGACTACCTGGGCGCCGAACTGTCGGCTGCCGCTGGAGTCGAGATCGCGCAGGTCCACCTGCACGCACTCAAGAGCACCATCGAGCAGGCGTTGGATGTTGCCGCCGACGTTGCGCTCCGTCCCACGTTCCCGGACGGCGAGATTGCGCGTCAGCGCGAATTGCGCAAGACCCACCTGCTTCAGCTTCGCGACCAGCCGACCGCCATCGCGCCGCAGGCATTCAACGCGGTGCTGTACGGCGATGCGCATCCGTACGGCCGCGCGGCGAGCGGCACCGACGCTTCAACGGAGCTACTCACGCGGGCAAATGTCGCGGCGTTTTATGCTGAGTACTATCGGCCTTCCAACGCGCGCATTCTGGTCGTCGGCGACGTGACGCCGGCCGAGGCGCGGGCGCTGATCGAGCCGCGCTTCGGCGGCTGGGCTGATGCAGCGGTGCCGGCCCTCGAGAGCCCGCGGCCGCCCGCAGCCGCGCAGCGCGCGATCTACATCGTCGACAAGCCCGATGCCGCGCAGTCGGTGATCCGAATCGGCAACGTCGGCGTGCCGCGCGCGACCCCGGACTACTTCGCGATCCAGGTCATGAACACCATGCTCGGCGGCTCGTTCACCTCGCGGCTCAACCAGAACCTGCGCGAGACGCATGGCTTTACCTATGGCGTGAGCTCGGGCTTCGAGATGCGCCGACTCGCCGGGCCCTTCCGCGCGACCGCATCGGTGGGCACCGACGTCACCGATCAAGCCGTCGTCGAGTTCATGCGGGAACTCACTGCCATCCGCGACACCGCTCCGGATGCGCCCGAGGTCGCCAAGATGCGGCAACTGCTGGCGCTCGGCCTGCCCGGCGACTTCGAAACGAGCGCCTCCGCCGGCCAGCGCTTCATGGACGTGCTCATCAACGACTTGCCGCCCGACACCTGGGACCGCTACGTCGACGGCATCAACGCGGTCACACCGGCGGACGTGCAGCGCGTGGCGAAGCAGTACATCGATCCGGACCACTTCGTCGTGGTCGTCGTCGGTGACCGCAAGGCGATCGAGCCGGGACTCAAGGCGCTGGACCTGGGGCCGGTGCTTGTGCGCGATCTTTGGGGCAACGAAGTGCAGCCCTGACCAGGGTCCGCACTCCGCCGCAACGCCCACTCGCGCTACGCCGCTGCTCTACTTGGCGTCGCGCTCCGCCTGCCCCCCCGACAACTCCCGCGCCCACCAGATCGCGACGACCGCGATCATCGCGATCTCGAGCACGCTGGCGGTCATCACGTCGGGGTGGGAGTGACGGCCGATCGCGCGCAGCGCGGCGAGTGTGGCCATGCCCGCGAGCAGCATCGGGATCACGCGCGGGTCCTGCGCGAACAGGAACTGGTCGATCACCACGATCGCCACACCGGTAAGCCCGGCGAGTGCCAGCCAGCTGCCGAGTGAGGTGGGGCTCCCGCTCATTGCGACGATCCCGCCACCGACGAGCAGCAGTGCGCCCGCCATGATGCGGCGGCCCGGGCTACCGCTGCCGATGCGGCGCGCCATCACGAGCATTGCCAGCAGCGTGGCGGCGCGTGTGAGTAACGAGGTCGCAGTCGCCGCAGCGGACTCGGCCCACGGCAGCGTGGCCTGGGGGCTGAGCAGGTCGCCGAGCAATGGGTCGGATGCGGTGGAGAAGTGTGCGATCACGGTCAGCAGCCCGCTCGCGATCGCGCCGCACGCGAGACCCACGGCGAGCGAGGGACGCCGCGTACCGGGGCGCGGGAGTTCGCTGAGCGCCCATCCCGCGACGAGCGCGAAGATCCCGGCCATCACGAGCTGTCCCAGCGCGAGCGCCACGATGCCAACCATCGTCTGCAACTCGATGGGTTGCGCGGTTTGGAAGCGCGCCACGACCCGCGGCCAGCTGTTGAG
>JAYSRO010000429.1:0-4586 GCA_043720995.1 Candidatus Eiseniibacteriota bacterium
GAGTTGCGGACTTCGGACGATGCCTTGTAGACGACCTCGAGATCAGGCCGCGGAAGCGCAGCATGTCGATTCTCACGCAATCGCCGGAACACGTTCTCAACATTGACGATGGCGTCATCGACCAGCTCGCCGATCGCAATGGCTAAACCGCCGAGCGTCATGGTGTTGATCGAGATGTTGAACATGTGGAACACCACCGCCGCCGTGACGAACGACAGCGGAATCGCCGTGAGCGTGATGGCCGTCGTGCGGAAGTTGAGCAGGAACAGGAACAGGATGATGAGCACGAGGATGCCGCCGTCGCGCAGCGCCTGTTCGACGTTGTGGATCGCTGCCTCGATGAAGCTCGACTGCTTGAACAACGGGCGCATCTCGACGTCCTTCGGCAGGGACGGCCGCAGCTCGACCAGCGCCGCCTCGATGCGCCGCGTCAGCTCGATGGTGCTCGCGCCCGGCTGCTTCTGGATCGACAGGATCACAGCGGGCTTGCCGTTCACGCCGCCATCGCCGCGCTTGGCCAGCGCCCCGACCCCCACGCTGCCGACTTCCTTGAGCAATACGGGCACGCCGTTGCGCGTCGCGACAACCGTGTTGAGCAGCTGCTCGGGATTGCTGAGGCGGCCGAGATTGCGGATCAGGTACTCCTGCGACTGCGCCTCGAGATAGCCGCCCGTGGTGTTCTCGTTGCTGGCTCCGACGGCCAGCTCGACTTGTTTGAGCGACAACCCGAGCGCCGCCAACCGCTGCGGGTTGACCCGGACCTGGTACTGCTTGACGCCGCCACCGATGGGGATCACCTGGGAGACACCCGGGATGGTGAGCAAGCGCTGGCGCACGACCCAATCGGCAAGCGTGCGCATTTCCATTGGCGAAGTCGCACCGTTGGAACTCTCGAGTCCGAGCAACATGATTTCGCCCATGATCGAGGAGACAGGCCCCATCGCGGGAACGATGCCCTTGGGGATGTGCTCGGCGGCGAGCTGGAGCTTTTCGCCCACCAGCTGGCGGTCACGGTAGATGTCGGTGCCCCAGGCGAACTCCACCGTCACCACCGACAACCCGATGCCCGACGTCGAGCGCACGCGATCGACTCCGGGCGCACCGTTGAGCGTGGTCTCGATCGGCAGGCTGACCAGTGTTTCGACTTCCTCCGGCGCGAGCCCTGGTGCTTCGCTCAGCACCGTAACCGTCGGACGGTTGAGGTCGGGGAACACGTCGACTGGCAACTTCGCGATCACCATCCCGCCATAGATGAGCAGCAATACGGCCGCGGCCACGACGAACAGGCGGTTCTTGAGCGCGAACAGGATGATTCGATCGAACATCGCAGCCCCCCCTAGTGACCGAGACCGACGACCGGAGCCGTCAGCAGCGGGTAACCGCCGGAGGTGACGACGCGATCACCCGGGGCGACCGCACCGGTGACCACGACGCGCGCGCCGAGACTCGCGCCCAGAGTGACCTCCTGCGCCGTGAACCGTTCGGGCGCGGAGTGGACGAACACGAGCTTGCGCCCGTCCTTCTCGAACACGGCGGACCGCGGCACCACCAGCGACTGCGCCACGGCTCCCTGCTCGATGCCGACATCGACGAGTGCGCCGATGCGAAGATGGCCGCCCAAGTTGGGCACTTCGAACCACGTCTCGATGGCTCCCGGGACCTCCCCCTGCGTGACGCCGAGGGCGACGCGTCGCCCGTTCAAGGCCAGCTCCGGCATCGACTGCGACGTGATGGTGGCGCGAGTCGAACGCTGCACGCTGGCGATGTCGGCTTCGTAGACATCGGCGTGCACCCACACGACCGAGGGATCCAGCAGCGTCATGAGCTTCTGCCCCGCCTCGACCAACTGCCCGTTGACCACGAACACGCCTGTCAGCACGCCGGTCAGCGGCGCGCGGAGGGTGAGATCGTCGACCACGGTGAGCCGCGCAACGGCGTGCCCCTTGGTGACGATCTGGCCCATCACCGGCGCCTGGTTGCCCGCGAAGAAGATGCGGCCCGATTGCGGCGCCACGATCTCGATCTCGCCGCCACCACGGGGAGCCACACGCCCCAACACGATGAGCCGCTGCTGCACGGGCTCGGGCTTCAGCAGCTCCGTGCGGATGCCCATCAGGAATTGCGACTCCTTGGCGACATGGACCTGCGCGCCGGGGCCGACGGCGGCGCCCGAGGCCGCGGGGGCCGCATCGTGTCCCTCGTGGGCGTGAACGGGCGCCGCGAGCACGATGCAAAACAGCAGGGCCACCCGCGCAGCGCGTGAGCGGCGCCGTGCGAGCAGACCCAAGCCGCCGAGCAACGCGACGCCGAGCCCCACGAGCCACAGCCATCTCCACGCACGCGGTATTGCAGCTGCGGCGCTTGCGTGATTGCTCCTCACCTCGAGTCCTGTGAGCGCGAAGCTCGCATCCCCGCGGGCGTCCGTCACCGTGACCAGCACGGTGAACGAGCCCGTGTCCGCCGGGGCGCGGAAGGGTGCGGTGTAGACGCCCGCTCGCGGCGTCGCATCGGCGCTACCCGACCACAACTCGCGCGTGGCGGAACGAAGCCTCAACGCGATGCGGGCGCCGGCGACGGGGGCATTCGTCGCGAAGTCGCTCACATACAGGTCGAGCGGTGTATCGAGGCCCGGGCTCAAGGCGTCGTTCTTGAGCACGACCTCGAAGCGATCCGATACGGCGGTCAGCACATGGCGAGTGCCGAGTGCTGCGGGGCCAGTGCCGGGGGCATCATCGTGGCCCTCATGGGCGTGAACGGCGCCGGGAACTCCGGCCGCGAGCAACAGGGTCGCCAGCAACAACTGGATCATCTTCATCGCGCACCGCCCGCATTCAGTTGATCGAGCCCGAGTCCCGCCGCCATTTCCAATTGACCCCGGGCGTCCCAGTAGGCGTCGCCAGCTTCGAGTTGCCCGAGCAGCGTGTCCACGAGGCGCCCTTTCTGTGTGAGGTAGGAATCGAGCGGAATGCGGCCATCGGCGTAAGCATCGCGAATGAGCACGAGGTCCTGCCGGACCCTGTCCCATCGATCGAGATAGAGCCGGTAGAGCGCTGTGGCATCTTGAAAACGTCGCACGGCGCCGAGCACTTCGAGCCGCGCCTGCAGCCCGTAACGAGCGTACGCTGCTTCACTGCGCCCGATCTCCGCGGCCGCCCGGGCGCGCGCAGCCTCGTTCTTCTGCCGCAACGCCAGCGGCATGCTGACCCGCGCTGCCCACGCGTTATCCGTAGCGCTGGCACCCGTGATGCCGCGCACGATCGCGGGATCCCCGGCAAAGTCATTGCCCGAGAATGACCGGCGCTCCCGATTGATGCCGACGCCCACGGTCAGGTTCGGGCGCGCCTCCGCTTCCGCGAGACGCAGCTGCGCGCGGCGCTCTGCGAGTTGTCGGCGCAAGATCTCCCCCGTCCCCCGCGTCCGCAACGCCATCGCCACAACGCTGTCTTCGGGTGCAAGCAGCGAGTCGGCGGCGAGCTCACCGCTCAACCGCGTCGAGTCCACCAGCTCGCTCCCCATCGCCTGCCCCAACACACCGATCGCCTGGCGCAGTTCACTGCGGACTCGCATGCCTTGACTCTCCAGACGCAACAGATCGAGCTCGGTCAGGCGGCCGGTCACCGGCGTGATTGAGCCATCGCGCACCCGCGCCTGCGAGGCGCGCACCACACGGCGGTCGAGTTCGGTCAACTCGCCGAGCGTCGACACGCGTTCCTGCAGGAACAGCGCGTGCTCGAACTCGGCGCGCACGCGCGACACGATCGCCTGCGTCGTGGCGCGCCACTCGGCCGCACTTGTCTGGGAGCGCAAGGCCGCCACGGATTGGCGGGCGGCGCGCTTGCCGCCGAGCTCCACTTCCTGGCTGACGGCGAGCCCCACCGAATGATCGGAGCCGCCTGCGCCGGAACCGCCACCGCGCGATCCCTGCAGCTCAAGCTGCGGATTGAACGCCGGGCGAGCTGCGAACATCGAGTCGGCGCGCGCCACCACCAGGTCGGCGCGAGCGATGCGAAGATCGGGATGCGACGCGAGCGCCCGCTCGAGCGCCACCGGCAGCGTGAGCGGCTCCGCGAATGATGAGCTCGCCCAACACGCAACCGTCGCGAGCAGTGCTGCTATGCAGCCCAACGCCATCAGGCGATGCGTCAGCCGTGAAGCCATTCCATATCCACCTTTCCGTCAGGTCGATGGAGCACCTGACACGCGATCCCGCGCACCAAAGCAGAGGCGCGCCTTGTCCGACACCAGGACGAGACGGGACGCTAGGCGGAGCTTGGAGGACCCCGGGGCGATTGTTGTGCAGTCGCCGGATCGGGTGGGGCACCCGATCGTTCTTCCGGTTCAAATCGCACGGAAGAAGTCTGTAGAGGCAGGGCCTGCGCGGGAATCGCCAGGCTTGCGAGCTGCAGGAGGACAGGCGCCGGTGCGTTCAGCGACACCGCGACCGGCGCAGGTGCGGCCGGCAATTGGATATGGCCGCAGCAACAGGCATCGGCCGGCGAGACGGGGGCGTGCGCGGGAGCGGATTCGGACTCGCCGCAACAGTCATCATCACCGCCGGCGTGGTGAGCGGACTCGGTCGCGGCCGC
>JAYSRO010000430.1:0-2270 GCA_043720995.1 Candidatus Eiseniibacteriota bacterium
TGTGGATCGGCCGCGAGGGCGGGGAGCAGTGGGACTGCCTGTTCGAATCGCTGCCGCCGATTCACAACGTGAAGGTCGCGGTCGTTTAGTTCTGTTGCAGGTATTCCGAATAGCACGAAGGCCCCGGGAGTTTGCTCGCCGGGGCCTTCGTCATTACTGCGAAGGGCTACGCCTTGCTCGCCCGCACCTTCACCGACACGACCGAGTTGAACGCATCGCGTTCTGGGCTGCCCTCGGGCAGTTCGGTGGCGCCGACGGTGTAGGCTGTTTCGTTCACGATCTCGACGTCCTTGAATCCAGCCGTGCGCATCAGTCCGAGGTACTCATCCTTGAGCGATGCGCCCGCGACGCATCCCACATAGAGATCGACGTTCTGCTGCATCGCCGGCGTCAGCGGCCGCATCAGCACGAGGTCGCTCACCAGCAACCTGCCGCCGGGCTTCAGCACGCGCAGCGCATCGCGGAACACCTGTGGCTTGTCGGGCGAGAGGTTGACGACGCAGTTGGAGATGATGACGTCGACACTCGCATCGGACACCGGCAAGTGCTCGATCTCGCCGAGGCGAAACTCGATGTTCTTGAACTCGCTCTTCGCGAGGTTCTTGCGCGCCTTCTCGAGCATCGCGGGCGTCATGTCGACACCGATCACGCGACCCGTGGGGCCGGTCTCGGTGGCGGCGAGGAAGCAGTCGATGCCTGCTCCGGAGCCCAGGTCGAGCACCGTTTCGCCCGGCTTCACCGCGGCGTGGGCGAGCGGGTTGCCGCAGCCCAACCCCAAATCCGCGCCCTCGGGGATGGCCGCAGCCTGTTCCTTCGAGTAGCCGATCTCGGTGAGTACATCGCCCGTGCCGCCGCAGCAATCGGAACCACAACAGCCGCCCGCGCCAACCTTGGCGCCTTCGGCGATGGCGCCGTACTTCTCCCGAACGGTGCTGCGAATATCCGTGGTCTCACTCATGACGAACGTCCTTTCCCGAGCCTGTCGCTCGCGGGGGTTTGTTGGGCAAATCCTAAGGGGGCGGGCTACAGCCCGCCGATCAATTCCTTGAAGCGGCGTACGGCCGCAGGGTTGACGCAGTAGCAGACGCGCGGCCCGTCGATCTCGCCCTGCACGAGCCCGGCGTCCTTCAACACTTTGAGGTGCTGCGAAACCGTTGCCTGGGCGAGCGGCAACTCGTCGACAATCGCGCCGCACACGCATTCGCCGCGGGCGATCAGCAGGCGCATGATTGCGATGCGCGCGGGGTGCCCCAGGGCCTTGGCGATCTGCGCCAGCTCGGTATCGGTGGTCTTGCCGCCCATGCCGCGGGGCGGGGTGATGCGCACTGGGGTCACCGGCTGCTCCTATCGTTCATCGTCAATATACGATGACAGCTTGAGCGCATCGATTCAAGCTGTTTTTGGCGCCCGTTGACGCCCATCGCGGGGGGTTCCTATACTCGCTCCACTCATCGCGATACACCCTGCTGTGCGCCCGGCGACCACTGACCGGGGCGCCCCGCCGATTCACCCCAAACGGGAGAACCCTTCATGGAAGCCACCAAGACCAAGCTCGTCGGTTACAGCGTCAAGAACGGCGTCGCCTACCTCGAACTCGCCGATCCGCCGGCCAACACCTACACGCATGAAATGATGCGGGATCTGGACGACGCCATTCTCACGGCGCGGTTCGACGTGGCCGTGCACGTGATCGTGATCCGGGGCGCGGGCGAGAAGTTCTTCTGCGCCGGCGCCAACATCAACATGCTCAAGACGGTCGACCCGACCTTCAAGTACTACTTCTGCCTGCATGCCAACGAGACGCTCAACCGCCTCGAGCACACGCCGAAGCTGGTCATCGCTGCCCTCAACGGCCACACGGTCGGCGGTGGGTTGGAGATCGCCATGGCGGCCGACATCCGCATCGCGCGCAAGGGCGCGGGCAAGCTGGGCCTGCCGGAAGTCACCCTCGGTGTGTTGCCGGGCACGGGTGGCACGCAGCGCTTCGCGCGGCTCGTCAACAAGAGCACGGCGATCGAGCTGATGGTCACGGGCGAGACGTTCGACTTCGAGAAGGGCATGCAGTTGGGCGTGATCAACCAGATCTGGGAGACCGCGACCAACGCCGAGTTCATCGAAAAGATCGAGAAGTACGCCGAGCAGTTCTGCCCGCCGAACAAGGCGGCCAAGGCGGTCGGCCGCATCAAGCGCTCGGTGCAGTCGGGCGTCGAGATCCCGTTCGAGTCCGCCCTCGCGGTCGAGCGCGAGCTGCAGCAGCAGCTGTTCCAGAG
>JAYSRO010000431.1:0-25774 GCA_043720995.1 Candidatus Eiseniibacteriota bacterium
CGCGTGCTGGAAAAGCTCGGCGCCAAGATCAGCTTCAAGGACAACGTGTGCACGATCGACACCAATGCCGTGCAGTCGGTCGAGGCCCCGTATGACCTGGTGCGCACGATGCGCGCCAGCATCTACGTGCTGGGGCCTCTGCTCGCGCGATTCGGCGCAGCGCGCGTCTCGCTGCCCGGCGGTTGTGCGTGGGGACCGCGTCCGGTGAACCTGCACATCGAAGGTCTCGACGCGATGGGCGCGAATCTCGAGATCGACCACGGCTATATCGTGGGCAAGGGCGTGAAGCTGCGCGGCGCCACCGTCACGTTCGACGTGGTGTCGGTCGGTGCGACGGCCCAGCTCATCATGGCGGCGACGCTCGCAGAGGGCACGACCACGCTCGAGAACGTGGCGCTCGAGCCGGATATCTCGGAGCTGGGGCGAGTGCTGATTGAATGCGGCGCCAACATCGAGGGCCTCGGGACGCGACGCATGGTGATCCACGGCGTGCGCGAGTTGAAGCCGATCCACACCACGATCATCCCGGATCGCATCGAGGCCGAGACCTTCATGGCCGCCGCCGCGATCACCGGCAGCTCGATTACGCTCGAGCAGTGCGCGCCCGAGGACGTCGCGGCGGTGACGCACAAGCTTGAAGAGGCCGGCTGCGAAATCCTGCCGGGCAACAACGAACTGACGATCACCGGTCCCCGCCGTCCGGGCCCGCTGACCATTAAGACCGCGCCGTTCCCGGGATTCCCGACGGACATGCAGGCGCAGATGATCGCCGTGTGCGCCATTGCCGATGGCACCAGCGTGATCACCGACACGATCTACCTCGACCGTTTCACGCACGTGCCCGAGCTGCGCCGTCTGGGCGCCGACATCCAGGTCGAGCAGAACACCGCGATCGTCAAGGGCGTCGATCGCCTGCAGGGCGCTCCGGTGATGGCGACGGACATCCGCGCCAGTGCCTCGCTCGTGCTCGCCGCACTGATCGCGGAAGGGGAGACGCGCATCTCTCGGATCTACCATCTCGATCGCGGCTACGAGGCGATCGACCAGAAGCTCACGAAGCTCGGGGCAAAGATCGAGCGCGTGAAGGAGTAGTTCGCCCGGGCGTGCTCGCGCGTGATCAGCGCGTGAGCACGATGGGGCGCTGGAGTGTCGTTCCGCCCACAGCCGCGCGGATGAAGTAGACGCCTGGCCTTGCAGGGCTGCCCGACGCGGTGCCGCCGTCCCAGCGCAATTCGTGCCGTCCCTCGCTGAGCTGGCCAGCCACGATCGAGCGTACTTGCCGGCCCGCGCAGTCAAAGATCGCTACGTCGGATCGGGCATCGCTCGATAGCTCCAGCGTGAAGCGGGCACCGCTGCGTGCGGGATTCGGGTGGGGGGCACCCAGCACCAACCGCGGGGCCGAGAGCGGAGCGGGCGCGTCGACGCGCCCGTAGAGACCGATGGTCGCACCATAGTAGTCGGCACCATTCGTCGCGCGATTGCGGAAGTCCTTCCAGACGACGTACGACTCCAGTGGGGTCGGATCGTCCTGCACGTCCGGGGCGCCGCTCACGAGCGTACCGTTCATGACCCATCCGAACGCGAGATTGCCGTGGTCGTCGAGCGCCGAGGCGTACAGGTCGCGATCGGCGTTGCGATCGTCCGCATAGACGGCGCAAAAAATGCTCTGCGAGAACACGATGCGCGCGTGTACTTGGCGTGCGGGGTTCACGCACAGTGGTGCGGGCCAGCCGGAGCGGGGCGTTCCATCCGGATTCAGCAGAGTGCCCCAAATGTCGCTGTTGCCTCCCGAGGCGGGAGCTTCGCTTTCCCAGATGATGAAGTGGCAGCCGGACGGAGCCGTGGCCAAGTCATCGAGTCGGTGGGCGCCGGTGCCCGAGGCTATCGCGAGTCCTCCCAATGGCCAGCCCGCGGGAGCGCTGCCGTCGGCAGCGACCCGGTTCATGTAGAGGTCGCCGTCCGGATCCGTGCTTGCATCGGTCCACGCGAGGCTCAGGCCGCTGCCGTCGGTGACCGCACGCAAATTGCCCAGCAGCTGAATCGTCCCGGACACTGCGATGCCACCGGCCTGCCAACCGGGCGCCGGGATTCCCGCGCTCGTGAACCGGATGGCATAAATGACTTCGCCCGCGCGGTGGTCCACCCAGCAGAGATAGGCACCGCCCTGACCGTCGGACACTGCGCGCAACTGCTGTTGGTCGCCGATTGCGGGTGCGACGGGGACTCCGTTGAAGGGCCACAATGGGTTTCCCGCGCTGTCGGAGACGCTCGCATAGACCTGACTGTTGATTGCGCGATGGTCGACCCAGCAGAAGAAGCCACCGCCGCGAGGAGCCGGCAACACGATGGGTGAGGTCTGGTCCCCGCCCGCATTGCACACCGCAATCGGGGTCGTGTCCCACGGGGTCAGCAGGGAACCCGCACGGTAGCGCCGCGCGTAGACATCGATGTCCGTTCCGGACGCGTCTTCATATGCGAGCAGGACGCTCGAGTTGCCTGGCCTGCCGAATCCGGCATCTGTGCCGGTACGCGACAGCGAGGGCGCGCGCTGGGCCCCGTCGGCGACGACCTCGGGCGCATTGGGTGTGGCGAGCGAGTCGAAGCAACCCGCATGCGTCGCCGAATAGATGTCGGCGCCGGAGGTGGCCTGGTTGCGCGTGTCGGCCCAGAAGAACCATGCGAGCGAGTATCCAGCGTCGCCGCCTACGAGGTATGACGTGGCCGCGACCCCCGACACGTCCCCCGGCATCGCGTCGAGCGGTCCGCCATAGCGCGGGCAGGTGGAGAACGCGAGGGGCGCGTTCGAGACGAAGGCCGCGGCAACCAAACTGGCGAGTAGTCGCATGCGCACGAGGGCACCTCGAGGAGGGAAGGCGGGTTGAGCGACCCTCAAGTCTAGAGTGGGCAGTTCCGCGCAGCAATGGTTATCCGGTTGGTGCCGAGTCGGGGAGGGGTATCGAGCACGGCTGCGTAACCCATGGCCCGCCCACTTTCCCGCGCCGTGCCGAGCCGCTAACGTGGCGGTATGACGAAACTCTACGACCGCGATTATTTCGAGCACTGGTACCACGATCGCGACACGCGAATCCTGATGCGCGGCTCGCTGGAGCGGAAGGTGACCCTCGCGGTGGCCGCCGCGGAATTCGTGATGGGGCGCAAGATTCGCTCGGTCCTGGATGTCGGATGCGGTGAAGGCCTGTGGCGCCCGGTGTTGCGCAAACTGCGGCCGGGTGTGCGCTACACCGGCGTCGATGGCAGCGAGTACGCAGTGCGAAAGCATGGCCGCCGCCGCAACATCAAGCTCGCGCGCTTCGGCGACTTGGGCAAGCTCAAGCTCGATGGTCCGTTCGATCTGGTGGTGTGCTCCGACGTGCTGCACTACGTGCCGACGCGCGAGCTGGCGCCCGGCATCCGCGCGATCGGCCGGCTGGTGCAGGGCGTCGCGTGGATCGAGGCGTTCACCGCGGACGACGAGACGGTCGGCGATCACGTCGAGTACCACGAGCGCCCCACGAGCACCTACATGCGGCTGTTTCGCGACGCGCGGCTCGTGTCGATCGGGCTGTACGCGTTTGTGCCGCGCGGCATCGAGAGCACGCTCACTTCGTTCGAGCGAGGCGGCCGGCGGTGAGCAGGCTGGCGGTCGTCGGTACGGCCGGGCACATCGACCATGGCAAGACCGCATTGGTGCGCCGCCTGACGGGCATCGACACCGACCGCCTCCCGGAAGAGAAGCAGCGCGGTATCTCGATCGACTTAGGGTTCGCGCCGCTCGTCACACCGGCGGGCGTGCAGGTCGGCATGGTCGACGTGCCGGGGCACGAGCGCTTCGTCAAGAACATGCTGAGCGGTGTGGGCGGCATCGATCTCGTGCTGCTGGTGATCGCTGCGGACGAGGGCGTGATGCCGCAGACGCGCGAGCACCTGGCGATCGTTAAGCTGCTCGGGATCACGCGGGGCATCATCGTGCTGAGCAAGTGCGACCTGGTCGAGCGTGAGTGGCTCGAGTTGGTGAAGCGTGACGTGCGCGCGTTGCTCAAGGACACCCTGCTCGCCGAGGCGCCGCTCGCCGAATTCTCGGCGGTGACGGGCGCCGGCCAGCCCGAGTTGCTCGCGGAGCTCGACCGCCAGCTCGCCGAACTTCCCGCGCGCTCGCTCGATGAGCCGGCACGCCTGCCGGTCGACCGCGTGTTCAGCGTGGATGGGTTCGGCACCGTGGTCACGGGAACGTTGTGGCGCGGTCGTGTGCGCACCGGTGATGCGATCGAGCTGGCGCCCATGGGGATCGCCACGCGCGTGCGGCGCGTGCAGGTGCACGGCAAGACGGTCGATGAGGCGCACGCCGGCCAACGCGTGGCGCTCGCGCTGCATGCCGTCGATCGCGACGACGTGAGCCGCGGCGACTGGGTCATGGCGCCCGAGTCGCTACGCGCGTCGAGCACGCTCGATGTTCGATTCGAGTTGCTCGCCGACATGCCGAAAGCGTGGCAGCGCAATGTGCGCGTGCGCTTCCATCTCGGTGCGAGTGAGATCATCGGCCGCCTCGTGCTGCTCGATGCGGACGAAGTGGCGCCGGGCGATAGCGCGCTGGCGCAGCTGCGGCTCGAGCATCCGACGCTGGCGCAACGTGGGGACCGCTTCGTGATACGTGCCTACTCGCCTTCGCGCACGGTGGGCGGGGGCAGCGTGATTGACCCGGTGGCGGGCAAGCGGCGGCGTGGCGGTGGTGTCGAGCAGCTCGCGGTGTTCGAGACGGGATCACTCGAGGCGCGGTTGGTTCAACGCCTCGCTGCTGAGGCGAAGCTGCAGCCGACGGCGGTCCTCGCGCAGGGGTTGTCCGAGCCGGAGGCCGTTGTGCTCGAAGCACTCACACGCCTGCATGCTGCCGCACTCGTCGAGCACCCGGCGGCGGGACGCTGGCTGGCGCCCGCGCGCTGGCAAGAAGCGCGTGGCGCGATCGAGCAACAGGTCGCGGAGTTTGCGGGGCGACTGCCCGCGCGATTCGGAATCCCCAAGGGTGAGCTCAAGAGCGGGCTCAAGTCGACGATCGATGCCGCACTGTTCGACGCCGCGTTCGACGCGCTGCTGCGCGATGGCGCGATCGAGCAGCGTGGCGAGCGCGTGCGTCCCGGCGATTCACCGTGGGAACCACCGCCCGCGATGCTGCAGGCTCTCGAACGGCTCGAGGCCGAGCTCGAGGCGAATGGCTTCGGTGTCCCGGAGGTGCCTGTCTGGTCGGCGAAGCTTGGGCCCGAGGCGGGGGAGATCGCCTCGCTCGGGCTGTTCCTCGGCCGCGTGGTCCGCGTGAACCAGGACTACACGATCACCACGCGACAGTCGGAGGAATTGCGCGGCCGCATCGCCGCGTACTTCGTCAACGCGCCCGCGCTGACGGTCGCCGGCTTCAAGGACATCGCAGGCGTCAGCCGCAAGTGGGGAGTGCCGCTGCTCGAGTACAGCGATCGCCTCGGCTGGACCGCGCGCAATGGCGACGAGCGCCGCAAGGGGCCGCGGCTCGGCTAGCGCGTGTTGAATCGTCCCAGCAGGTCGCGGCCCGCGTTCCAATAGACCGCTACTGCGTCTTCAACCGGCTCAAGAAGTGCGCGCGCAACTTGGCGACCTTTGGCGCGATGATGTTCTGGCAGTAGGGCTCACTACCGTTCCGCTTGAAGTACTCTTGGTGGTAGTCCTCGGCCTTGTAGAACGCCTTGAACGGCGCCACCTGGGTGACGATCTTGTTCGCCCACACCTTCTTCGCGGTGATGTCCTTGATGGCCTGCAGCGCCACGGCCTTCTGGGCGTCGTTGCGATAGAAGATCACCGAACGGTACTGCGTCCCCGCGTCGTAACCCTGACGGTTCAATGTCGTCGGGTCGTGCAGGGTGAAGAACACCTCGAGCAGGTCCTTGAGCGAGATCACCTTTGGATCGAACGTGATCTCGCTCACTTCCGCATGTCCGGTCGTGCCGCTGCTGACCTGTTCGTAGCTGGGGTTCGCGACCGTGCCGCCCGAGAACCCCGACTCGATCTTCTCGACGCCCTTCAAGTCCTCGAGCACCGCTTCGGTGCACCAGAAGCAACCGCCGCCGAGGGTGACCACCTCGATCGCATGCGTTGCGGCCGCCGGCTTAGCCGCCGGAGCGGCCTTCGAACGGGATGCGGGAACTACGCTCAGGAGCAGGCTCAGCAGCAGCGTCAAGATGGTCATTGCTTCGTTCCTCGGATGGCGGCCGGGACGCACAGCTCAGGCTACGGGGACATCCTGCGTTTTTCGATGATCGCCGCGACGGTTTCAGTCGCCAACGTGAAGCCGCTGCGAAATTCGCCTTCGACGCCCACTTCGGCGCCTTCGCGCGGGGCGCCATTGGTCTTGGTGACGATCGTCAGCGTGCCCGTGCCGTCATCGATGCGGTAACCGCCGTAGCCGAGCACGCTGATGGAGTTTGTCACCTTGCCCGCCACGCGCACGATCTTGTGGTCGTACTGGCCAGGATCGTCGAGCAGCGTCTTGATCGGAGTCAGGGACTCCTTGCAGCCCGCCGACATTGCAAGCAGCGCGGCGAACATCAGCAACACGGTGATTCGCTTCATGGCGCCTCCTTCAAGTTTGGGGAGGGCCGAAGTGTAATTGAAGACGTTGCTCCGCGCATCCGTCCTCGCTAAATTCAGTGCATGACGAACTTCCTGGATCGACGTCGCGAGCGCGTGGCTGCCGCCTTGAACTTGAATGACGAAGTGCTGTTGGTCGGTGCGGGCGGGCCGATCGGGATTCCCGGTGGCGCGGACCAGACTTACCCTTACATCGCCCACTCGGATTACTTCTACCTGACCGATCGCGAGATCCCCGGCGGGGTCATCGCCTATGACCCTAAGTCCGGCTGGGTCGATTTTGTTCCCGACGTCACGACGGCGGAGCGCGTGTGGGAGGGCAAGGCCGACATCCCTGGCACGTCCATGTCAGGGTTCGCCGGCTGGCTCGCCGAACGTCGTGGCCGCGCGATCGTGGCACTCGGCTGCGCGATCCCCGGTGTGCAGGGGGACGCGGCGCGCGCCACCGAGGTCGGCCAGGCGCTGCTGCATGGGCGCCGGCCGAAGGACGAGGTCGAGATCGATCGGATGCGTGCCGCCGCGGCCGCGACGATGCCGGGTTACGCGGCGGCGAAGCAGTTCATCAAGGGTGGTGTCACCGAGCGGCAGATTCGCGCCGAGATGGAAGCGGCGTTCATGCGCGCAGGTGCCGATCGTGTCGCCTACGACTCGATCGTCGCCTCGGGGCCGAACTCGGCGGTGCTGCACTTCATGCCCACCGAGCGCATGGTCCAACCCGGCGAACTCGTGCTGATCGATGCCGGCGTGGCCATCAACCGCTACGTCAGCGACGTCACGCGCACCTATCGCGCGCCCGGCGGCGATGATGCGATGTTCCGCGATCTCTACAGCCTCGTGCTGGCGATCGAGCAGCGCGCCATCAGCCGTTGCACCGTGGGCCGCGAGTGGCTGGACGTGCACCTCGAAGCGGCCGTAGGCATCGTCGCCGGATTGGTGGCGCTCGGCTTCATGAAGGGCAATCCCCAGACGCTCGTCGAGACCGACGCGCACACGCTGTTCTTCCCGCACGGTCTCGGCCATCTTGTGGGGCTCGGCGTGCGCGATGCGAGTGGCCGTGAGCCGGGGAGGGCACCGAGCAAGCGGCCCGGCCTCACCAACCTGCGCGCCGACCTGCCGCTGCAGAAGGGCTATGCCATCACGGTCGAACCGGGGCTCTACTTCATCCCTGCGCTGATCAACAACCGCGATCACCGCGAGAAGTACAAGGATGTGGTGGTGTGGGATCGCGTCGAGGCCATGTTCAGCTTCGGCGGGATTCGCATCGAGGACAACGTCGTCATCACCGATGCGGCACCTGAGAACCTGACCGCCGCGATCCCCAAAACGCTCGACTAAGCCTTCCCGTACTTCTTGAGCATCGCGGGGCCATCCCGTTTCACGCGCGCGAATCCCGCCTTCGTGAGCGCTTCCAACTCGCGCATCAGTACGGGGTCGGCGTCACGGAAGTTGAAGCAGGACTTCCCCTGCATCCGCTTGCGCAACTCGGGCGAGATGTTCTTGAGCAGGTCCGGGAACATGTATACGGAGATCATCAGGAAGCTCGCATAGCTCTTGCCCCAGCGCACCCCTGCGAGCCAGAACTGTTTCCCGCCGAACTCCTGTTTGGTCAAGACCTGCATGCCTCGCGGGCCCTCCTGCGAGATGAGCCAGCCCTTCGTTTGGCGCCTCAGGATCGCGCACAGCGCCGCGAACACGGCGGCCTGGCCGGCGGCGGCGGGGGCCGCGGTGCGCGGAGCCGACGAGCGAGACGTCGTGCGCTTCGCTGCGGGCTTGCGCGGGGCCGTTGCTTTCTTCGCGGTCTTGCGGGTCGTCGACTTCTTCGCTGCGGCCATCTTCAACCTCCTCGTTGAGTCGCGGACTCAGTCGTCCGTCGGGCTGTCGACATTGTCCGCAAGCGATGAGCGCGGCGGCTCGACGGGGCGCACCATCAGCATCTTTTCGCGCTCGCACGTCGCGAGTCCTGCCGGGGCCTTGCGCGGGCGGCGCACATACTTCTTGAGCGTCCAGATCACCGGCACCTTGCCCGCCGAGCGCGCCTGCGAATAGAACGCCGCCCACGTCGCCACCTGCTCGAGCGTTTGTTTCGAAGGTTCGTTCTTGCCCTTGCCGCGGCGCAACACGACGTGCGAGCCGGGACAGCCGTGCACGTGGAACCAGTAGTCCTCGGGTCTCGCGAGCGAGTGCGTTACGTAGTCGTTGCCTTCGTTGCTGCGGCCGATCAGCACGTCCCAGCCTTCGTCGGTCTTCAGCCGCCGCGGCTGCAATCGCGCCGGCACTACCGGCTCGCGGCGCTTCGAAGGGGCGTGCACCAGCGGCCCGCCCGGCGCTTCAGCGTCGGCGGTGGGGGCGACGGCGCGGCCATCGGGGACTTCGCGTTTGAGCACCGGGGGCAGGTGCGCGTAAGCCGCGTCGGCCAGGCGGCTGACGCGGCGCGTTCGCACGCCGTCCCACTCACCTTCCGCCGCGAGCGCATCCGTGATGCGTGTGATAAACGATGCGGCCTCGTCGATCTCGGTTTGCGTCGCCTTCAGTCGCAGCGGCACCTCTTCGAGCGCGCGCTCGAACTTGGCGGCGCGCTTGAAGTAACGCGCGGCATTGGCCTGCGGCGTCAACGCCGGGTCGAGCGCGATCTCGATCTTGCGCGTGGGATCCGCGGGGTCGCTGAGCGACACCCGCGCGGCGCGCTTGGGCACTTCGTGCAGGTAGGTCAGCAATGCCTCGCCCGCCCGGCGCTGCGCGCTGCCCTCCTCGGCTTCAGCCATGTCGCGCGTGATCGCTTCGTACTTGCGCTCCAAGCGCTGGCGCAGCCGCCCCAACGCGCGCAACAGCGCCTCGGCGCGTTCGATCAACAACTCAGTGGGCGGGGTCGCTTCGGGTTCGCTCATGCAGCACAAAACCTAGGCGGGATCGCCGTGGCGGACAAGGCGGTTGACGCGCCGCGAGCAAAGCGCTGAGCTGTCCCCAGCATTCACCGCAACAAGGGAGGTGCCCCATGCCGCAGACTCCTCATGCCGAGCAACACTTCACCGCCGGTGAATCCGTTCGCGACGTCGTCATCGGCATGTCGGACGGACTGACGGTCCCCTTCGCGCTCGCCGCAGGGCTCACCGGTGCCGTCGCGGCCTCGAAGATCGTCGTCACCGCAGGGCTCGCCGAGATTGCCGCGGGCTCGATCGCCATGGGCCTCGGGGGCTACCTCGCCGCCCGCAGCGACGCCGAGCACTTCGCCAGCGAACTCAAGCGCGAGTACGAAGAGGTCAAGCTCCAGCCCGTCGCCGAGCGCGAGGAAGTCGCCGAGGTGTTTCGCGGCTATGGGCTCACTGACGCCGAGATCGCGCCGGTGCTGCGCGTGTTCGAAGCCAAGCCCAAAGCCTGGGTCGACTTCATGATGAAGTTCGAACTCGGGCTCGAGGAGCCCGACCCCAAGCGCGCGCTGACCAGTGCCCTGACCATCGCCTTCGCCTACATGGCCGGCGGCCTCGTGCCGTTGTCGCCGTATTTCTTCGTTCGCTCCGCGCAGGACGGGCTGCTGCCCTCGGTTACCATGACGCTGGTGGCGCTCGCCGTGTTCGGCTGGGCGAAGGGCCATTTCACCGGTGCCCGTCCCTGGAAGAGCGCGGGGCAGACCGTGCTCGTGGGCGGAATCGCGGCGGCCGCGGCGTTCGGACTGGCGCGGTTGTTTGGGTAAGGACGGGGCGGCCTGCGGATTCCTCCACACGCTCTGATGTAGATCCTGCAGACAACTCGCTCCGCGCTGCCCGGACGGCGTAACTCGTTACGCCACTAATCGCTCCGCGCGGCGGCGTTGACGCGGCCCGGCCAGTGGCCTAACTTCCCTGTTCACCCGCGTTTTCGCGGGGCTCTCGAGCCCGTTTTCCTGATGCCCCCTGCCTTTCTCATGAGGGAGTCGCCCAGGCCGGCTCGGGGACGGTTGGCACGCCAACCGCCCTGCTGCGAGAGCCTTGCGCGCCGCCCCGCCTTGAGCGCCCGCTGGAGGACCGAATGATTCGGAGCATGACCGGTTACGGTTCGATCGAGGTCGAACGCAACGGCCAGCGCGTGACGGGCGAGATTCGCTCGGTGAACCACCGCTATTGCGAAGTCTCGGTACGCGCGCCGCGGCAGGTCGCGGCGTTCGAGGACCAGATTCGCCAGCTCGTGCAGGAACGCTATTCGCGCGGCAAGTTCAACCTGTCCATCACCTGGGCGGGCGCGGGTGAAGCGGGCGAAATGCTCAAGCTCAACGAAGCAGTCGCCGACCGCTACGTCGCCCTGCTGCAGCAGCTCCGCCAGCGCTACAACATCGACACGGCGATCGACGTGCATGCGCTCGCAGCACTTCCGGACCTGTTTACCTGGGAGCACAGCACGATGTCCGACGAGGACACGTGGAGCTTGCTCAAGGAAGTGATCCTCGGCTCGTGCGACAACATGGAAGCGATGAAGGCGCGCGAAGGCCAGGCGTTGGCGCGCGACTTCGAACACCGGCTCAAGCTGGTGCGCGCGCAGCTCGACCTGGTGTCGGCACGCGGCCCGCTCAAGCCGCTCGAGGCCAAGGTGCGCATGATGAACCGGCTGCAGCCCTTGCTCGATGACGTCGAGATCGACCCGATCCGCATCGCGCAGGAAGTGGCGCTGCTGGCGGACCGGCTCGACACGACGGAAGAATGCGTGCGTCTCGCGGCCCACCTCGACCAGTTCCGTTCGCTCATCGAAGGCACCGAACTCGCCGGCCGCAAGCTGAACTTCCTGCTGCAGGAAATGAATCGCGAAGCGAACACTATCGGCTCCAAGTCCAACGACGTCGACACGACGCGCGGAGTGATCGTGATCAAGGAAGAAATCGAACGCCTGCGCGAACAAGTGCAGAACGTCGAGTGAGCGCTAACGCCATGCCCTCCACGCGCGATGACGCTGCGACGGTGCGGTTCACTCCGGGCGGACTGGTGTTCGTGGTCACCGGGCCTTCGGGCGCGGGCAAGGGGACGCTGGTCGAGCGCCTGATGAAGGCGCGGCCGGAATGCCGGTTCTCGGTGTCGTCCACGACGCGCCCGCGGCGCGAGGGCGAGGACGAGGGCGTGCAGTACGAGTTTGTCTCCGGCGATGAGTTCGAACGCCGTATCGCGGAAGGCCACTTCCTCGAGTGGGCGGAAGTCCATGGCAAGTTCTACGGGACACCGTCCCGTTTCGTGGACGAGGGCGTGCAGCAGAATCGCGTCGTGGTGCTGGACGTCGACGTGCAGGGCGGCGCCAGCGTGCGCCGGGCGCGGCCGGATGCCGTGTCGGTGTTCATCTACCCGCCGTCGCTCGAGTCGTTGCGCGAGCGCTTGGTGGGGCGCGGCACGGACAGCCCTCAAGTGATCGAAGTCCGGCTCGCCAATGCGCCGGGCGAGATGGCGCAGTACGTGCACTACGACTATGTGATCGTCAATGACGATGTCGAGACGGCAGCCGCACGCCTGATCGCGATCGTGGACGCGGAACGCTCGCGTGTGAAGCGCATGCGGACGGACGTCGCGTAACACCGGCTCACGCCGGACCTCTCAAAGCAGAATGGGGAACAGTCATGACCAAGCTCTCTTCACTCATCCCGCCGCACGGCCGGAACAAGTACGAGCTGTCGATCATCGCGGCCCGCGAAGCGCGCCGGCTGAACGAGTGGTCGCGCCGCACCGGTGAAGTCGTGATCGGCAAGGCGACGGCCACGGCACTCGAGCGCACCATTCGTGGCGAAGTGCCGTTCGAATACGACGAAAACGCGAAGTAGCCGGCCATGCTGCGCGGGCGCACGATCGTCCTGGGGGTTTCCGGTGGCATCGCGGCCTACAAGAGCTGCGAGCTGGTTCGTGCGCTGCGGGCCAGGGGAGCCTCGGTCGTTGTCGTGATGTCCGCCGCGGCGCGAGAGTTCGTGACACCGCTGACGCTGCAGACGTTGTCCGGCAATCCGGTGGTCGAAGGCCTGTGGGGTAACCAGAACCCCGGCTTCGAGGTGGGCGAGGCGGCGCAGAAGAAGATCCGCGGCAAGGTCGAGCACATCGATCTCGCGGAGGCGGCCGATGTCATGGTGATTGCGCCCGCGACCGCGGACTTGATGGCGCGCATGGTCCACGGAGAAGCACCGGATGCCTTGAGCGCCACCGCACTCGCCTGCCGGGCGCCCTTGGTGATCTGCCCGGCGATGGATTCGGCGATGTGGCGCCATGCGGCGACGCAGGCCAACGTGCGCGTGTTGCGCAATCGCGGCGCGCGAATCGTGGAGCCCGAGTCGGGGGCACTCGCATCGGGGCTCGAAGGGCCGGGTCGCCTGGCCGCGACAGACGTCATCGTCGATGCGATCGACTCAGTCCTGGTCCAGCGCACCAGCATGCAGGGCGTGCGCGTGCTGGTAGGGGCAGGGCGCACCGAGGAACCACTGGATCCCGTGCGCGTGCTGACCAATCGCTCGAGCGGGCGCATGGGCTACGCAATCGCGGAGGCGGCGCGCGACCGCGGCGCCGACGTCACGCTGGTCACGGGGCCCGCAAGCATCGATGCGCCCGAAGGCGTGACGCTCGTGCGCGTGACCACCGCCGCCGAATTGGAGCAGGCGCTGCTGAGCGCGGCGGGTCGCGCGAACCTGGTGGTCATGGCGGCGGCGGTGGCCGACTACCGGCCCGCGCGCGTGTCGGGCGACAAGTTGAAGCGTGGCGATGGCGCCATGACGCTGACGCTCGAGCCGACCACCGACATCCTGGCGGCGATCGGGGCGCGCAAGCGGGCAGGGCAAGTGGTGATTGGCTTCGCGCTCGAGACTTCGCGCGGGCTCGAGCACGCGCGGAAGAAGCGCCTCGCGAAGAACGCCGACCTGATTGTGCTGAACAGCCCCGCGGAAGCGCTGGGCGGCGACACAAACCGCGTGACGCTGGTCGAGGCGCGTGTCGAGCTGCGCCTGCCAGTGCTGCCCAAGCGTGAAGTGGCCGAACGGCTGCTGGATCGGGCGATTGCGTTGCTGGCGAAACCTGCGGCGACGGAGGCAGTCGCGAAGCAGAAGGGCTCAACGAAGCGGGGCGTGACGAACAAGAGCACCGCCAAGCGCGGAGCGAGGAAGACACGATGAGCGACGAAGCCGCCCGGGCGGAATTGGCGAGTATCGCGCGCGGCGCGCGCCGCGTGCTGCAGCGCGAGGACTCGCGTGGCATGGGCGAGATCCTGGCGCGCGACGCGCACGGTGAGGCGCGACTGCGCGCGGCGAGTGCTGCTCTGGCGCGCGTGGCTGCGGCCGCCGCGCTCCCGGCCACGCCAGCAGTGGCTTTGGCGGAGGCGCCCGCCGCACCCGCAGCGGTTGCAGTGCCCGCAGTCGCGCGACCGGTCGAGACGCCTGCCGCGGCCGCACCCGCCATCATCGGTTACCACCCCCACGGTTGGGACGCGCGTGAGCAGATCTACACCGCTTCACTCCCCGTGCTGACGCAGGTTGCAAGTGAGATCCACGACTGCCGCAAGTGCGGCCTGTGCGAGACGCGCGCGAACACGGTGCCCGGCGTTGGGTCCGCGCGGGGCGGCATCGTGTTCGTGGGCGAGGCGCCCGGGGCGGACGAGGATCGCCTGGGCGAGCCGTTCGTGGGCCGCGCGGGTCAGCTGCTGACGCGGATCATCCAGGCGATGGACGACGCCAAGTTGATCCCGGGCATGACCTTGTCACGGGAGACGGTCTACATCTGCAATGTGCTCAAGTGCCGGCCACCCGAGAATCGCAACCCGCTCCCGCACGAGGTCGAGCAGTGCGCCCCCTACTTGAAGCGCCAGCTCGAAGTGCTCAAGCCCCGCGTGATCTGCTGCCTCGGCAAGTTTGCCGCGGAGTTGCTGCTCGGTCTCAAGGGCACGATCATGTCATTGCGTGGACAAACATACGACTACCAAGGTTCTAAGTTGATCGTCACTTATCACCCGGCGGCGTGCCTCAGGAACCCGACCTACAAACGGCCGGTGTGGGAAGACATGCAGCTGCTGGCGCGCGAGTACCTGGCCGACTAAGTGGTCCTTTGCCACCCGCGGGCGTGAATCGCATCCCCATTCAAGGAACGCCGCTATGACCGAAATCCTCTCGGGCGCGCTGGACTCCTCGCAGGGTCCCGTTCCGCCGCAGGCGCTCGAAGCCGAGCGCACCGTGCTCGCCTCGCTGCTGTTCGACCACGACGTGGTCGGGCGCGCGGTCGAGCAGGTCGACGCCAGCGTGTTCTACCGCACGTCGCACCAGAAGATCTTCAACGCCATCATCGCGCTCTACAACCGCAACGAGAAGTCGGACATCGTCACGCTGTCGGAAGAGCTGCGCAAGCGTGGCGAGCTCGAGATGGTGGGCGGCCCCGCGGCGCTCACGCAGATCGCCGAGTACGGCGTCACCGCCGCCAATCTCGACCAGCACCTCAAGATCATCCGTGAGAAGGCGCTGCTGCGCTCGTTGATCCATGCCTCGCGCGAGATCTCGCAGGAGTGCTTCGCGGCGAACGACGAAACCACCGTGATCCTCGACCGCGCCGAGCAGCGCATCTTCGAGATCACCGACAACCGCGTGCGCCAGGGGTTCTTCACCATGAAGGACCTGATGATGGCGACGGTGAAGCACGTCGAAGAGTTGATCGAGCGCAACCAGGGCGATGCGGCGTTCCTGACCGGCGTGCCCTCGGGCTACGAGGAGCTCGACGCCAAGACGGCAGGCTTCCAGCGCGGCGACCTGATCATCATCGCCGGGCGTCCCTCGATGGGTAAGACCTCGTTCGCGCTGAACATCGCCGAGAATGCCGCGATCCGCTTCAACCATCCGGTCGCGGTGCTGTCACTCGAAATGAGCAAGGAGCAGCTGGCGTTGCGCTTGTTGTGCTCGCAGACCGAGGTGCCGCTGTATCGCGTGCGTTCGGGACGTTTGAGCAGCGCCGAGTACCAGAAGCTCACGCGCTATTCGGGCCCGCTGTACAAGGCGCCGATCCTGATCGACGACACCGCGTCCCCGACCGTGCTCGAGATCCGCGCCAAGTGCCGGCGGCTCAAGTCAGAAGGCAAGCTCGACATGGTGTTGATCGACTACCTGCAGCTGATCTCAGGCTCGGGCACCAAGGAAAACCGCGTCCAGGAAATCTCCCAGATCTCGCGTTCGCTCAAGGCACTCGCCAAGGAACTCGACGTGCCGGTGATCGCGCTGTCGCAGTTGTCGCGCGCGGTCGAGCAACGCACGGGCAAAGACCGCACGCCGCAGCTGTCGGACCTGCGCGAGTCGGGAGCGCTCGAGCAGGACGCCGATCTCGTGATGTTCGTGTTCCGCGAAGAGATGTACAAGCGCGATGACCCTTCGTTGCGCGGCAAGGCCGAGATCATCATCGCCAAGCAGCGTAACGGCCCGACCGGCGATATCCCGCTTACGTTCCTGCACGAGTACACCAAGTTCGTGAAGTTTCGCGAGACCATGGAAGGTGAGACCCAGCCTGATGCACCGCTCGGAACGTCCGGTTTCTAGCCCTTTCTCGCACGTCCGGCGCCCTTTGATCACCCGGGGCGTTCCCGCGTGAGCGCCGGAGCACCCAGCGTCAGCGGTGGCGTGCGCTACGTCGGCGCGCGCGTGATCGATGGCGTCGGTGAAGTCGGCCGCGTCTCGCTCATGTTGTGGGACATCATCAAGTCGCTGGGCCGGCTACCCAGTGCGCGACTGATCTTCGAGCAGATGGACCGCATCGGTGTCGGCTCGCTCGGGCTCGTGGTGGTGATCAGCCTGTTCACCGGCGCCGTCGCCGCGGTGCAGGCGGCCTACCAGTTCTCGACCGTCGTGCCGCTGAAGTTTCTCGGCTCGGTGATCCTGCGCTCGGTCATCATCGAGCTGGGGCCCGTGCTCACCGCACTCGTGGTCGGCGGCCGCGTGGGCGCCGCGATCGCCGCCGAGCTCGGCAGCATGAAGGTGACCGAGCAGATCGACGCCATGCGCGCGATGGGCGTCAACCCCGTCCGCTACCTGATCATACCGCGCCTGATTGCGGCGACGGTGATGTTGCCGGTGATGACGGTGTTTTCCGATGCCATCGCCATCTTTGGTGGCTTTATCGTGGCGGTCATGACGCTGGGCATGACGCCGCCCGCCTACGTCAATTCGCTCAAGGACTTCTTCTACATGAAGGACCTGGTCTCGGGGTTGATCAAGGCGGTGTTCTTCGGCGGCTTTATCGGCACGATGGGTTGCTTCTACGGATTCCGCACCGAAGGCGGCGCCGAGGGGGTGGGCAACGCCACGACGCGCGCCGTCGTCGCCTCCTGCGTGCTCGTGCTGATCAGCGACTACCTGCTGGCCAACGTGCTGTTCCGCATCGTCTTCACGGATCCGCATTGATCTCGATCAAGGGGTTGAGGAAGCGGCTGGGCACGCGCAACGTGCTCGATGGCGTGGATCTCGAGATCCGCACCGGCGAGTCCGTCGTCGTGCTGGGTCCCAGCGGTACGGGCAAGAGTGTCCTGCTCAAGCACGTCATCGGGCTGATGCGTCCCGATGCCGGCTCGATCCAGATTGACGGCGAGGAACTGGTAGGCCTGCGCGAGAGCGAGATGAACGTGATCCGCCGGCGCTTCGGCATGCTGTTCCAGGGCGCGGCGTTGTTCGATTCGATGAACGTGGGCGAGAACGTGGCGCTGGCCTTGCGCGAGCACACCGACATGTCGGAGCCGGATATCCAGCAGCGCGTCACCGAGCGGCTTGAGTGGGTGGGGCTCAAGAACATCGAGACCATGCGCCCCTCATCCTTGTCGGGCGGTATGCGCAAGCGGGTGGGGCTGGCCCGGGCGATCGCCATGGATCCCCAGTTCATCCTGTACGATGAGCCGACGACAGGCTTGGACCCGATCATGTCGGATGTCATCGACCAGCTGATCCGCAGCCTGCAAAAGCGTATGAACGTCACCTCGGTTGTGGTGACGCACGATTTGAGAAGCGCATTCAAAGTGGGCGACCGGCTGGCGATGCTGCTCGATGGGCACATCGTCGCCGAGGGCACTCCGGACGAGATGCAGACGAGCAAGGATCCGGTGGTGCGCCAATTCATGGAGGGGACGAGTGACGGACCGATTCAACCGATTTAGCGGGGTACGATCGTGAGCCGCGGCGCCGAATTCAAGGTCGGCATCACCGTGCTGAGCGCCGTGCTCGTCATGATCTTCGGCGTCATCTGGCTGAAGGAGATGTCGCTGCACGAGAAGAAGAGCATCTACCTCGTGTCGTTTCCCACGACCGGCGGGCTCGCGGCGAGCGACGAGGTCCAGGTCAACGGCATGCGCAAGGGCCAGGTCAACAACATGCGGCTGGCCGGTGACCGCGTGGTGGTCGAGCTGGAGCTCGCGAACGACGTGCCGTTGACACGCGATTGCCGCGTGTCGATCCGCGACGTCGGCATGATGGGCGAGAAGGTCATCGGCGTGGAGCTCCACCCCACAGGCGGCACCTACGCCAAGGGCGACACCGTGATCGGCTTCTACGAGCCCGGCATGTCCGAGGTCATGAGTCACGTGGGCGAAACCGTCGATGCGGTCACCGCACTCGCGACCGAGTTGCGCGATGTGACACGCTCGCTGAATCGTGACGGCCAATTGGCCGCGGCGGTCAAGGACTTCGCCTCGACGAGCCACGAACTGCGCGAGATGGTCGTCGAAAACCGCGTGCAGCTGACGACAACCATGAAGAACTTCTCCGACGCCTCCGGGACGGCGCGCTCGCTCACCACCGATCGCGAGGCCGAGCTGCGCAAGGCGCTCGATCATTTTTCGGCGGCCGCGGAGAACATGGACAAGCTGTCCGGCCGGCTCGATTCCCTGCGCGTCACGGTGCAGGGGCTCGCGAACCACGTCAACAACGGCGATGGCACGATCGGCAAGCTGGTGAACGACCAGCGGCTCTATGATGAGTTGAACAGTTCCGTCGTCGCGCTCAAGGAACTGATTGAAGACATCAAGAAGAACCCGAAGCGGTATTTCAAAGTGAGTGTTTTTTAGCGCCGCACACCGCTCCCGCGCAAGGATCAAGATGGCGAAGAAGACTGCGCAACATTTCTTCTGCAGCAAGTGTGGGCATGAGACGGCGCGCTGGTTCGGGCGCTGCCCGGCATGCGGCGAGTGGAACACCGCAAGCGAAGCGCCCGCCGCGGCCGCCGCGACCAAGGCTTCGGCCGGTCGGGGCCGCTGGGTGGCCAGCACCGCGAATGCGAATGCCCCGGCAAGCCCGCGCGCGCTGGCGAGTGTCGATACCGCGTCGTTCGAGCGCTCTTCGTGCGGCATGGTGGAGATCGATCGCGTGCTCGGCGGCGGCATCGTGCCCGGCTCGCTCATCCTGATCGGTGGCGATCCCGGAATCGGCAAGAGCACGCTGACGCTTCAGATGGCGTTCGCGCTGTGCAACGCCGGCACGCCCGTGTTGATGATCGCGGGCGAAGAGAGCGAGCAGCAGATCTGTTTGCGCGCCGGCCGTCTGGGGCCGGTGCCGCCCGGGCTGATGATCCTGTGCGAGACCGATCTCGATGCGGTACTCGAAGCGGCGACGGCGCTGCCGCAGAGCGTGTTGATTGTGGACTCGATCCAGACCATGTCGCGCGGCGATGTCGAGGGCGCGCCGGGCTCCGTTTCGCAGGTGCGCGAGTGCGGCCTCGTGCTGTTGCGCTTCGCCAAGTCGACCGGCACCACGGTGTTCTTGGTCGGGCACGTCACCAAGGACGGCGCCGTGGCGGGCCCCCGCGTGCTCGAGCACATGGTGGATGCCGTGCTGTACCTCGAGGGCGAGCGCTACCAGCACTACCGCGTGCTGCGCGCGGCGAAGAACCGCTTCGGCTCGACCAATGAACTCGGCGTGTTCGAGATGACCGACGCCGGCCTGCGCGAGATCTCCAATCCTTCGCTGGCGTTCCTGTCGGAGTCGGCGCGCCGTGAGCCGGGTTCGGCGGTCGTGGCCAGCCTCGAGGGTTCGCGCCCACTGCTGGTCGAGGTGCAGGCGCTGGTTTCGACCTCCTTCTATGCGACCCCGCAGCGCGTCACCAACGGCTTCGACCAGCGCCGTCTTGCGGTGCTGCTCGCGGTACTCGAACGTCGCGTGGGATTGCGGCTCGGGCGGCACGATGTGTTCGTCACGGTCACGGGCGGAATCAGGCTCGATGAGCCGGGCTCCGATCTGGGCGTCGCCATGGCGGCGGCTTCGTCGTTCCGCTCGCGGCCCGTGCTCGAGGGCACGTTGCTCGTGGGCGAGGTGTCGTTGTCGGGCGAACTGCGCCGTGTGTCACGCCTCGAGTCGCGCGTGCGCGAGGCCGCGCAGATTGGCTTCATCCGCGCCGGAGTGCCCGCCTCGCAGGCCGACGAAGCGCGCGGACTGGGGCTCGAGATCGTGCCGGTTGCGACGCTGCGTGAAGCGATCGACGCGCTGCTGGGTGAGCGCGTCTCGTCGGCGCCCGCGGCGGAAGAAGAAGAGGAGGCGCGTTCGTGAGCCTCGACCCCAAGCCCGTCTTGAGCGCCAGCGCCCAGCGTGTGCAGGATGAATTGCGCCGCCTCGGCTTCGCCAACACCGTGTTCGAGCTCGCTATCCCGGTGCGCACCGCGGCCGATGCGGCGCGGGAGGCGGGGTGCGAAGTGGGGCAGATCGTCAAGTCATTGATCTTCCGCGCCGCGAACACCGGCCGCGGCGTGCTGGTGCTGACGAGCGGCTCGAATCGCGCGGACGAGGCGAAGCTGGCGGCGTTGCTGGGCGAGCCGATCGGCCGTGCGGATCCCTCATTCGTGCGCGATCACACGGGCTTCGCGATTGGCGGCGTGCCGCCGATTGGTCACGCGGGTCCGATGGTGACGTTCATCGACGAGGATCTGCTCAAGCACACTGAACTGTGGGCCGCGGCCGGACACCCGAATTCCTTGTTCCGCCTGCTCCCCGAAGAGTTGGTCCGGATGAGTGGTGGCCAGGTGGTGCGCGTCGCATGAAGGCCGCCGCGATCTTGCTGTGCGCCGGCCGCGGTGAGCGGCTCGCCCAGGCCGACGACAAGGCTCTGGTCATGCTCGCGGGCCGCCCCCTGTTCACCTGGAGCCTCGAGGCGCTGTGCCGCACGCCCGCGATCGAGGCGATCGTCGTCGTGGGGACGGCAGCGCGCTTGAAAGTCGATGCCGCCGCCGCGGGACTCGACGTCTCGCGCGTGGTGGCGTGGGTCGCCGGGGGGCGCGAACGCCAGCACTCGGTGGCGAACGGGCTCGCGGCGCTGCCGCCCGAGTTCGATGTGGTCGCGGTGCACGACAGCGCGCGTGCGTTGGTGACACCGGTAGTAATCGGCCGCGTCATCGCCGATGCTGCCATGCATGGCGCAGCGATTGCTGCGGTGCCGCTTGAAGACACGCTCAAGCTCGGGCAGCTCGAGATGATCGAGCGGACGATTCCGCGCGCCGGGCTGTATCGTGCGCAAACGCCCCAGGCGTTCCGCCGCGACTGGTTGGAGCGCGCGCATGCCGAGGCGCACGGAATTGCGACTGACGACGCGGCGCTGGTCGAGGCACTGGGACTACGCGTGCGATTGAGCGTGGGCGACCCCATGAACTTCAAGATCACACGGCCGCGCGATCTCGAGCTGGCGGATGCCTGGCTCGCTGCGCGCCGTACGGAGGTGTGAGTGGAGCAGCGCGTGGGGCTGGGTTACGACATTCACCCGATCGCCGCGGGCCGTCCGCTGGTGATCGGCGGCGTGCGCTTTGAGTCGGAGTGGGGACTCGACGGGCACAGTGACGCCGATGTGCTGCTGCACGCCATCGGCGATGCGCTGCTGGGTGCCGTGGCACTGGGCGATCTCGGTACGCACTTCCCGCCGTCGGATGCTCGCTGGAAAGATGCCGCAAGCCTCGACCTGCTGCGCCGCATCAACGCGCTGCTCGCCGAGCGCGGCGCGCGCATCATCAATGTCGATGCCACGCTGATCGCCGAGTTGCCCAAGCTGGCGCCGCAGCGTCCCGCGATCTGCGCGAACGTTGCGGCAGCGCTCGGAATCGACACCGCGCGCGTCTCGGTCAAAGCGACGACGAATGAGCGATTGGGCGCACTCGGCCGCGGTGAAGGCATCGCCGCCTGCGCCGTCGCACTCGTGGAGGTCCCGTGACCCCGCCGGTGCGTGTTCGCTTCGCGCCGAGTCCCACCGGCTGGCTGCATGTCGGAGGGGCCCGCACTGCTCTGTTCAACTGGCTGTTCGCGCGCAAGCACGGGGGAGTGTTCGTGCTGCGCGTTGAGGACACCGACGTGCAGCGTTCGACGTCCAGCAGCGAGGCCGGAGTACTCGAAGACCTGCGCTGGCTCGGGTTGAACTGGGACGAGGGGCCCGATCTGGGCGGCCCGTTCGGGCCCTACCGCCAGAGCGAGCGGCTCGAGCACTACCGCGCCGCCGCCGATCAACTGCTCGCGGCGAAGCTCGCCTACCGCTGCTTCTGCACCGATGCCGAGCTGGACGAGCGGCGCGCCAAAGCGCTCGCCGCCGGCCGGCCGCCGCACTACGACGGCACCTGCCGCCACCTCAGCGCGGAAGAGCAACAGTCGCGCGAGCGCGAGGGGCGGCCTTCGAGCGTGCGCTTCGTCGTGCCCGATCGTGATTGGGTGCTCAACGACCTGGTGCGCGACGAAGTACGCTTCCCCGCCGGCATGGTCGGCGACTTCGTGCTGCTGCGCTCGAACGGGCTGCCCACCTACAACTTCGCCTGCGTCGTCGACGATTCCGCCATGCGCATCAGCCACGTGATCCGCGCCGAGGAGCATCTCGCCAACACGCCGCGCCAGTTGATGATCTATGCCGCGCTGGGCATGACTCCGCCTGCGTTCGCCCACGTACCGCTCATTCTCAATCGCGATCGAACGAAGATGAGCAAGCGGGATGGCGAGGCGGCCGTGGCGGTCGGTGACTGGCGGCGCGCCGGTTACGTGCCCGAGGCGATGATCAGTTACCTGGCGCTGCTGGGCTTCCACCCGGGAGACGATCGCGAATTGATGCCGGTTCCCGAATTGCTTGAAGCCTTCACACTCGATCGCGTCGGTAAGAGTGGATCAGTGTTCGACCCGGACAAGTTGAAGTGGGTCAACGCGCACTACCTCCATCACGGGGATGGGGCGCAACTCGGGCAGTGGGCTGGCGAATTCCTCCCGGCGGATGCGGCAGCGCTGGATCCGGCCACGCGGGAAGGCCTGCTGCTGCTGGTGCGCGGCAACATCGAAACATTGGCGGGGCTGCCGACGGAGCTGGCGCCCTTCCTGTCGGAGACATTCGAAGCAGAGGTCGCTGCAACCGAGGCGCTGCAGGGGGACGCCGCGCAATGCGTGTGCCTCGCCGTCGCCGAGGCCTATGCTGCGCTTGCGGAGTGGAATCCCGACGGTATTAAATCCACGCTGCAGGCGACGGGCAAGCAGTTGGGGGTCAAAGGTCGGGAGCTGTTCCAGCCGGTGCGCGCCGCGTTGACTGGCCGTACTCACGGGCCCGAGTTGCCGCACGTCGCGATGGCGTTGGGACAGCAGCGGTGCGTCGCGCGACTGCGCAAGGCCGCAGGGGCATGAACGGTCAGGGGGCAGCGTGAAGGTGGTCGTGTTGATGGGAGGCCGTTCGTCCGAGCGGGAGATTTCACTGCGCACGGGTCACGGCATCGCCCAGGCGTTGCGCAATCTTGGTCATGACGTCGTGGCGATCGATGCCGCCGATGGCCGCATGATCGCCGCCGCCGAGAAGGCGTCCGCGCAACTCGAAGGCCCGTTCGAGCGCGGCGGCCTGCCTGAGATCTCGGTGGCCGCGGTCGCCGACACGGCGGCACTGGCCGAGGCGGACGTGGTGTTCGTGGCGTTGCACGGCGGCGCCGGCGAGAACGGGACGATCCAGGCGCTGCTCGATCTCACGGGCCGTCCCTATACGGGCTCGGGCGTGATGGCGAGTGCCGTGGCGATGAACAAGGCGATGTCCAAGCGCGTGTTCGAGCGCGTCGGCGTGCCGACGCCGCGCTGGCAGCTGGTGCGCGAGGATCGTCCGGAAGCCGTCGATGCGGCGGCGATGGGCGGCTTCCCGTTGATCGTCAAGCCGAACGAGGAGGGCTCTACCGTGGGCCTCTCGGTCGTGAACGAGGCCAGCGAATTGCCGGCGGCGCTCGAGACCGCATTCGAGTTCGGTCGCGATGCGCTGGTCGAGGAGTTCATTCCCGGCCGCGAGCTCACGGTTGCGGTGGCGGGTGACGAGCCTTACCCGATCGTCGAGATTCGCCCCAAGAGCGGGCACTACGACTACGAGTCGAAGTACACCTCCGGCGCGAGCGAGTACTTCTGCCCGGCCGATCTGCCCGCGCCGCTGGCGCGGCACATTGAGGAATTGGCGGTGCAGGCAGCGCGCGCGCTGGATTGCGCCGGGGTGTCGCGCGTGGACTTTCGGTTGAGTCCGGACAACGAGCCGTCGTGTCTCGAAGTGAACACGATTCCGGGAATGACGCCCACGAGCCTGGTGCCGATGGCGGCGCGGGCTCAAGGATTGAACTACGACCAACTGGTCGCGCGCATGCTCGAGCTGGCGCTCGAGGAATGGCGGCGACGCCAGCCCAGGGCGGCCCGCCGTAGCGGTACTCGCCAGGCATCTTGAATTCCACAGGGGACCGCATCATGGACGCCACACTCGAGTACTTGAAGGAACTCGTCGACACGCATGGCACATCGGGCTTCGAGGGAGAGGTGTACGACGTGCTGGCGCGGCGGCTCAAGGGTTACGGCGAGATCAGCAAGGACAGGCTGGGCAGCTTCATCTGCGAGAAGAAGGGAGCCGCGGGCGGCCCGCGTGTGCTGCTGGCCGGGCACCTCGATGAAGTCGGCTTCATGGTGAAGTCGATCACCAAGGAAGGCTACATCAAGTTCCTGGGGTTGGGCGGTTGGTGGGGGCACGTCGTGCTCGGCCAGCGGCTGATCATCCGCACGCGCAAGGGTGACGTGATGGGCGTCGTCGGCTCCAAGCCGCCGCACGACCTGCGCGATGAAGACCGCCGCAAGGTGCTCGAGTTGCGCGAAATGTTCATCGACGTGGGCGCCACCTCCGATTGGGACGTGCGCAAGAAGCTCGATATCCAGCCCGGCGACTCGATCGTGCCGGACTCCAAGTTCACCGTGATGGCGAACCCGAACCTGTTGCTCGCCAAGGCGTGGGACAACCGCATCGGTTGCGCCCTCGCCACCGAAACCATGCGCGCGTTGGCCAAGGACAAGCTGCCGAACACCTTGATCGCCGCCGCGACCGTGCAGGAGGAAGTCGGGCTGCGCGGCGCCCAGACGACCGCATTCAAGGTGAAGCCCGATGTGGCGTTCGCGCTCGACGTCGGCATCGCGCACGACACGCCGGGAGCCGAAGGCGAAGAAAAGCTCGGCGGCGGGCCGCTGATCGAGATCTACGACGCCACGGTGATCCCCAACCCGCGCCTGCTCAATCTCGTGCGCGACACGGCGAAGAAGCTCAAGATCGAGGTCCAGCTCGAGTCCGTCGAGCGGGGTGGCACCGATGCCGGGCGTTTCCACGTCAGCGCCGAGGGCGTGCCGAGCATCGCCATGGGCGTGCCGTCGCGCTACATCCACAGCCACAACAGCATCATCGACCGCCGCGATTTCGACCAGGCGGTCAAGCTGCTCATCGCCGTGGTGAAGCGCCTGGATCGCAAGACCGTCGACGCGCTGGTGTAAGCTGTGCGGCTTCCGGGCGGCGGCGAGGGCCACGCGCGGCAGAGGGAACATGGCGCGCAGGCCTGAAGCGCTGCGCGACGCACCAGGAGAAGTTCATGGCGCTGCGGATCTACGACACGATGAAGGGCGAGAAGCGTGAGTTCGTTCCGGTGACCGCCGGCCGCGCGGGGATGTACGTGTGCGGCATGACGGTGCAGGACAAGCCGCACGTGGGTCACATCCGCGCCTCGCTGTCCGGCGACGTGATGCGCCGCTACCTGCTGCACAAAGGCTTCGACGTCACCTACGTCTACAACTTCACCGATGTCGACGATAAGATCATCGACCGCGCCAACCGCGAAGGCATCGGCTATGAGTCGGTGAGCGAGCGCAACATCAACGCTTACCTCGCCTTCGCTGACCTGCACAACATCATGCGCGCCACGCATTACCCACGCGCGACGCAGCACATCACCGAGATTCTCGCGA